>NZ_FOBJ01000008.1:0-348285 GCF_900109805.1 Variovorax sp. YR750
TTATGTCGATGCCTGAACATTCCCGCACGTTATTGCACCGGATACCTGGGAGATGTCGGAACTGCGCCGCCATTCGGCCCGATGGATTTCGCAGGTTGGTTCGAGGCTTTCCTGGGCGACCGTTGGTACACCTTCGATGCGCGCAACAACGTACCCCGCATCGGCCGCGTGCTGATTGCGCAGGGACGGGATGCCAGCGACGTGGCGTTGTCCTGCACCTTCGGTCCGGACAAGCTGGACGGCTTCAAGGTCTGGTGCGACGAGATCCAGTGAATAAGAAGCACGTGGCGAACTTTCGCTGTCTCGCCCGGGATCCCTGAGTGCGGATGCGGCGGGCTCCAGAGCATCGAGCATGCGGTCTTTCCACTGATCATCCTCAAGCCCGAGGAGGTCTCCCATGCAGGATCGCTGGGGGCGTAGAGCTGGATCTTCCTGCAGGCCGCAGAGTCTGACTTCCGTTCAGAAGGCATGGCTCACCAGTCGATCGTGATTAACGACATTGCCGCTGAAGGTCGCGCCGAACTGCGGCGCCGGCAGACCTTGGGGCCTTGGGAGTGGCGGAAGAAGTCACGCGGCTGGCAGGCATCGCACCACGGCTCCCCAGTTGCTGCCCGGATCGGGAACGCGTGGCACCTGCCCGGCCGATGAGGTCGCAGGCAGAGACCCGGCTGGATAAGGCGTTATCGCCAGGATAGTGCGCCGCCGCCTCCGGCCCAATCCCCCGCCTCTTCCGGTCTCTCCGAATTTCACCCCAGGTCCCGCCATAGGCTGAGCTTCCCTGTTGTCCAGAGGAACAAAACCCGCATGCGATACACCGCCCGGAAGCTCACCATCATCGCCACGACGGCCATCGTCGCGGTCTCATCCACACTCAGCGGCTGCGTGGTCGCGCCACCGCCGACCGCCCCCACCGTGACATTCGCGCCCGGTTCGACGCTTCCGCCCGGGTATCGAGGCGAGGCATACGTCGTGAGCGACTGGCAATCCCGAGGCCTCTACGAGCCCCCGCAGGGCTATGCCTGGCGTTACGTCGATGGGCAATATGTCCTGGCGGCCGTGGCCACCGGGATCATCGCCGCGGCTTTCCTTGGTGCGCTCTTCGGTCATGGCGGCCACGGCGGGCCGGGGCCGGGCTTTGGTCCCCGCTAGCTTCGGTCGAGCCGCCGTCATTTCGTAGGGCCCTTGATTTGCTCGACGCACTCCGCGCCCTGTGGGCCGCACTGGTCGCCATCGGCCAGTTCCTGGCCTGGTTGCTGAATCTGCTGTCGTGAGGCGGATCAGCTGGATCAGCTGCTTGCGGACGCCTGCGGCTCTCCCAGCGACAGCATCAGCCGGTTCGCCCAGTTGAAGAAGGCGGCGCCGTGGATGACGTCGGCAATCGCAAGATCGTCCAGCCCTTGCGCGCGCAGTTGAGCCACGTGCTCGGGCCCGAACGCGGACGGCGTGGCAGACAGCGCGACCGACGCCGCCACGATCGCATTCCAGCGCTCGCCCAGTTCGGCCTTCACGCCTTCGTCGAGAAGCCGCTGCACGTCGTCCGTGCGCTGCGAAAAATGCGAGGCGAAGCGCGCATGCACCGAGGCGCAATAAATGCAGCCATTGAAGCGCGAAGCCGCGGTGGCCGAGAGTTCGCGCTCGGCGCGCGGCAGGCCGGCTTCGGGGTTGTAGAAGATGTCCTTGTCGGTGCGCGTGCGGGCGCCAAGGATGTCCGGGTCGCGCGCCAGCAGGCGGAAGTACGGCGACTTCGCACGCGATGCATCCACCAGCCCGGTGAAGTGCCGCTCGGCCAGGTCGGCCTCGGGTAGCGGCTCGAGCCAGGGCAGCCATTCGAGCTGCGCCTGCGTGAAGGCGTTCGGATGAATGTTCCCGGGATGGTTCAGCACGGATTCGGCGCTCATGGTGTTCTCTTCGACTCAATCGACAAGGGTGACGGGGCGTTGCGCCAGAGCCCGCAAGCCGCTGACGACGCGGATCTGGAACGCGAGGAACGCAACGAGCTGCGACAGCGTCACGATCTCGGTGCTCGACCATCCCGCGTCGAGCAGCGACTGCAGTGCTGCAGCGCTCGCATCGCGCGGATGAAAGACGAGCAGGTGTGCGTGCTCGAAGCCGGCCGAAAGCCGCTCGCCCAGCACCGCGCGCTGCGCGTCGCTCACCGCGTACGAGGCACCGCCCGCGTCCTCTACGCTGAGCGGTCCGGTGGGATAGCGGCCATAGGGCCCCTGTGCGGCACCCCGCTTTGTTTCGACGGCGACAGCCTCGACCACTCCGGCACGAGCGCCCTGCCCCGGCAGCGCATCCGCATAGAAGCGCGCCACGTCGGCCTGGCCGTGCAGCCCCGCGACGAAGGCCGCAATGGCAAACCGGTCCGCGATTTCGAAGTTCCCAAACAGCGGTGGCGTCGGTGCGAACAGTGCCAGATAGCTCTGCTGCGCATGGATGCGCGCCTGCTCGCGCTGCGAGCGGATGCGGTCGAGGTGGCTGCCAGGCTCGATGCCGGCAAGCCGGTCGATGACATCGGGCACCGCCGCTGCGAGGGAAGCTGCAGAAAAAGAGGAGGAGGAAGATGAGGAAGCGATGGCGTTCATGGAAAAAGGAATGCGGCTAGAGAAGTGCAAGTGCCTGGAGATCCGGCGCGCTCGCCCCGCGCGTCCAGCCCAGGGCCGGCGCGACCACGGTGGCGGTCAGCTCGATGGAGCGCAGGATCGCCTCGTGCGGCGGATCGACCGAATGCACCTGGCAGACGAGATCGGTCACGCGCGCGAGCGTGCTGTCGGCGCGCAGCGAGGCGATCACGTCCTCCGGCGATCCAACGTGCACGTCGTACTCGGCAATCAGTTGTTCGAGCGGCGCGTCGGGACCGGCCCTGTCGGCAAGACCGGTCTGGCCCGAAGCCCCGAAGCGAGCCGCCGAACGGCGCAGGCCGATGTCGGCCAGGCGCAGGGCCTCCTTGCGCGTGTCCGCCACGAAGACGCTGCGCGAGCCCACGATCCGCGGCGTATGGCCGGAAGGCAGCGCTGCAAGGTAGGCATCGACGATAGGGTTCTGGATCTCCGCGAGCGAGGCATGCGGCGCATGCCCGGGACGCGGCTGCGTGCGCGAGAGCATCAGGCCGTCACCCGCCTCTCCCGCGCGCGTGCCGCCGCTCACCGAGAACGTGGCCTGCCAGATGCGGCCCAGCAGCTGCAAGCCCGAGGGGTACAGCGTGTCGCCACCGGCCAGCGGCTGGCCTGCCCATGCCGAGCGCACCGCGGCGAGCTGCCTGGCGAAGATGGCCGATCGGTCGTTGCCGTCGAGCCCGAAGGCCGCGAATGACTCGGGCGTGCCGCCCGTTCCCACGCCCACTTCGAGCCGGCCGCCCGAGAGCAGGTCCAGCACGATCGCGTCCTCGGCCACTCGCACGGCGTTTTCCAGCGGCAGCGTGACGATGCCCGTGCCCAGCCGGATGCGCCGGGTGCGCGAAGCCACGTAGGCCAGGAAGACGAAGGGCGAAGGCAGCCCGCCCTCGTGCTCATGAAAGTGATGCTGCGCCACCCAGGCCGAGTCGAAGCCGAAGGCCTCGGCGTGGGCGATCTGCGCGGCGACCAGGCGGTAGCGCTCCGCGGCGGGAGCATCGTCGAGCAGGCGGCTGAAGAATCCGAGGCGAAGCGGGCGCGAGGAATGGGAAATGCCGGGCATCCGGAGGTCTGAAGGTTGTGTTGTGACTGGCCTTCGAGTCTTGCCCGTGATGCGGTCCCGAGGGAAATCCGCTTATCGCGCTTGCTTATGCGCTTTGCGCGTATCGCCGGTGTCCGGCGCCGGAGCCAGGCGGCTCCTCGCTCATGTCTGCGTCGAACGCATCGCCGTGCAGACGCGGTTGCGGCCCGCCATCTTGGCCGCATAGAGCGCCCTGTCGGCTGACTGGATCAGTTCCTTCGGCGGACTCGGGGTCTCGGCGGGGCTGAAGGCGTCCACGCCTGCGCTCAAGGTCACGAAACCCCCTGGCATGCCGGCGTGCACGATCTCCAGGTCGCGAACCGCGCTGCGGATCTTTTCCGCGAGGACGGCGGCGGCAGCCACGTCGGTCTTCGGCAGCAGCACGGCCAGTTCTTCCCCGCCGTACCGCGCGGCAAGATCGCCCGGACGCCGGGCCGCGAGGCTTGCGATGGTGCGCCCGATCGTCTGCAGGCACTCGTCGCCGGCCGCGTGGCCATAGATGTCGTTGTACTGCTTGAAGCAGTCGACATCGATCAATATCAGCGCCAGCGTGCTCGCGTCCCGCATGGCGCGGCTGAATTCGTTGTCCAGCGTCACGTCGAACTGCCGCCGGTTCGCAAGGCCCGTAAGGCCGTCTTCCATGGCGAGGGTGTTTAGGGTCTTGTTGAGCTTCTCGAGCGCGTCGCGCGCGCGCCGCAACTCGGCCTCGGTCCTGTTCTGCAGCTCCATCTGCCTGACCAGCCGCCAGCCCACGAAGCCGACGATCAACGTGAGCAGGATGA
The DNA here is from genome assembly GCF_900109805.1 of Variovorax sp. YR750. Lineage (NCBI taxonomy): Bacteria > Pseudomonadati > Pseudomonadota > Betaproteobacteria > Burkholderiales > Comamonadaceae > Variovorax > Variovorax sp. YR750. Next base: position 4,479 of record NZ_FOBJ01000008.1, read on the forward strand.
CCCCGCCGGTGTGCCAGAGCGTTTCCCGCCACCAGGCGGCCAGGATCTCGTCCTTGGAGAGAGCCGCCGCGGCGAACAGCGGGTAGTTGGCAAGGCGCCGGAAGCTGTTCAGCCGCGTGATGCCGTCCTGCGCCGACAGGATCTCGGCCGTGCCGACCGGCCCCTGGTCCTTGTATGCGCGGAAGAGTCCGGTTTCGCGCATGTTCCGCCCCACCATTTCGACGCTGAAGGGCCGGCGGGTCATCATCGTCCCGCTCTCGAGGATCAGCGCCACGGCGCCGGCCTCGCCTATGTCGAGGCTGTCGTAGAACTTGCCGAAGAACTCGACGTCGATCGTCGCGAGCGCCACCCCGCCGAAGCTGCCGTCCGGGTTGTCGATGCGCCGCGAGACGGGAATGAGCAGCTTGCCGTTGGTCCGGCTCTTCACCGGCACGCCGATGTGCGGGCCGCGCTCCGCGTGCTCGCGATGGAAGGCGAAGTACTCGCGCTGCGCGTTGTTCAGGTTCTGCGGCGGCTCCTCCCGGGAGTTGACGACCCAGTTTCCGTCCTTGTCGTAGACGTGAAGCGCGTCGAGCTGCGGGAGTTCGTTCACCCGCATCGCCAGCAGCCTGTGGAGCCGGTCGAGGGCCGCGGGCCCCGTGCCGTCGTGCTGGATGCGTTCGACGATGCCGATCAGCGCGGTATCGGCCTGCTTGATCGTGTCGTCCGCCTGCTGCGCCATCGCGCGCGCGAGGTTCGACGTGGCAACGCTCATCTGCTTGAGCTGGACCGCGCGCGAATGCCAGCTGTTCAGGAAGTCGAGCGCGACGAGGGCGAGGCAGACGACGGCGACGAAGGCCGTTGTCCGGAAGGTGATGGATGGTCGACGAAACACTGTCTGCTTTCGGAGCAATGATGTCTGAGTGCCTTGCGGACTTTGACACATCTCCGGCCGGATTCGCAGCAACCCGGCGCGCCCGCCGGTTACACGGCTCAGACAGGCCGCACGTCGAAGAAGGCCTCGTCGGTCTCACCCAGGTCGCGAAAGCCCGCGGTGCGCGCCGCGTCGTAGGCCTTGGCCCAGCGCCTGGCCATGGCGATCTCGGCCTTCGACAGGTCGCTTTCGCTCGACTCGCTCGCGTTCTGGAATGCCCGCAATGCCTCGACGACGTCGTCGCCCAGCTGCCGGTCTATCTCGCGCCGGAAGCGCTGCTCCGCGACTCTTACGGCATCGGCTGCCGGGGGCGAATAGTCCGCGAGCCGCACGGTGTAGGTGACGCGCGCCTCGACTTCGGCATCGTCGAACCGGAATGGCTCCTCGTGCGCCATCTGCGCGAATGACGGCTCCGCCGGCAATGCCGGCAAATGCGGCTGCGGCATGGAAGAAACAGGCAAGGCCGTCACCGCAGCCCTCGGGAAGAAAAGCTCGAACTGGTTCATGGTTCATCGCCCCGGCGCACGAAGGCACCAATCGGGCTTGCAGCCAAAGACTGTACGAATATACAGTCTTTGGCGACCGTTAACCAGTCCGCGACCGGCAGGAGCAACCGATTCAGCGACGCTCGTGGATCATCCGCCAGACGTTGCACCCATTCACGCACGGCTGGCTCGGCAAGCCTGGAGACGGCTGCACGGCTGCAACCGGCGATGTGACGAGGGAGAGGCCGGCAGGATCGCTGCCCGGCGACGGGGTGCCGCCCATGACGATGGCAGTCAGGCTGACCGCCGCCACTTTTGTAACCATCAACATGATCGTCTCCAGCAGTTGGTCACAGATTCAAGATAGGTCTGCTGCAGACAAAAATCGCCGGGATTTACCCTCAAGCCCTCAAGGTGTCGACGGTCCTCCGGGCTTTGCCGGCAGGTCTCCTTCCCGCAGCTTCCGGCCCACCCACATCAATCCCGTCTCGTAGTTCGCGGCGCCAACCTGGATGCCGCCAACAGTCCGGAGCGCACCGGTGCCGTCGTCGGTGGCGGGCCCCTCCCCCGTGTACTCGCCAGGAACCAGCAACCGGCCGTCCTTCAGAAAATCGGCGATGCGAAGCTCCCGCATGCCGCGACCCCAGTGCCACTGTTTCTTGATGTCGTATGTGCTGGCAGCGGTCTTCCCGGGTGGATTGGATTTCTTCATATCATCTCGGCCGAATCAAAAAACAGGCGCCAGCATAGCCCGCGCCGATCGAGGCCTTCATGAAGAACCGTTCAGCAACGCCTTGGAAGAAGAGCCGGACCTACGGCGACATCCATGGCGGACGCACACGACGCCGGTTCACGGACAACATCGTGGCACGCGCACACTCGCTGCAACGGCCTGGGCCAGGGGATACGCTGCCTCTTCTGCTTCAGGACAACCCGTCACGCGATTTCTTCTTCCCCGTATCGGTGCAAGAGTGCGCGGCCGCGCTGCAGGCGCTTCCCGCAAGTCACGGGGAAGGCATCACGCATATCTGGCTCCGCCGCAGACCCGAACGCATGACCGGCCTGGATGCGCCGCTTGCCTTGTTCATCTATGGCAGCGGTGTTCGCGTCATCATCCTGTATCCCTGGCGTGTCGACGGACGCCTGTATGTCGGGCGCAAGAAACCGAAGTCCCAGCATGTTGCGCCGTACCTGCGTTTTGGCGCGAAGCTCGTCAGCGAGCATGGCCGGTGGTATGCGGCCTTTTCGGCGGCCGACCTCAAGCGCTTCTACCTCGAGCACCTGTTCTGCCACGAGGTCGGACATCACGTCGATTGGTACTCAAGGCACTGGAGCAGCGCCAACGCTCGTCAGGTCGAAGAGTTTGCTGATCAATACGCCGTGCAGTGGGGCCCCTTCACCAAGGTCGTGTCGCAATTGCCCTACTCGGGTGGCAACGCCGACGGCGACCTGGGTTCTACAGCCTCCCCCGCCTCCACATAGTTGAGTTCGACCGGATGAACGATGGAGGCGGTCGATTCTCCATCGAAGCGAACCAGCAAGTGCTCGCCGCTCGCGCCGGTGATGACTCCGAACCTTCCTTGCAACTCGACCCTGCCGCCACGCCGCGCGGGCACCTTGAAGCGGATGCGGATGTACGGAAGGCCTACCCTGAAATACTCCACCATGCGACCACCCCTGATGACTTGTTGTCGTTCCGGCCGGGGCGTTGCGATGGCCTGCCAGGGGCGCTGCAACGTCGATGACCGGAAACGTCAATTTCGCCGGAGGCTCATGGGGTGCGTGTCAGCCAGGGCCTACCGCCTCTGACAGCCGCCGGGCATTCCGGCGGCCGTGCCGAAGCGTGTCAGCGGGCGTTGCCGAGAGCCGCTTCTGCCGTGGAGATCAGCTCATCGGCCTCTTCGCGAGGCCCGACGTTCAGGTCTTCGGAGAGTCCCTTCAGCACGACATAGCCTGCCTGCAGGGCTTCGGCGTAGGTGGCGAATCCGGTGGCCGCTTCCATCAGCGGCTCGAACTCCATCGAGTTGTCGAAGGATTCCAGCAGTACCCAGAAATAGTCGCCTGCGTCGTGTTGGTCTACGGTCAGGGCGATGGAGATAAGTTGGCCAGCCATGCCGCGGATGGTGGCGCGCCCAAATGACAGGTCGAAGAAGCGGGCGTGAACGTTCTGCTTCCCTGCTTGTGCTCTCGCGGGCAGGCGTGCGCCAATCAACCGGCAGCTTCGAGGAATTCGAATCCCATCGTTCGCGCGTGATAGTGCAGTCCGCCGTCCTGCACGATCAGGAAGCGTGCGCCGCGCGAGCCGGCGTTGTGATGCGAGTGCGGCGCACCGGGTGGCGTGACCAGCGTGGCCCACGGCGTCCACGGGCACACCGCATCGCCCACCACCGAATGGCAGCCCTCGCCCTGCACCACCAGCGTCACAGCGGCCGAGTTGTGGCGGTGGGCGCGCTGGTGCGTGCCCGGCTCCAGCGTGTTGAAGCTCAGCGTCAGCGTGGGCGTGAGGTTGCGCGCGGCGGCTTGGCGGTCGGACGAGAAGATCAGTGCCCGGCCCGAGGTTTCGTCGCGCGTGACGCAGGAGAACATCAGTTCGAACTGGCGCTCGATCTCCGCGGCCGGATAGTGCACGACATCGATGGCCGCGCCGGCCACGGGCGCCGGCTGCGCGCGCTCGAAGGCCAGTTGCGGCTCGTTGCCGACCGTCCACAGCAGCGCGCCCTCGGAGCCTGCTTCGATCCGGTAGCCCGATGCGCCGGGCAGCAGGAACACGTCGCCCGCGCCGAAGGCAAAGCCGTCGACCGCCCCCGTCAACCTGCCGCTGCCGGAGATCACGTACCAGACCGCCCCCGTGGCGCGCACATCCAGCGGCAGCAACGCGTCGCGAGCGGCGATGCGCACATAGCGCGCGAGCATCAGCGGCGTGGTGGCCGGAAAGCCGCAGTCGAGCGCGCGCGACTGGTCGCAATCGAAGACGCCATGGCGCCCTTCCGGAGGCGGCGCGAAGAGCCGCGCGGGCACCTCGGGCAGCTTCACGTTGAAGGCGTTGCCGGAGTTGAAGAAGCGCGCCCTGGCCTGCGCCGCGCTGGCCGGCGCGCGCGGATGCTGCATGGGCAGGTCGGCCATGTCGATGACGGTGGCGGTGGCGGTGTCGACTGCATTCATGGCGAATCTCCCAGTCCAGCCCTTGTGTAGGGCAGCAGCACGCGCAACAGCACGTTCGCTCCGGCCACCACGTGCGCGGGCTCGGCCCACTCATGTTCCGCGTGGCTCACGCCGTCGCGGCAGGGAATGAAGATCATCGCGCTGGGGCACAGCGGCGCCAGGTGGCGCGCATCGTGGCCGGCGGCCGAGAGAATTGGCATGTGCGGCTGCCCGATGCGCTCGGCGGCCTCCGCGATTGCCCGCTGCAACGCAGCGTCGAAGCCGTTGGATGGAGCATCGACCAAAGGAGTCACGCTCGCCTGGCACGGCGCGGCGAGCGTCCCGCACAGTTCGACCAACCGCGTCCCCAGGTGATCGAGCACTGCGTTGTCGGGATGCCGCAGGTCGATGCGCAGCGTCACCCGCTCGGGCACCACCGAGGGCGCGTTGGGTTCCACCTGCAACCGGCCGATGGTGAACTTCACCGCGTCGTCGTGACCGCCGATCTCGGCATGGAGCGCCGTCGCGATGCGCGCGAAGGCCGCGAGCGCATCTCGACGATCCGCCATTGCGAGCGTGCCGGCATGGCCGCGCTCGCCGTCGATCACGACGTCGAATGTCTTCTTGCCCTGGATGCCAGTGACGACGCCGATCACGCGTTCCTGCGCCTCCAGCAGCGGCCCCTGCTCGATGTGCGCCTCGACATAGGCCGCCACCGGAAAGCCCAGCGGGCGCCGGCGCAGGCTGGGGAAAGCCGCATGCAGGGCATCGAGCGCATCGGCGACGCGGATGCCGTCGGCGTCGCACACCTCGCGCACGGCCTGAAGGCTGCGCACGCCGGCAAAGGCTTCCGAGCCCATCATGCCGGGCGCGAAGCGCGAGCCCTCCTCGTTCATCCACGCCACGCAGACGATGTCCACAGGCGGACGCACGCCGCGCGCGGCCAGCGTGGTCAGCACTTCCAGCGCCGCGACCACGCCGTACACGCCGTCGAAGCGCCCACCTCCGGGCTGGCTGTCGAGATGGCTGCCCGCGAGCACGGGCGGCGCGTCGCGGTCGGCACCTGGCAGCGCGATGAAAAGATTGCCCGCCGCATCGGTCGACGGCTCCAGGCCGACCGACAGCGCCCAGTCGATCATCGCGTGCCACGACGCGATCTCTTCCGCGCTCAGCGCCTGCCGGTTCACGCCGCCGCCCGGCGTGGCGCCGATGCGGGCGAGCGCCATGAGCCGGTCCCACAGCCGGTCGGCGTCGATGCGCCAGATGCCCTGCCCCTCGGCGGCAGCAGCAGCAGCGGCTTCGGTGGCGGTCGCCGCGCTCATCAGTCGGTCTTCATGATCTGGCTGGGCAGCGCGCGCGGATCGCGCGGCTTCCACTGGCCGGCCTCGACCTGGGCGAAGAACTCGGCCAGCAAGGCATTGAACGCGGCGGGCTCTTCCAGGTTGAGCGTATGGCCGGTCTTGGGCATCACGGCAAGGCCGCATGCCGGCAGCGTCTTCTTGAGAAAGATGCCGGGCTGCAGGCAATGGTCGTCCTCGTCGCCGACCACCACGAGCGAGGGCACGCTCATCGCGCGCAACTCGCTTTCCAGGTCGTAGATCGAGGGGCGCCGCGCCTGTACGCCGCGCATGGTGTTGGCCGCGCCGACGGCATCGTGCTGGCCGAGCCAGGTCGCGAATTCCTGCCAGCCGCGCGGGTCCTTGTTCTGGAACTGCACGCGGCTCGCGCCCAGCGAATAGGTGCGCGCGAATTTCTCGGAGCCCTGCGCCTCGAACTGCCTGGCCACTTCGAGCGAGACGCCGCGGAAGTACTCCTCGTGCTCCTTCTCTGCGCCGTAGCCCGCGCCGGCGATCACCAGCGACGATGCCCGCTGCGCATGGCGAAGGCCGAAGTGCAGCGTGGCGAAGCCGCCCATCGACAACCCGACGATGTGCGCGCGCGCAAGGCCCAGCGCGTCCATCACCGCGACGATGTCGTCGGCCGCAGTCGCTTGCGAATAGCGCTCCACGTCGGCCGGCACGTCCGATGGCGGGTAGCCGCGCGCGCCGAAGGTCACGCACTGGTGGCGCCGCGCGAAGTAGCGCATCTGTGGTTCCCAGCTGCGGTGGTCGCCGCCGAACTCGTGCACGAACACGATCGGCGTGCCGCTGCCGGCGGTCTCGTAGTAGAGGCGAACGCCGTCGGGGGTGGTGGCGAAACTCATGGTCGGCCCCTCCTCAGAACAGCGCCGCCGTCGCCGGCAGGCTGCGCGCACGCTCGACCGCCTGCGGCAGCACGTCGCACAGCGCCTGCGCCCAGGCCCTGGGCACGGTGGTGGAGATCTTCACGAAGCGGTGCCCGAAGCGCGGCGTGTGGTACGTGCCCTGCCGCACCATGATGTCGTGCTCGCCCAGCGCAGTGACCAGCGCCTCGGGCGTCACGCCCGCCTTGCTGCACTCGACCACGATGAAGTTGGCCTGCGACGGGAACACCGGCACCTCGAAGCCCGGCAGCTTCGCGAAGGCGTCGACGATCAGCCGCTGGTTCTCGCGCTGCTGCGCGATCACCTCGGCCATCCACTCGGCCTTCACCGCCAGGCCCGCGATGGCCGCGCGCTGCGCCAGCACGCTCGCGCCCAGCGGCGCCTGCGAGTGCGGCAGGATGCGCGCGAGCAGCTCCGGCGAGGCCACGAGCGCACCGAGGCGCAGGCCCGCGAGGCCCAGCCACTTCGAGAAGCTCACGATGGTCACGGTGCCTTCCGGGTAGAAGCGCGACGCCAGCGTGTGGCTGTCGGCGAAGTCGCGGTAGGTGCAGTCGTGGATGAGGATGGCGCCGATCTCGCGGGCGCGCTGCGCGAAGGCGCGGATCTCGTCCTCGGTGTAGGTGGTGCCCAGCGGGTTGTTGGGGTCCACGAGATAGATGACGGCGGTGTTCGCATCGGTCGAAGCGGCCAGCGCCTCGGCCGACAACTTGAAGCCGTATTCCGGCCCGTAGATCGGAATCTCCGTGATCGCCGAACCGGCCTTGGCCGCGAACTGCAGCGGCCACTTCCATCCCGGGTCGGTGGTGACGAAGCCCTTGCCCGCCACGCAGAAGGCGCGGCAGGCCAGCGCCAGCGCGGAGACCGCGCCGTCGGTCACCACGGCCGACTGGTCCGGCACGCCGAGATCGGCCACGATGGCAGAGCGCAGCGCTTCCATGCCCAGCGGCGGCGCATAGGCATGGAAGCTCTCGTCGTCGATGGCGTCGTGCAGCGCCTTGCGCACGGCCGGGTGCAGCGGGAAGTGGTTGGTGTTCTGGCCCAGCCACATCAGCGCGGGGTTGGAGAACAGCCGGTCGAAGTACCGGTTGCGGGTTTCGGCATCGCTCGTCACGGCCGGCACCGCTGCGGCGGGGTTCAGCGCCGCGTTCATGCCGCAAGCCTCTGCTGTTCGGCGGCCATGGCCTTCTTGCTGGTCTTGATGATCGAGCCGCGCGCCGCGATGCCGCCGTCGATGGTCACCACCGTGCCGGTGATGTAGCCCGCGCGCGGCGAGGCCAGGAACACCATCAGTTCGGCCACCTCTTCCGGCGTGGCGGGGCGACCGCCGGGATAGTTGTCGAACAGTTCCTCCCAGCGGCCTTCGTCGCCATGGGTGTCGAGGGCGCGGCGCTTCATGAGCTTGACCATGCGGTCGGTCGCGACTGGACCGGGGTTCACGCCCACCACGCGGATGCCGTCGTCCAGGCTCACGCCGCCGAGCGCGCGCGTGAAGGCCATCACGGCCGCGTTGCCGGTGGACCCGGCGATGTAGTTGGCGTCCCAGTTCTCGCCGGAGTTGCCGATGTCGTTCACGATCACGCCGCCGCCCGCCGCCTTCATGCGTGCGTAGTAGATCTGGCTGAGTTCCATGTAGCCCAGCACCTTGAGCTGGAAGCCCCGGCGCACCAGGGCGAAGTCCAGCGACTCGATGGGGCCAGAAGGGATGTCGCCCGCGTTGTTCACAAGGATGTCGACATGCCCTGCCGCCTCGGCGAGCTGCACCATGGCGCCGGGCGCGGCCAGGTCCATCGGATGAATGCGCACCTTGACCGGATGGAGCTTCTCGATTTCTTCCTTGGCGGCGGCCAGCGCGACACCGTCGCGCGCGGCCAGTTGCAGGTGGCAGCCTTCGGCCGCGAACGAATGGGCCGCGGCGAGGCCGATGCCCTTGGAGGCACCGGTGATGAGCACGGTCTTGCCGTCGAGTTCGAGTTTCATGGAGAGATGTCCTGGGATGCGATCGGGAAAAAGATGGTCGTGTGGAAAGATCAGGCAGCGCCCGCCGCGTCCTGCTCGGACAGCGCGGCGATCAGGTCGACGATGTCGTCCTCGAGCAGGCTCACGTGGTCGATGGCGGCGTTGAACGCGGCGCCCGGGTCGTTGCGCCGGATGGCGTCGAGGATGGCGCCGTGCTCGCCGATGGTGGCGCTCATGCGCCCGGGCTGGAAGGTCACGTAGCGGCGGTACACGCGCACGCGCTTGCGCAGCGCGCGCGTCTGCTCCGCGAGGTAGTGCGTGTTGGAGGCTTCGTAGAGCGCATCGTGGAAGTCCTGGTTCACGTCGTAGAAGCGCGAGTGGTCGCCCGAGGCCAGGATGCTCGTCAGGTCGTCGTGCAACTGGCTCATGCGCTGCTTCTGCGCCTCGGTGGCGCGGCGCGCGGCGAACTTGGCGCACAGGCCCTCCATCACCGCCATCATCTGGAACATCTCGATGAGCATGGGCAGCGAGATGCGCGCCACGCACACTCCACCCTGGCGGCTGCGCAGGTCGACAAGGCCCGTGGCGGCCAGCGCCTTGAGCGCCTCGCGCACCGGAGTGCGCGACACCTTGAAGCGCTCGGCCAGCTCGGCCTCGTCGAGCCGCGCACCGGGCTTGAGCACGCCGCTGACGATCAGGTCCTCCAGCGTGTCCTTCAGCTCGTCGGACAGCGTCGCGCCCTTGCCGCGCTGGCGCTCGCGTGCGCGCGGCGCCGAGGGGTCGGCGGTCATCTCGGGTTCATCGGGTTCCATGTTCTTGCCTTCCTTGTTGTGTTTGTCTTTGTCGGTGCGATTCAGGCACTCGGACGCTGGGCCCGCGCGCCATTCGGGGATTTCAGAACGGGCGGTCTCCGGCCACGGTGGTGCGGTGCATCACGCGGCGGTACACGTTGTCGTCGTAGGGCGTGGCGCGGTGCATGGTGCAGCGGTTGTCCCACACCAGCAGGTCGCCCGCGAGCCACTTGTGGCGGTAGCTGAACTCCGGCGAGATGGCGTGCGCGTTCAGCTCGGCCAGCAGCGCCACGCTCTCGTCGGCGGGCAGGCCGTCGATGTGCTTGACCACGTCCTCGCCCACGTACAGCGAAAGGCGGCCGGTCTCGGGGTGCGTGCGCACCAGCGGGTGCACCACGTCGGGCGTGGCCGCCAGCTGCTCGGGCGTGAGCGGAGCACGGTCGGCGAAGGCCTTGCCGTAGTAGTTGGCGTAGCTGTGCGTGGCCGTCATGTGGCGGATGCGCGCCTTCGTGTCGTCGTCCAGCGCCTCGTAGGCGGCATGCATCGAGGCGAAGAAGGTGTCGCCCTCCACCGGCGGCACTTCCAGCGCGTAGAGCAGCGCGCCCATCGAGGGCTCGGCCTTGTACGAGAGGTCGGAGTGCCAGTTCCAGCCCTCCTTGTGGTTGCCGATGGGCTTGCCGTTCTCCGACACGTTCGACAGCACGTAGACCTCGGGATGCTCCTTCTTCAGGAACTGCGTGAGCACGTGGCCCAGCAGCGGCCCGAAGCGGCGCGAGAAGGCCACGTGCTGCGATTCGTTGATGCTCTGGCCGCGAAACAGCAGGACCGAGCGCTGGTTGAGCGTGTCGCGCAGCACCGCGAAGTCGGCGTCGCTCACTGGCTCGCGCAGGTCTAGCCCCGTGACTTCGGTGCCGATGAAGGAGGTGAGGTTCTCGAGTTGCATGGTCGGGATGTGTCTCTGTGGATGAACAGGAAGGAAGTTGCCGGCGCTCAGAGCCGGTAGTCGGGCTGGGTGCGCTCCAGCATGCGCAGGAACGCAGGCCATTCGCGCGTGCCGGGCGGCAGGATGTCGCCCGCGAATTCGGTGAACTGGCGCGCGGCCAGTTCGCTCACCTCGGGCTGCGGGTACACCAGCGATTCGCCGGGCGCCACCCCGCCCTGCGCGAGCAGCTGCACCTTGGCCGCCTTCTCGAAGTAGTACATGAGGATGAAGGCCTCGGGAATGGTGCGGCCCACGGTCAGGATGCCGTGGTTGCGCAGCACCAGCGTGTGGTGCGGGCCCAGGTCGCGCACCAGCCGCTCGCGCTCGCCGGTCTCCAGTGCCACGCCCTCGTAGTCGTGGAAGGCGGTATGGCCCTGGTAGCGCATCGCGAACTGGCTCAGCGGCGAAAGGCCGTTGGGCATAGCGGCGATCGCCGTGCCGGCCTCCGAGTGCGTGTGCAGCACGCACAGCGCGTCGGGGCGCCCCGCGTGGATCGCGCTGTGGATGACGAAGCCGGCCCGGTTGACCTCGGCGTCGGTGTCGTCCACCTTGTTGCCGTCCAGGTCGATCTTCACCAGCGAGGACGCCGTCACTTCCGAGAACAGCAGCCCGTAGGGGTTGATGAGAAAGTGATGCTCCGGCCCCGGCACGCGCGCCGAGATGTGGTTGTAGATCAGGTCGTCCATGCCGAAGTGCGCCACCAGCCGGTAGCAGGCGGCGAGCTGCACACGCAGCTCGGCTTCGGTCTCGGGGTATGCCGCGGGATTCGTCTTCGCCATCATCGCCACCACACGAGCTTTTGATCGATCCACACGAGCAGGCCGTAGAAGACCATGCTCGCCAGCGATGCCACGAGCACCGCCGACCACACGCTCAGCAGGTCGACCTGCTGCGTCGATTCATAGATCATTCGCCCCAGCCCCGCGTAGGCGCCCAGCATCTCGCCGACGATCGCGACGATCATGCTGCGCGGCACGCCGATGCGCAGTGCCGTGACCACCGAGGGCATGGCCACCGGCAGGCGCAGACGCCAGACGATCTTCAAGGGCCCTGCCCCGAAGCTGCGCATCAGGTTCACTGCCGCGAGGTCGGCCTGCTTCAGGCCGTGCAGCGCATTCACCAGCATCGTGAAGCCGACCGCCAGCGCCACCAGCGCGATCTTCGAGGCGGCACCGAGGCCGAACCAGATCAGGAAGAGCGGCGCATAGGCGACCGTGGGCACCGCGTTCACAGCCACCGCCAGCGGCATCACGATGCGTTCGAGCGGCGGCACCAGCAGCAGCACCACTGCCAGCAGCAGCCCGAGCAGGCCGCCCAGTGCGTAGCCGCCGAGCGCCTCGCCCAGCGTGGCCAGCAGCGCACCCGTCAGGCGGCCGGTGTCCGTGAACGCATGCTGCACGATGGTGCCCAGACTGGGCAGCACGAAGGGCGGGATGCCGAAGAGCCATATCGCGCCCTCCCACACCGCGAGCAGCACGGCGATGCCCAGCACCACCGGAGCGACAGGCGATGCCATCAGCTTTCGCTGCGCCACCATACGAGCCTCCTTTCCACGAAGGCGAGCAGCCCGTAGAGCAGCGCACCCATCAGCCCGCAGGCGAACATCACCACCCACAGGCGCACCACGAGGTCGGCGTTCATCGCCTCCATCAGCATCACGCCCAGGCCCACTGTCTCGCCGAACCACTCACCCACCACCGAACCGATCAGGCTCAGGCCGATGGCCACGCGCAGCCCGACCATGACCTGCGGCAGCGCCGACGGCACGGCCAGCTTGAAGAACAGCACGAGGCGGTTGGCCCCGAAGCTCTTCATCAGCGCGATGCGCTGCGGGTCGCACGACTTCAGCCCGCGCAGCGTGTTCACGGTGACGGGGAAGAAGGTCAGGAAGAACGCCGTCATCACCTTGGCCAGCAGCGAGTTGCCGAACCAGATGACGATAAGTGCGCCGAAGGCCACCACCGGCACCGTCTGCGACACCACGAACAGCGGGAACACCGAGCGCTCCATCCAGCGCGAATAGGTGAACACCGTGCCGCAGGCGCAGCCGAACAGCGCACCCATCGCGAAGCCGAGCACGGTCTCCAGCAGCGTGCGGCCGAAGCCGCGGGCGAGCTGCGGCCACACCGACCAGGCGTCCTGCGCGATGGCGCTCAGTGCAGGCAGGTAGCGCGGCGACGGCGCGAAGGCGTGCACGCAGACCTCCCACACCAGTGCCAGGCCCACGAAGGCCAGCGCGGGCGAGCGCACTGCGCACTGCAGGAAATCGTTCACGAGGCGGTGCCCTCCTGCGCGAAGGTCTTGCGGCTTTCTTCCTCGATCTCGGCCAGCAGGCGCTGCTTGATGCGGATGAACTCCGGCGTCAGCACGACCGACGGATCGCGCGGGCGCGGCAGGTCGATCACCGTCTCGCTCTTCACCGTGCCGGGGCGCGCGCTCATCACCAGCACGCGGTCGCCCAGCACGATGGCTTCGTCGATGTCGTGCGTGATGAAGAGCACGGTGCGCCAGTGGCGCGCCCAGATGTCGAGCAGCCAGTGCTGCATGCGGCTGCGCGTGAGCGCGTCGAGCGCGCCGAAGGGCTCGTCGAGCAGCATCAGGTCGCGCTCGAACAGGAAGGTGCGCATCAGCGCGACGCGCTGGCGCATGCCACCCGACAGCTGGTGCGGGTAGTGGTTGGCGAAGCCCGCCAGACCGAACTCGGGCAGCATGGCGCGGGCCCGTTCGCGCGCTTCCTTGCGCGGCAGGCCCTCCACCTCGAGCGCGAGGATGGCGTTGTCCAGCACGGTGCGCCACGGAAACAGCAGGTCGCGCTGCGGCATGAACGACACCTTGCCGAGCAGCTGGCCGTCGCGCTGCGGCACGCCGCCGAAGAGCAGCGAGCCGTCGTCGTCGGGCGGCAGCAGGCCCGCGATCATGTTGAAGAGCGTCGACTTGCCGCAGCCCGAAGGGCCCACGAGAGTGACGAACTCGCCTTTCGCGATCCGCAGGTTGACGCCCGACACCGCGACGGTCCGCGCCTGCGCTTCGCCGAAGCGCTTCCACACGTTGACCAGTTCGAGCATGGGCGGCGCCGTGTCGCTCGCGGCGGGCGGCATCACTTCATGGGGCATGAACTTCATGGCGGCGCGGCTCAGAACTTCTTGTCGGCGGCGGGCACCTGCGTCCAGAAGCTCGGGTCGTAGGCCTTCGACAGGTCGGCCGGCGCCTTCAGCGCCTTGTAGCCCACGAGCTGCGCCTGCATCTTCTCGACGGTGGGCAGGTCGATGGCGAGGATGCCGTCGGTGGTGCCCTTGCCGGCCTTCACGAGCTTCTCGAACTCGTCGAGCATGGCTGCCTGGTGCGCGCGATTCAGGCTCGGGGCGGCGGCCATGACGATGTCGATGGCTTCCTTCTTGTTCTGCAGCGCGTACTTCCAGCCCTTGATGGTGGCCGTGAGGAAGGCCTGCACCTGCTGCGGCTTCTCGTTGCGGTACTTCTCGGACACGAGCACCGTGTCCTGCTGCACGACCACGCCGTAGTCGTCGGGCTTGATGAGCGTGAGCTTGTCGCCCAGGCCCTGCTCCTTCAGCGTGTTGAGCTCGTTGTAGTAGGTGGCGGCGGCCACGTCGAACTGCTTCTCGACGAAAGGCGCCATCGAGCCCGACTGGGGAACGATGGTCAGGTCGCTCTGCTTCACGCCGGCCGAAGCGAGCATCGAGTACAGCGTGTACTGCGTGCCGGTGAACCATGTCGCGACCTTCTTGCCGGCGAAGTCCTTCACCTTGGTGATGCCGGAATCCTTGTAGGTCACGTAGGTGAAGGGCGTGTTCTGCACGGTCACGCCGATGCACACCAGCGGCAGGCCCTTCTCACGAGCCAGGAGCACGGTCTCGGTGCCGCCTGCGAGGCCGAAGGTGTCGTTGCCCGAGGCGACCAGCGTCTCGACGTTCAGGTTGGGACCACCCGGGTTGATCGTCAGGTCGAGCCCGGCCTGGTCATAGAAGCCCTTGGCCTTGGCCACGTAGAAACCGGCGAACTGCGCCTGCGCCAGCCATTTGAGGCGCAGCGAGACCTTCTCGGCGGCGGATGCGGGCATGCCCGCCAGAAGAGCCATCGACGTCGCGACGGCGGCCAGGATACGCAAGGACTTGAAAGACATTGGATGGCCTCGTGAATACAAAAAACTCTTAAAGCAGTATTCATGCCATGCAATTTCAGGCTGTTTTTCGGCTCGGCTGGCTCGAATTGGCCCAAAACATGCACCGGAGTGCAGCTTCTGCCCCACTTCGAGCCCCCATGAACCGAATGAATGCGTTGACAGATCTTTCCGCCCGCGAGGCCGCCGGGCTGATGGCGCGCGGCGAACTTCGAGCCACCGACTACGCACAGGCGTTGCTGGAGCGCGCCGATGCCATCGCCTCCTACGGTGCCCTGCTCCACCTGGACCCCGAAGCCCTCCGTACCGCGGCCGTCGAACTCGATGCCTCACCGCTCCCCACGCCTGGAACACATCCTCTATATGGCGTGCCGCTGGCCTTCAAGGACAACATCGACGTCGCCGGCATGCCGACCACGGCCGGCAGCCCGTGGATGGCGGACCACCGCCCGCGCATCCACGCGGGCGTGACGCAGCGGCTGCTCGACGCGGGCGCGCTGGTGCTCGGCAAGACGAACCTGCACGAGTGGTCGCAGGGCGTTACCGGCCACAACCACGGCTTCGGGCCGTCGCGCAATCCCTTCGACGCCGAGCGCGTCACGGGTGGTTCCAGCGGCGGCAACGCGGCGCTGCTGGGGTTGCGCGCCGCGCCGGCGGCCATCGGCACCGACACGGGCGGCTCGGTGCGCGTGCCGGCCGCGCTGTGCGGACTGGTTGGCTTCCGGCCGACGACGCACCGCTGGCCCGACGACGGACTGGTGCCGATCTCGCCCACCTTCGACACCGCCGGCGTCATGGCGCGCTGCGTCGACGATTGCGTGCTGGTCGACCACGCGGTGGCAGGCGGCCCGCTGCGAGTGAACCCGACGCCGCTCGCTGGCGTGCGCCTCGGCGTGCCGGAGGCCTACTTCTGGCAAGAGCTCGATCCGCCCGTCGCGCAACTGGCCCGCGAACGCCTCGAGTTGCTGCGCAAGGCCGGAGCCGTGCTGGTGCACTGCGATCTGGCCGAAGCCGGCGCGCTGTTCAGGGAAGCGTCGATGACGATCTCTCTGCACGAGATCCTGCCCGCGCTGGCCGCCTACTTCGCGCGGCACGGCCGGCCTTTCGATGCGCGCGCGCTCACCGACGCGGTGGTCAGCCCCGACGTGCGGCCGCTCTTCGAGCGCCTCTTCGGTTCCACAGCCATCGCGCCAGAGGCCTACGCCCACGCGCTGCTCACCCTGCGCCCGCGGATGCAGGCGGCGTACCGCGAGTGCTTCGCCCGGCACGAGCTCGCCGCCCTCGTCTTCCCGACCAGTCCTTTGACCGCCGCACGCATCGGCGAGGACGTGGAAGTGTCGCTGTGCGGCCACCGCACCACCGCGTTCTCTGCCTACATCCGCAACTCGGGCCCGGCCGGCATGGCGGGCCTGCCCGCGGTGAGCCTGCCGATGGGCCTCGCCTTCGACGGCCTGCCGGCGGGACTGGAAATCACCGGCGCGGAAGGCTCCGATCCGGCACTGCTGGCACTGGCCCTCGGCATCGAAGCCGTGCTGCCGAACGCGCCGATCGCCCCCGTCGTGGAAAAGTTGGCAAGCCGCTGAAACCCGCGTCGCAAAAACACTACGCCCCTTCGCGCGACAGGCCTTCACGTCCCGGCACGGGATCGGCGATGCTCAGGACATGCCGATTGCAAACTCACGTCCGCCCTCGCGCTCGGGATGGCGCGCCGCCGCCCTGGCCTACACGGTCGCGGGCGTCGTCTGCATCCTGACTTGCGCGGTCGCGCCCGACAACGACGTGAGCCTGCTCGTCGCCATCGCGGGTGGGCTGCCGTGGTCGCTGAGCCTGCTGACGCTCGGCCTGTCGCCCGGCGTGGCCAGCATGGCGCTGCTGATGCTGGCGGCGAGCTGGTCGGTCAACGCCGCGCTGCTCTGGTGGCTGGCGCTGCGCCGGCCGGGACGGCGCGAGCCTTCGCACCCTGCGTAAGCACCCGCCCTAGTCGAGCCATTGCGCCGACGCATCACAGCTATATCGCCCGCCCTCTTCTCCCTGGGTGGCTGCGCGCGCAAGCTCCTGGTGACCCATTCATTCATCCACCAGGATTCACAAGGAGCAATCCGATGTTCGCGATGCAGTACTCGCACAGGCTTCCGGCCGACTACGACATGCAGATCATCCGCCAGCGCGCCGCCCGGCGCGGCCCGCTCTGGGACGACACGCAGGGGCTGGCGTTCAAGGCCTTCGTGTCGCAGGAGCGCGGGCGGCACGGGGCCGCCGGGCACGTCTACGCATCGGTGTACCTGTGGCTCGACGCCGCGGCGGCGGCGAGCTTTCTCATGGGAGAGCGCTTCCAGGCCGTGATCGATTCGTTCGGCCGGCCGCGCGTGGAGACATGGCTGCCGCTGGATGCGCGCGCAGGCACCGACCGTGCGCAGAAGGCTTCGTGGCTGCTGCGCGAGGAACGCTCGCTGGAGGCGGGAGCCGACCGCGCGGCGCTTCATGCGGCGCAAATCGAGTCAAACCGGCAGCGTGCCGCCGAGGCCGGCACGGTCGCCGTCTGGACGGCGCTCGACCTCGATGCATGGCGGCTGGTTCGCTTCACGCTGTCCTCGCACGAGCCCGAGACGACGAATGGAGGCACGCTCTACGAGGTACTGCATCTGGCGAGGCCCGGTATCGGGGCGCTCGCATGAAGCCGCCCCGCCCTTCGGAGATGTGGCTCGCGCACCTGGCCGGCGTGTGTGCCACCGGCACCCTGCTTTGCGGTGCGGCAGCGCTTGCGGCCGCGGTGGCGCACCGCCTTGTCTCGCTGCTGTAGATGCCTGCTGCTATGCCGCCGTCGACCTGATCGCCGCGGCCAGCGTGCGCAGCGCACTGCGGGCCTGCGCATCGGTCACGCTGGCGTGCATCACCACGTCCCGCGACGGCAGCGGGGGCAGGCCCAATACGGGCCCCACGTCGACAGTACCGACCGGCGCCACGCGACGCCCCAGCGCGGCCACCGCGAGCCCCGCCGACACGGCCGCGCCCACGGTCAGAACGCCGCCGCCCACGAACACTTCGGTCCACGGTACGCGACCTTCGGTCAGCGCGGCCACGGCCATGCTGCGCACGCTGCAGGGTTCGGCCTGCGTGGCCAGGCGCAGCGGCTCGCCCGAGCGGTGCACGAAGTCGGGCGCGGCCATCCAGCCGAACTGCTCCTGGAGCAGCACCTCGCCATCGAGCCGGCGGCTGTCGTGCCGCAGGATGACGACTGCATCGATCGCGCCGCGATCGAAGGCGTCGAGCAGCTCTCGCGAGGTGGAGACGCGCACTTCCATCACCACGCGCGGTTCGGCGTCCTTCACCTGCCGCAGCAGCAACGGCAGCTCGGCGCCCACGACGTGATGGCTGATGCCGACCACCAGCCGGCGCTGCTGAGCGCCGAAGGATTCGAGTGCGCCGTTGTGCGCCGCCAGCAGCTGGCGCGCGGACGGCAGGAAGGCCATTCCCTCGGCGGACAGGCGCACCAGCCGCGGCGTGCGCTCGAGCAGCCGGCGGGCCAGCACTTCTTCGAGGCGCTTCACCTTGAGGCTGACGGCCGACTGCGAACTATCCATGGCTTCGGCCGCGCGCGTGAAGCTCTTGAGGTCGGCAACGTGTACGAAAGCCTGCACGGCCTCGATGTCGAGCGCTTTCATCGGGGGCCGGCCATTTGGGAAACTACGATGGATCGGTCGAACATTTCGATGCGATCATTTCACAGCACAAGCATCCGTGCATGGCCTGCGGCGCAGGCGACTCTTCAAGACAAGCACCCCACCACCTCCCAGCAAAGGCTCTCTTCGATGTTCCAGGACCAGCAAGTCAACGCGCCGCTGATCGGCGTTCCCGGTGGCCGCCATCTGCTCGACACCCCCGCGCTGCTGATCGACCTGCCTGCGATGACGCGCAACATCGAACGCATGGCCGCCTTCGCCAAGGCGCGCGGCGTGAGCCTGCGTCCGCACGTGAAGACGCACAAGTCGGTCGAGATCGCGCGGCGCCAGGTGGCGGCGGGCGCCATCGGCGTGAGCTGCGTCACGATGGGCGAGGCCGAGGTGATGGTCCAGGGCGGCATTCCGGGCGTGCTCATCACCTCGCCCGCCGTCACGCCGAGCAAGATCTCTCGGCTCATCCGCCTCGCGCAGCGGGCCCGCCCGGGCGACGTGATGGTGGTGGTCGACAACCCGCAGAACCTCGCAGACCTGGCGCGCGCCGCGGGCGAGCTCACGCATCCGCTCGATGTGCTGGTGGACTATGGCGCGGGCTACAACCGCACCGGCTGCGCCACGCAGGCCAAGGTGCTCGAACTGGCCGCGCTGGTGGCCGCCGAGCCGCGCCTGCGGCTGCGCGGGCTGCAGTCGTACGCGGGCAACCTGCAGCACATCGTGGCGCGCGAGGAGCGCAGCGCCGCGGCAGCCGCTCTGCGCGAGACCGTGGCGGGCATCGTGGCGGCGGCGCGGCGCCAGGGACTGAACTTCGACATCGTGACGGGCGCGGGCACCGGCACGCACGACCTCGATTCGCAGGAGAACGCCTTCACCGAGCTGCAGGCGGGCTCGTATGTGTTCATGGACGCCGAGTACTCGCGCGTGCTCGCCAACGGCGACCAGCCCTCGCCCTTCGAGACATCGCTGTTCGTGCAGACGGCGGTGGTCAGCACGAACGCGGCCGACTGGGTGACGGTGGACGGCGGCACCAAGTGCTTCTCTACCGACAGCGGCGTGCCGGTGGTTGCGAAGGGCGCCGACGCGGCGAGCCGCTATGCCTTCTTCGGCGACGAGCACGGCAAGCTGATGCCGTCGCCGGCCTCGCAGGCGCCGAAGCCGGCGCTGGGCGCGCGGGTGGAGTTCGTCACCCCGCACTGCGATCCGACGGTCAACCTGCACGACGCCTATCACGTGGTCGAGGGCGGCACGCTGGTCGCCATCTGGCCGGTGGACGCGCGCGGCAGGCGATAGCGCCAGCCACCGGAAGCCGGCGGCATAAGGAAACTCGAAAAGCGTATTTCACAACCGCCGCGCCGAGGGGGACAGTCGGGCGCTGTCTCTCTCTTCTCCAGGGCATGCCTCCGGGCGGCCCCGCCTCCATGGAATCCATCCAAGCAACGACGCGCCCCGCCGTACAAGCCCCGGGCGCACAGGCGCCCTCCTCGCAGCAGCTCGCCGCACGTTTCCGCCCCGTCTTCCAGCGCATTGCCGAGCATGCGGCGCAACGCGAGAACGATCGCGAGCTCGCCTACGAGCCCGTGGCCTGGCTCAACGCCGAGCGCTTCGGCGCGCTGCGCGTGCCGCTCGAACACGGCGGCCTGGGCGGCTCGGTGGAGCAGCTCTACGACCTGCTCATCGAACTCGGCGAGGCCGACTCCAACCTCCCACAGATCCTGCGCGCGCACTTCGGCTTCATCGAACGGCTGCTGGCGGAAATCGACCCCGCCCTGCACGGCCCGTGGATGCGTCTCGCAGCCGAGGGCGTGATCTTCGGCAACGCCACCACCGAGCTCGGCGACGGTTCGCTCAAGACGCTGCAGACCACGCTGAAGCGCGACGGCGATGCGTGGCGGCTCGACGGCGACAAGTTCTACAGCACTGGCACGCTCTACGCCGACTGGATCTCGGTCTCGGCCCAGCGCCTGAACGACGACGGCAGCAGCGACCGCGTGATCGCGCTCGTGCCCGCCGAGGCGCAGGGCGTGGAGCGCGTGGACGACTGGCGCGGCTTCGGCCAACGGCTGAGCGCATCGGGCACCACGCGCTTTCGCAACGTGCGCGTGAAGCCAGAGAACGTGCTGCTGTACGTGCGCGACCAGCCCACGCCGCTGACGGCGCATTTCCAGCTCACGCACCTCGCAACGCTCGCGGGCATCGCGCGCGCCATCGTGCGCGACGCGGTGGCCTTCGTGCAGCCGCGCAAGCGCATCTACAGCCATGGCAGCGGCGACACGCCGCGCGAAGACCCGCTGGTGCAGCAGGTCGTCGGCCAGCTCGCGAGCACGGCCTTCATCGCGACCTCGACCGTGCAGGCCGTGGCGCGCGGCCTGGGCGAGGTCGACCGCTTCCGCCAGCGCGGCGAGGCCGTGCCCGAGAGCCTGCTGTTCGAGGTGGAGCTGAACACCGCCAAGGCGCAGGCCGGGATCGTCGACGCGGTGCTGCAGGCCGGCACGCGGCTCTTCGACATCGGCGGCGCCTCGGCGCTGCAGGAAGACCGCCGGCTCGACCGGCACTGGCGCAATGCACGCACGCTCGCCTCGCACAACCCCACCATCTACAAGGGACGCGTGGTCGGCGAATACCTGCTCAACGGAACGAGGCCGACTTTCTACTGGGCGGTGGGAAGCGCTTAAAGTCTCGGGTCCTCCAACGGACCCGATTCTTTTCTCATGCGCCGACTGCTGCCCGCCCTTCTCCCGTTCGTCATCGCAGGCTGCGCGACGCCACAGACCGGCGTGCTGCGCCTCAACGACGGGATATTCAGGGCATCGAGCCAGCAGGAAGCGCAAGCCTACTGCCGCAAGGACGGAAACCCGATCAGGTTCCTGCAGCAGGCCGACGCACCGACCACGCCGGGCAGCGGCGTGCTCTTCAGGTGCGATTGAAGGGCTGAGGCGGCAGCGGTTAGCGCAGCGGCGGTCGACGCGGCGCCATCAGACGCGCGGAAGCGCCGCCAGGAAGGTGGACACGACGATCGCCGCGGCCCGGTCGAGCTGCAGGATGTCCGCCACGTCGAAGGCGTGCGGCGCGGTGCGTCCACTCGAACCGAGTGGCTTGCGGATCTCGACAAGGACTTCGGCCGCCAGCTCACGGTCGCTGCGCGGCCGGCCGTCGGGGTGCATCACCCATTCATCGACTTGATCGAATGGAATGCTGCGGAAGACTCCCACTATGGGGATGTACTTGTAGCGATCCTCGCCCACCAGGATGGGCACGCTGAGGTTACAGAAAAACGTGGTCGTCGACATGCAGGATCGCCGTCGCTAAGCAAAGCTATCAATTGTTAATGAGTGCGCTGTCTGGAGCCATCCTCCGTAGGAGCTGTCAGAGGAAGAGACGTGACCTTCTGCACACAAATTGCCTCCATCCTCATCGATTCTCGCGTCAAAACAACCACTTTATTCTTACATAAAGATACACCAAAGGGAATTTCTGATGTTTTCGGCTGTTCGGGCCCGGATTGAAGGGCCAGCCGAACGACAGGCACAGGCGTAAACACGCCTGCGGAAAGACGGGGATGCGAGGGTGCGCGAAGAACGGCGCCGGCAGACAGGGGAATTACC
Organism: Variovorax sp. YR750; assembly: GCF_900109805.1. Taxonomy (NCBI): domain Bacteria; kingdom Pseudomonadati; phylum Pseudomonadota; class Betaproteobacteria; order Burkholderiales; family Comamonadaceae; genus Variovorax; species Variovorax sp. YR750. The sequence continues at coordinate 26,403 of NZ_FOBJ01000008.1, forward strand.
CGGCCGCCCGTTCACCAGGCAGCGCGAAACGGCCTGCCCCTGAGGCCGGCCGCCTGATGGAAACCGGAGAGATCAGGCCGGCGCGCTGAAGCGCGGCGCGCGCCGTTCGATGTTGGCCTTCACGGCCTCGGCCTGGTTGGGGCTGCCGATCAGCGCCTTCTGCTCGACCGACTCGGCCATCAGCAACTCGGCCGCTCCCAGCGATAGCGATGCGTTCAGCAGCCGCTTGCCGGCACGTATCGCGTCGGGGCTCTTGAGCGCGATCTCGTGCGCCATCTGCAGTGCCTCGGCCAGCGGGTCGGCCGCGACGCGGGTGGCGAAGCCGATGCTCAGCGCCTCCTCGCCGGAGAAGATTCGCCCCGTGAAGGTGAGCTCGCGCACCACGTCGCTGCGCGCGAGTTCGCGCATCAGCACCATGCCGGCCATGTCGGGCACCAGGCCCCACTTGATCTCCATCACCGACAGCTTCGTGTCGGGCGCGACGAGGCGGATGTCCGCGCCCAGCGCCACCTGCAGGCCGCCGCCGAACGCCACGCCGTGCACCGCGGCGATGACGGGCACCGGCACCTCGCGCCAGACCATCGCGACCTGCTGCGCGGCGTTGGAGATGCCGTGCGTGCGCACGACAAGATCCGCTCCCGCGGCGCCCCCACCCAGCACGTCGGAACCAGCGCCCTGCTCCTGCATGCGCTCGAACGAAGCCATGTCGAGCCCCGCGCAGAAGGCCTTGCCGCGGCCCGAGATCACCACCGCGCGCACCGCCTTGTCGCCGCGCAGCGCCTCGCCGGCCTCGATCAGCGCATCGAACATCGCCGGGTCGAGCGCGTTCATCTTGTCGGCGCGGGCGAGCTGCAGTTCCACGACGCCGTCGGCGTGGCGGGTCCATTCGATGCGGTCGGTCATTCGATGTCTCCTGGGCGGTTGCCGCGCCAGTATCGCCGGGCACGGCCTCAGGCGATGATGGCGGCTGTCGCCTACACAACACCAAAGCCATGCCCCTGGACCGCCGCCACTTTCTTCTTCAATCGGGTTCCGCCGCCGCCGTGGTGGCGCTGTTCGGACAGGGCTGCGCCTCGACGCCGGCACAGCCGTCCACGCGCCCCGGCGAGACGCTGGGCTTCACCGGCGTGCCGGCCTCCCTGCGCGACGGCATCGTGGTGCCGCCCGAATACGAGTGGCAGCTGCTCTACCCCTGGGGCTCCCCCACCGGCGTCGCCGGCCGGATGCCGCTCTTCGCACCCGATGCCGGCAACAGCGCCGACGACCAGGCCGTGCAGGCCGGCATGCATCACGACGGCATGCACTTCTTCGCGCTCGACGCGAGCGGCGAACGCGGCCTGCTCGTGATGAACCATGAATACACCGACGAACAGCTGCTGCACACCGACGGCGTGAAGGAGTGGACCGCCGCGAAGGTGCGCAAGTCGCTGCACGCCATGGGCGTCTCGGTGATCGAGGTCCGGCGCAACGGCCAGGGCTGGCAGCAGGTGCTGCCCTCGCCCTTCGCGCGCCGCGTGCACGGCAACACGCCGATGCGCATCGCCGGACCTGCCGCCGGCACGCCGCTGATGCGCACCGCCGCCAATCCGGCCGGCGACGCGGTCTTCGGCACCTTCGCCAACTGCGCGATGGGCGTCACGCCGTGGGGCACCTACCTCACCTGCGAGGAGAACTTCCACGGCTACTTCGGCGGCCCGAAGGAAGCGGCCCGCAACGCCACGCCGGCCCAGCGCCGCTACGGCACGGTGGCCGGATCGCAGTGGGTCGAGTACTGGCGCTTCGACGAGCGCTTCGACCTCGGCCGACACCCGAACGAGCCGCACCGCTTCGGCTGGGTGGTCGAGATCGATCCCTTCGACGCCACGGCCACGCCCGTCAAGCGCACCGCGCTGGGCCGCAAGCGCCAAGAAAGCGCCACCTGCACCATCGCGAAGGACGGCCGCCTCGTGGTCTACATGGGCGACGACTCGCGCTTCGAATACATCTACAAGTTTGTCAGCCGCGACAAGGTGCGCCCCGGCACCGACGCCGCCGCGCGTGCCGCCAACCGGCACCTGCTCGACGACGGCACTCTCTACGCCGCACGCTACGACGCAGGCGGACGCGGTAAGTGGCTCGAGCTCACCCACGGCCGCGACGGCCTCGACGCGGCGCACGGCTTCGCGGACCAGGCCGAGGTGCTGATCCACGCGCGGCTGGCGGGCGACGTCGTCGGCGCCACGAAGATGGATCGCCCCGAGTGGATCGCCATCCACCCGCAAAGCGGCGAGGTCTACGTCACCCTCACCAACAACAGCCAGCGCGGCGACGCCGGCAAGCCCGGCCCCGACGCTGCCAACCCGCGCGCCGCCAACCTCTTCGGGGGCATCCTGCGCTGGCGCGAAGATGCGGGCGATGCTGCTTCCACCGGCTTCTCGTGGGACCACTTCGCGCTCGCGGGCGACCCGGCACAGCCCGGCAGCGGCGCGCGCTACCCCACGGCCGGTGCCGACATGTTCGGCGCCCCCGACGGCCTGCACTTCGACCGTGGCGGCCTGCTCTGGATCCAGACCGACCTGAGCGGCCAGGTCATCGGCAAGCCGCCCTACACCTCGCTGGGCAACAACCAGATGCTGTGCGCCGACCCGGCCTCGGGCCGCATCAAGCGCTTTCTCACCGGCCCCAACGGCTGCGAGATCACCGGCTGCGTGGTCACGCCCGACCGGCGCACGCTGTTCGTCAACATCCAGCATCCGGGCGAGGCGCGCGACGACGGCGACACGAAGCACAACAGTGCCTGGCCCGACGGCGCCGAGCCGGGCAGCGCGCGGCCGCGCTCGGCGACGCTGGCGATACGCCGGCGCGACGGCGGTATCGTCGGCACCTGAGACAACAGGCAGAGAAAAAGGGAAGACATCATGAGCATCCGCATCGTCCGCCTCGGCACTCCACGCGCACCCGACGAAGGCCTGCGCGTCGGCACCGTGCGCCGTCCGCCGCGCGGCGTTCCGAAGACCGAGTTCGCCTCGCAGGACTGGTATGACGTGTGGTACCCGAACCTCGCGCCCTCCGTCGAGACGATGAAGCAGGCGCAGGAAGCCCAGAAGGCGGAGTCGCCCGCGCAGTGGAACGCCTTCGTGCGCAAGTTCAAGGCCGAGATGGCCGAGCCCGACGCGAGCCGCAGCCTCGACCTGCTGGCCGCGCTGTCGCACGGCGCGTCGCTGTCGGTGGGCTGCTACTGCGAGGAGGAGTCGCGCTGCCACCGCTCTGTGCTGCGCAGCCTGCTGGCGGAGCGCGGCGCGAAGATCGTCGACTGACCGGCCTGCTCAGGCCATCGGCGCGCCGAGGAACACCGGCAGGCTCTCGGCCTGCGCCGAGTACGCGGCCAGCGCCGGAAAGTCTTTCGGCGAGACGGCATCGGGCGTCACCAGCTGCGTGAAGGCCCAGGCCACGGCCGTCGAAATGCCGGCCTGCGTCATCGTCTCCTCGCTCGCGGATGGCGGCGCCTCACTCAGCTCATGCTCGAGCGCCAGGCATGCGGCGGCAAGCTGGCCGCGCACGCGGTCCATCCACGGCTGGTGCTGCTTTTCCGCCGGACGCAGCTTGCGCTCGTAGACGATCTGCACCGTCTTCTCGCAGGCCGCCAGGGCAAGCCCCGTGAGGCGCAGCTCGCGCAGCCGCTGCGGCGGGCCGGAGGGCATCAGGCTGCGCCCGCTCAGGGCTTGCGCGTAGTCGATGATCAGCGTCGAATCCATCAGCACCGTGCCGTCGTCGCAGACCAGCGTGGGCGCCTTCACCACCGGATTGATGGCGCTGAACTGCTCGAAGGTGCTGAAGAGCGAGATCGAGCGATGCTCGAAGGAAAGGCCGAGCAGGCGCAGCGAAATGGCGGTGCGCCGCACGTAGGGCGAGTCGAGCATGCCGACGAGTTGCATGGGTTCTCCTTGAAGACGGCCCCCGACGATACGGACGGCACCGCGCGCCATGAATGGCAATCCATCGAAAATCGCGCTCGCAAACCGATCAACCATCGACGGCTGCGCACGTCGCCGCGTCCCTCCCATGAACATTGACAAGAAAGACCGCCTGATCCTCGAAGCACTGCAGGCCGACGCGCGCCAGAGCCTGGCCGCCATCGGCAAGCGCATCGGCCTGTCGCAGCCGGCCATGAGCGAGCGCGTGCGCAAGCTCGAGGAAGCGGGCGTGATCGAGGGCTACGGCGCGCGCGTCAACCTGCGCGCGCTGGGCGTGGGGCTGCAGGCCATCATCCGCATCGATACCACACATGCGGGCATCGCCAGGTACCTGAAGCTGTTCGAGTCGATGCCCGAGGTGCTGAGCGCCGACCGCGTGACCGGCGAAGACTGCTTCTTCGTGCGCTGCGCGATCGCCGAGCCGGCCGACCTGGAGCGCGTGGTGGACGCGCTGGCGGTCGACGGCTCGGTGACCACGTCGCTGGTGCTGTCGAGCCCGGTGAACAAGCTGGTCACCGTGCACGCGGCCAGGCCGCCGAAGAAATAGACGGGGACAGCCGCAGCCGTCAGCGCTGCGCCTTGTCCTTCTGGTTCTGCGCCTCGATGCGCTCGCGCGCGGCCAGCCAGTCGGAGTCGCTCCACTGGCGCAGCTCGTAGAAGTTGCCGCCGGTGGCCAGCGCGTTGCCGCCGTCCATCATGATGCTCTGGCCGGTGAGCCAGTCGCACTGGCCCGGCGCCATCAGGAAGGAAGCCAGGTTCTGCAGCTCGCTCATGCGGCCGGTGCGCGCCATCGGGTTGTTCTGCTTGCTGCGCGCGCCGGGCTCCTCGCCGGGGTTCAGGCGCTTGCTCATGCCTTCGGTCGGGATCTCGCCGGGACCGACCGCGTTCAGGCGGATGCCGTAGCGCGCCCACTCGACCGCGAGCGACTTGGTCATGACCTCGATGCCGGCCTTGCTCATGGCCGAGGGCACGACGTAGGGGCTGCCGTTGTCGACCCAGGTGACGATGATGCTCATCACGCTGCGGAAGGCGTCGCCCGGCTTCCATTCGCCCGATCGGGCCTGCGCCACCCAGCGCTTGCCCACGGCGTGCGTCACGTAGAAGCTGCCGTGGAACACGATGTTGGCGATGGCGTCGAACGCGCGCGGCGAGAGGCTCTCGGTGGGCGAGACGAAGTTGCCCGCCGCGTTGTTGACCAGCCCCGTGAGGCCGCCGCTCTGGAACAGGCTCTCGACCATCTCGTCGACCTGCTGCGCGATGCGGATGTCCACGCCGAAGGCGTCGATGCGCCGGCCCGGGAACTGCTGGCGCCATTCGGCCGCCGTCTCCTCGCAGACCGACTGGCGCCGGCCGCAGATGGCCACGTCGGCGCCGAGGCTCAGGAAGCGCTCGGCCATCGCGCGGCCGAGGCCGGTGCCCCCGCCAGTCACCAGGATGCGCCGGCCGCTCATGAGGGAAGCTTCAAACATGGTTCGTCTCCTTGGTCGATGAGAAGATGAAAAGGCGGCAGGAAACAGAGAGGAAAACAGTCGCCGCCACCGACCGCATGCTACGCGCGCGGCGCCCCGGCGGCTTGCGGGAAGTGGCTCCGGCCCTCGGGCGAGAATGCGCGAAACGATTCTTCCGGAGACCAGGACCGATGCCGAATTCAGCAGCCAGCCCCGCCGACGACCATGACTTCGCACCGCTGGAGGGCGTTCGCGTCCTCAGCCTCGCGCTGAACCTGCCCGGCCCCGCCGCGCTGCTGCGCTGCCGGGGCATGGGCGCCGCCTGCCTCAAGCTGGAACCGCCGGGCGGCGACCCGATGGCGCTCTACAACAAGCCCGCGTATGCGGCGCTGCACGAGGGCATCTCCATCCAGACGGCCGACCTGAAGACGGAAGCCGGCCAGCAGCAGCTGCACGCCGAACTCGCGCGCACCGACGTGCTGCTCACCTCGTTCCGCCCCTCCGCGCTGCGCAAGCTCGGCCTCGACTGGCCGGCGCTGCAGACGCGCCACCCTTCGTTGTCGCAGGTGGCCATCGTCGGCGCGCCCGGCGAGCGCGCCGAGGAGCCCGGCCACGACCTGACCTACCTCGCCGAAAGCGGCCTCGTCACCGGCACCGAGCTGCCGCCCACGCTCTACGCCGACATGGGCGGCGCCCTGCTCGCGAGCGAGGCGGTGCTGAAGGCGATGCTGCTGCGCTCGCGCAAGGCGGGCGGCGTGTACCTGGAAGTGGCACTGAACGCCTCGGCCGACTGGCTCGCCCTGCCGCGCACCTGGGGCCTCACGCAGCCCTCTGGCGCGGTCGGCGGCGCGCATGCCGGCTACCGCGTCTATCCCTGCGCCGACGGTCGCGTGGCGGTAGCCGCGCTGGAGCCGCATTTCGCGACCCGGCTCTGCGAGGCCGCGCAGATCGCCTCGCGCGACATGCTGGCGCCGGCCACGCGCGAAGCACTCGCCGCATGGATCGCGACGCGCACGCGCGCCGAGCTCGAAGCCATGGCCCGCGAGCGCGACGTGCCGCTGCTCACGCTGGCCGACTGATTGATCCGGCTCAGCGGCTCGCGCCGTCGCGCTGCCGGTCTTCGCGCTTGAGCGCGAGGTAGGTGTCGAGATCGATCTCGTGCAGCTGGCGCGGGTACTGCTCTGCGCCCGCGAACCAGCGCCGCTGGCGACGCTCGGCCTGGTCCGCCCCCGGGGCCGAGAGGTAGGCGTCGAGCGTCAGGAAGTAGCGCATCGCATTGCGCTCCACCAGCCCGCGCAGCCCGCGGATGTAGTCGGGCTGGCCCTCGGGCGTCTTGCCGACCACGGTGAAGCCCACCTTTTCACTGCCGAAGGTCGCCAGGTAGGCCATGGTGCCCAGGCGCACCATGGTGTTGTGGTCGTAGCTGTAGCTGAAGTGCAGGAAGCTCTTGCGCTCGTCGAGCGCCACCGCCTCGAGCGTCACGCGGTAGTTGCTGGTGCCCAGCGGGCCGCTCTCGGCGGAGAGCTCCACCAGCAGGTGCTCGGGCGAGTTGCTGCTGACCCGGTAGACGAAGGGCAGTTCGAAGGCCTGGTCGACCGGCTTGTCGTAGCGGCGCACCACGTAGAGCGTGAGCATCTCGCGCCCCTGCGGGTCGCTGGCGACGCTGCAGCGCCGGTTGTTGACGTGCAGGGTCAGCACGTCGCACCAATGGGCGGAGCCCTTGAGCGCGGTGCTGATTTCGGCCAGCGGATGCTCCACCACGGCATAGACGTCGCCCTGAAGGCCGTCCGCCGTTTCCATGGAATCGAGCTGCACGGGCCGGCCGAAACTGCTGCGGCCGAGCTTGTCGATCATGCGCTGGTGGGTGGCGCGCAGCGCCTGGGCGGAGGAGTTCTCCGGCGCGGCCGCGAGCGACGACTGCATCGAGGAGGCCGCGAACAGCAGCAGCGCCGCCGCCAGGGTGCGTGTCCATGAAGCCGGCGGGTGGGGCGAACTGCTCATGGGCCACACCATACAACGGACCGCCCCGCCCTCGCCTTCAGTCGGACTGCGCGGGCTTGCTGCGCCGCACCAACAGCAGCATCGCGCCGGCCAGCAGCAAGGCGCCGCCCCACTGGCGCGGGGTCATCGCCTGCGAGAACAGCGCCGCGGCCAGCAAGGCGGCCACCAGCGGCTCGATCAGCGTGCCGACCACCGCCGCCGTCGGCGACAGGCGCCGCGCGCCCCAGGCGAAGGCCAGGTAGGCCACCGAGGTCGTCACCACGCCCGTGTAGCCCACGCCCAGCCACTGCGCTCCCCCGGCCGGCCAGGTGATGCCCGAAGGCCACGCGACCGCGAGCATGCACAGCGCCGCCACCGTCATGCCCCAGGCCGAGGCCGTGACCGCTGGCACCCGCGCGGGCATGCGCGCGTTGCCCAGCACCACCATCGCGTAGCAGAAGGCCGAGCCCAGCGACCAGGCCACGCCGGCCGTATGCCCCGGCGCCAGCGGGCCCCAGCCGCCGGCGGGCATCACCAGCAGCAGCACACCCGACAGCGCGAGCAGCAAGCCCGCGACCAGCCTCGGGCCGAGGCGCTCGTAGCCTCGCAGCACCGACACCAGCGCGACGATCACCGGCGCGCAGCAGATCGAAATGACGGTAGGCAGCGCCGCGCCCAGGTGCACGATGCCGGCGAACCAGCAGCTCACGTTGAGCGCCATCGCCGCGCCCGTGGCCAGCATCTGCAGCCGCTCCCGGCGCGTGAGATCCACCCAGCCCGCATCGGGCATCGCGGGCGCCCGCCAGTGCAGCCACCACAGCAGCGGCAGCCCGAGCGCGAAGCGCGCCAGCGACAGGCTCTGCGGCGCGATGCCGCCGTCGATCAGGAATTGCGCCACCAGCGCACCGCCACCCCACAGGGCGCCGGCCAGCAGCACGCCGCCCCAGGCCAGGGCGGCAGACGTTCTTGCGTTCATTGTTGAAAGTTCTCCATAGCGCCCGCCATGGCCGATCGATCCAGGATCGGCAACAGGGAGCGGGCGTGACCATCCGAGCCGCCGGCCGGCCAGGGAGGCTCGGACGACGGCGACCGTTTGCGGGTCTGAGCGCGGCGCGAAAAGCGCGCGTCAGCTGCGGGTCACGGAGGGAGGAGAACGACGATGAGCCATGTGGCGTATCTTAGGCCCCCACACTTTTTCGAGGAACGGCACATGCCACTCGTGCGGATCGAGCTTTCCAGCGACAGCCCCGAAGCCCTGGGCCCCGCCATCGGGGACGTCGTCTACCAGGCCATGAGGGACACCATCAACGTGCCGGAGCACGACAAGTTCCAGGTCATCACGCGGCACGCCCCGCACGAGCTGGTGCACCCGGCGAGCTACCTCGGCGTCGTGTATTCGCCCGGCTTCGTGCTGATCCAGATCACGCTGAACCAGGGGCGCACGACCGAGATGAAGAAGGCCTTCTACAGGCGCGTGGCCGACGACCTGCACGGCCAGCTGGGCATCCGGCGCGAGGACGTGTTCATCAACCTCGTCGAGGTGTCGAAGGAGAACTGGTCCTTCGGCAACGGGGAGATGCAGTACGCCTAGCGGCGAGAATCCCGCCGATGAAACGCCAGGGCACGCTCGTTCGATGGGAAAAGGACCGTGGCTTCGGCTTCATCCGCTGCCCCGAAATCTCCGCCGACGTGTTCGTGCACCTGCGCGACTTCACCGACCGGGGCATGACGCCGCAGGTCGGCATGAAGCTGAGCTTCGAGGAGATCCACGTGGGAGGCAAGGGGCCTCGCGCGATGTCGGTGCAGGCGGCTGGTGCCGGACGGCAATCGCAGCCGCCGCGTGAGCCGGCACGGCCTCGCGGTCGGCCCGATCGTTCGACCCGCGGGCCTGCACGATCTTCCTCATCCTCGCTGCCGATGGCGCTCCTGCTCACGGCATACGCCGCATTGCTGGGCTACGGCGTGTGGAGCGCGCGCCTTCCCTTGATCACGCTCGGCGCGTTGCTGCTGCTGAGCCTGCTGACCTTCTTCATCTACGGCTTCGACAAGAACGCGGCCGGAACGGACCGGCGGCGCACGCCGGAGAACACGCTGCACCTGCTCTCGCTGATCGGGGGCTGGCCGGGCGCCTGGGTCGCGCAACGGCTGTTCCGCCACAAGCTGAGCAAGACGAGCTTCATGGCGGCTTACTGGGCCACGGTGGTGGCGCACATGGCAGCCATGGGCGCCTGGGTCGGCAAGCTCCTGCCGGCCCTTTGAGCCGGCTGGCTCTCAGCGCGGCTTGCGGATGTTGCCGCGCACCGGGCCGGAAGGCTTGCGCGCGGCGGAACCCGTGCCTGAGCCGTTGTCGCGCGGCGGCAGGCCGGTGTGCTGCGTGAGGATGCGGCCCTTCGAGGGCTTCACCGGCGCCAGCTTGACTGGGGCCGACTTGGCGACGGCCGGCGCGCTCGTCGAGTTCTTGCGCCGTGCACTGGTGTAGCCGCCGTCGGTCAGCGGCTGCCACGTCGGAATGAGATGGTGCTTGCCGTTGCCGATCAGGTCGGCACGGCCCATGCTCTTGAGCGCCTCGCGCAGCAGCGGCCAGTTGTTGGCATCGTGGTAGCGCAGGAAGGCCTTGTGCAGGCGGCGGCGCTTGTCGCCGCGCACGATGTCCACCGTCTCGCTCTCGCGCGTGATCTTGCGCAGCGGGTTGCGGTTGGAGTGGTACATGGCCGTGGCCGTGGCCATCGGGCTCGGATAGAAAGTCTGCACCTGGTCGGCGCGGAAGCCGTTCTTCTTGAGCCAGATCGCGAGGTTCATCATGTCCTCGTCGCTGGTGCCCGGATGCGCGGCGATGAAGTACGGAATGAGGTACTGCTTCTTGCCCGCCTCTGCCGAGTACTTCTCGAACATCTGCTTGAACTTGTCGTAGCTGCCGATGCCGGGCTTCATCATCTTCGTGAGCGGGCCCTGCTCGGTGTGCTCGGGCGCGATCTTGAGATAGCCGCCGACGTGGTGCTGCACCAGTTCCTTCACGTACTCGGGCGACTGCACCGCCAGGTCGTAGCGCAGGCCGGAGCCGATCAGGATCTTCTTGATGCCCTTCAACGCACGCGCCCGGCGGTAGATCTTGATGAGCGGGTCGTGGTTGGTGTTGAGGTTCTGGCAGATGCCCGGGTACACGCAGCTGGGCTTGCGGCAGGCGGCCTCGATCTCGGGCGACTTGCAGCCGATGCGGTACATGTTGGCCGTGGGGCCGCCGAGGTCGGAGATGGTGCCGGTGAAGCCCTTCACCGAATCGCGGATGGCCTCGACCTCCTTGATGATCGAATCTTCCGAGCGGCTCTGGATGATGCGGCCCTCGTGCTCGGTGATCGAGCAGAAGGTGCAGCCGCCGAAGCAGCCGCGCATGATGTTCACGCTGAAGCGGATCATTTCCCACGCGGGGATCTTGGTCGCGCCGTCGTGGCTGCCGTTCTCGTCGGCGTAGCGCGGATGCGGGCTGCGCGCGTACGGCAGGTCGAACACGTGGTCCATCTCGGCCGTGGTGAGCGGAATCGGCGGCGGGTTGATCCACACGTCGCGCGCCGTGGTGCCTTCGCCATGCGCCTGCACCAGCGCGCGGGCGTTGCCGGGGTTGGTTTCCAGGTGCAGCACGCGGTTGGCGTGCGCGTAGAGCACCGGGTCGCTGCGCACCTGCTCGTAGGCCGGCAGGCGGATCACCGAGCGCTCGCGCGGCGGCACCTTGGTCTTGCCCCTGCCCTGCAGCGCAGGGTTGGGCACGAAGTTCAGCGGCTTGATGGCGGGGTTGACCACCGAGCCCGCGGCCGATCCAGCGGCTTCGGCAGCCTTGGCAACGGCTTCGGCCTCTTCTTCCTTCGCGCAGGTGGCGCCGTTGGCCTTGGCCTGGTCGGACACCATCAGGTATGGATTGACGTGCGCCTCGACGCGGCCGGGCTCGTCGACACTGGTGGAATCGATCTCGAACCAGCCTTCCGGCGTCTCACGGCGCACGAAGGCGGTGCCGCGCACGTCGGTGATCTGCTGCACCGGCTCCTTGGCGGCCAGGCGGTGCGCGATCTCGACGATGGCGCGCTCGGCATTGCCGTACAGCAGCAGGTCGCACTTGGAGTCGACCACGATGGAGCGGCGCACCTTGTCCGACCAGTAGTCGTAGTGGGCGATGCGGCGCAGGCTGCCTTCGATGCCGCCGAGGATGATCGGCACGTCGTTCCAGGCTTCCTTGCAGCGCTGCGAATACACGATGGCTGCGCGGTCGGGGCGCGAGCCGCCGACGTCGCCGGGGGTGTAGGCATCGTCGCTGCGGATCTTCCGGTCGGCCGTGTAGCGGTTGATCATCGAATCCATGTTGCCGGCGGTGACGCCGAAGAACAGGTTCGGCTTGCCCAGCGCCATGAAGGGCTCGGCGCTCTGCCAGTCGGGCTGCGCGATGATGCCCACGCGGAAGCCCTGCGCTTCCAGCATGCGGCCGATGACCGACATGCCGAAGCTGGGATGGTCGACATAGGCGTCGCCCGTGACGACGATGATGTCGCAGCTGTCCCAGCCGAGCGCTTCCATCTCCTTGCGCGTAGTCGGCAGGAATTTCGCCGTGCCGAAACGGGCCGCCCAGTACTTGCGGTAGCTGGTCAGCGGCTTGGCGGCACGCGCGAAAAAGGAGACGTCGACGGGAGCGTTCATCGGTGGGAGTTGACAGCGCCGTGGGAGCGCCGTTGTGGGCAACCCTCGATTTTAGGGTTTTCCACCATGCCTGTCGCCCTGCGTGACGTGTGACCGGACTTTCCCGAAGGACTCATGTCCGGTCAATTTGATTGCCAAAGTCAAACAACTGAATGACAATAGCAACCATGTCCACAACTTCGCCACCCATCGACACCGCCGCCGTCAAGGCGATCCGGCAGTTCAACCGCTTCTACACGCGCCGCATCGGCGCCCTCGACCCCTACCTGGGCAGCGCCATGTCGCTGACCGACGTGCGCGTCCTGTACGAGCTGGCGCACCGCGAGATGGCCGTCGCCAGCGAGATCGGGCGCGACCTCGGGTTCGACGCAGGCTACCTGAGCCGCATCCTTCGCCGCTTCGAGAACGAGGGCTGGCTGGTCCGCGAGCCCCATCCGCGCGACGCGCGCCAGAGCGTGCTGCGCCTGACCGAGGCGGGCCATGCCGCATTCGCGCCGTTGCAACAGAAGTCGCGCGAAGAGGCGGCCGCCCTGCTCGCCTCGCTCGCGCCGGCACAGCGCCAGCAGCTGGTGCACGCCATGGGCACGGTGCAGTCGCTGCTCGATCCCCAGGCGCCGCCGGCAAGGCCGCAGGCCGCCATCCTGCGGGAGCCCGGCCCCGGCGACATCGGCTGGGTGGTACAGCAGCACGGCGAGATCTACGCACGCGAATACGGCTGGAACAGCACCTTCGAGGCACTGGTGGCTGGCATCGCGGGCGAGTTCCTGCTCAAGTTCCAGCCCGAGTGGGAGCGCTGCTGGATCGCCGAGCTCAACGGCGAGCGGGTGGGCTCGATCTTCGTGGTGCGCAAGTCGGCCACGGTGGCGCAACTGCGCCTGCTGATCCTCACGCCCGCTGCACGCGGGCTGGGGCTGGGCGGCAAGCTGGTGGACGAATGCATCGCCTTCGCGCGCCTCAAGGGCTACCGGAAGATGGTGCTGTGGACCAACAGCTGCCTGACGGCCGCGCGCGGCATCTACGCCAGCCGCGGCTTCCAGCTCACGGGTTCCGAGCCGCACGAGGGCTACGGCACCCCGCTCGTGGGCGAGACTTGGGAATTGAAGCTCTAATGCCAGGAACACTGCGGAACCGGCTTGGCCGGGCCGCAGGTGTTGCCCCCGGTAGGGGGTTGGCGAAGCGACACGAAGTGCGCGCAGCCTGGGGGCGAGCAACAGTTATTGCATGAACCAGCCGTGGCTCACCACCAGTGACTGACCGGTGAGCGCATTCGTCGGGAAGCCCGCGAACAGCAGCGCCACGCGCGCCACGTCTTCCGTGGTGGTGAATTCGCCGTCGACCGTCTCCTTCAGCATCACGTTCTTGATGACCTCCTGCTCGGTGATGCCCAGCGTCTTCGCCTGCTCGGGAATCTGCTTCTCGACGAGCGGCGTGCGCACGAAACCCGGGCAGATCACGTTGGCGCGCACGCCGTGCTTGGCACCTTCCTTCGCGACCGTCTTCGCCAGTCCGATGAGGCCGTGCTTGGCCGTCACGTAGGGCGCCTTCAGCAGCGAGGCTTCCTTGGAGTGCACCGAGCCCATGTAGATCACGCTGCCGCCGCGGCCCTGCGCGTACATGTGCTTCAGGCAGGCCTTGGTGGTGAGGAAGGCGCCGTCGAGGTGAATGGCGAGCATCTTCTTCCAGTCGGCGAAGCTGAACTCCTCCACCGGGTGCACGATCTGGATGCCGGCGTTGCTGATGAGGATGTCGATGCCGCCGAAGGCAGCCGCGCCCTCTTCCACCGAGGCGTTGACCTGGTCTTCGTTCGTCACGTCCACGCCCACGCCGATGGCCTGCGCGCCCGTGGCCTTGAGCTCGGCCGCGGTGGCGTCGGCGGCCTCCTTGTTGAGGTCGGCGATGATGATCTTCGCGCCTTCCTGGGCGAACAGGATGGCGATCTCCTTGCCGATGCCGCTGGCCGAGCCGGTGATGTAGGCGACCTTGTCCTTGAGTTGCATGGTGATGTTCCTTGAGGGTTGGGGTTGGAAAGCCGGCGACCCGAAGCCGCCAGCAAGAATCAGGCGAGATAGTCGTGCTCGACGGTGCCTAGCGCGAGCGTCATGTCCGCGATGTAGTGCACCGCCGATTCGACCTTGCGCACGGGCAGATCGGCCACCGGCGCCAGCGCGTGCGGATGCAGTTCGAGCGAGCCGGGCCCGCCCCACGCGCCGTGCAGCGTCACGTCGACCATGTGATAGCGCACCAGCTCGCAGATGCGAGCCGTGCCGTCGACGTGCGGAATGATCTTGAGCAGGAAGTTCGGCTGCGCGATGCCCGCGAGGATGGGCGCCGGGTCGAGCGTGCGATGCTTGAAGCCCATCGTGGCCTTGGCCACCCGCACCTTGCCGTAGTCGAGGGTGCCGACCACCACGTCGGTCTCGTAGTCGAGCACCGGCGAGGCGAGCTTCTTCGGAAAGCCCCAGAGCTCGCGTCCGCCCGCGATGGGCGGATGGTCGTTGAGGTACATCGCATGCACGTACGAGCCCTTCTCCACGCCCTTGTCGGTGCGCAGCTGCACCGGAATGACCTGGCCCGACTCGGTGTAGTCGCCGAAGCCGGTCGAATCGGGCATGCGGATGAACTCGTACTTGACCAGCGGCTCGACAACCTCGAGCGGCTCGGGCACCACGGCGCGCAGGGCCTCGATGTCGGTGCGGTACGTGATCATCAGGAATTCGCGCCTGATGAAGCGATAAGGGCCTGGCGGAAAGGCGGGGCTGGTCAGCGGCATCGCGAATGCCGTTCGTCGCACGTCTTCAATGTTCATGATGCAAACATTTCCTCCTGGTGAAGCTGAAGCGTTGAAGTGACGGCCCAGTCTCGCGCTGGTTTCTTAGCCGGGGCTGAATCGCAGACCGCCCCGACGATTCATCGAGAAAGCCCAGGCCGCTTGACGCGCCCCGAACCGTGCTCGCCGAGGTCGAAGGTGGTCACGCCGTTCACGGTGGCGTCGGCGCGCAGCGTCTCGGGGTGGGCCAGCGTCACGCGCATGTCGCGCGCACCGGCCTCCCAGTGCTCCTCGACTGCGGCACGCGAGAACTCGTAGTCCTTCGACTCCAGTTCATAGGGCTTGTCGCGGTAGATCAGGTGGAAGATGTCGATGGGCTCGTGCGTGAGCTGCGACTGCACCTCGTGCACGCTGGGGTCGTTGCGCAAGTGGGCCGGCAGCTTGGAGATCAGGTCGGCAATGGCCTGCTGCAGGTTCATGTTGGCGGCCAGCGCATCGGTGTTCATGCGCGTGCGGCTCGAGTAGGTGATGTCCTTCTGCCGCTCCATCACGCCGGCCATGTTGTGCGGCATCTCGCCGCGCGCATTGAACAGGTCGACCTGCAGCACCACCAGCGGCTCGCTGCGCGGATGCGTGTCGAGCACGTACTGCAGCGGCGTGTTCGAGACGATGCCCCCGTCCCAGTAGTCGTCGCCGTCGATGCTCACGGGCGCGAAGCCCGGAGGCAGCGCACCGCTGGCCATGATGTGCTCGGGCCCGATCAGCTGGCGCGTGTTGTCGAAGTACACCGAGTTGCCGGTGCGCACGTTCACCGCCCCCACGCTGAAGCGCGCCTCGCAGGCGTTGATGCGGTCGAAGTCGACGAGGCGCTCGAGCGTGGACTTCAGCGGCGAGGTGTCGTAGTAGCTCAGCAGCGGCGCCGCCCCGCCCATCAGGAAGGCCGGCGAATAGCGCGGCTCGAAGAAGCCCGGAATGCCCACCAGCGAGGCCATGGTGGCGCTGAACTGGTTCTGGGTGGCGCGGTCGCCCAGCCATGGAGGCAGGCGCTGCGAAGGCCCGGAAGACACGAGATGCCAGAACTCGCGCAGCCGGTCGACCCGCTTTTCCTGTGCGTTGCCGGCGATCAGCGCGGCATTGATGGCGCCGATGGAAACGCCTGCGATCCAGTGCGGCTGCAGCTCGGTTTCGCTGAGCGCCGCGTACACGCCGGCCTGGTAGGCGCCGAGCGCGCCCCCGCCCTGCAGCACCAGCGCCTTGCGGGCGGTGCGCATGTCCTCGCGGCGTGAGGCGAAGGGGTCGAGGGGCTTCCTGGATGCACTGGAAGCGGTGGAGGCGGCACGGGTTCGGGTTTTCTTCTTCGGTGGTGTCGTCGTCATGCGTTCATTTGACACCAGCCCCGAGACGCCAACCTGACGAGGGACTTATCCAGGGGCTGTGCCCCTGGAACGAAGTCACATCTTCGGCAACATCTGCCCGCGAATCTCGCCGCCCGGGTTGGCGGCCGTGTGGATGTTGGCGTACCACTTGCCCGCCGACAGGTCCGCGGCCTGCGCCGGCGTGAGCGTGGCCTGGCCCTCGATCGGGCTCGCCGGGTTGGCGAAAGGCAGCACCACGCCCGCATTGGCGCCCGCGGCGGCCGGACCGTGGAAGTGCGCCATGGTGGCCGGGCCGCTCAGGCCGGTGTAGGTGATCTTGTACTTGAGCACGTTGGTGTCGCGGTCGAGCCAGGCCTCGGCCATGCCGCTGCCGCGCGTCATGTTGGGCGGGACTTCGCTGGCTGCGTTCATCGCGCCGCTGAAGCTCGCGACGTTCGACTTCGACATCATTCCGCAGCCGACCAGCGCGGCACTGGCCACCCCGGTAACGAGGGCTGCGCGCAAAAAGGTGCCATATTTGGTCATGAGCTTGATCTCCTGAGTAATGAAAGCCTCCACAGCATAGGCAGCGCGGAGGGCCTGTCTTGTCGGCCACCACCCCGACTTTGATGGCCGCCGGAGGGCCCGAGACGGCTGCAAGAGCCGCTGAACGGCGGCGAGAGGCTGAAAGAGAATGCAACGATGACTTCCACCTACCTCCCCACCGCCCGCAACGTGGTCGATTTCTGGCGCGAAGCCGGCCCCGATCGCTGGTTCGCCAAGAACGATTCCTTCGACGCCGACTTTGCCCTGCGCTTCTCGCAGGCGCACCAGGCGGCAGCCCGTGGCGAGCTCGATCATTGGGCGTCCGACGCCGAAGGCGCGCTGGCCCTGCTCGTGCTGCTCGACCAGTTTCCCCGCAACACCTGGCGCGGCAATGCACACATGCTGGCCACCGACGGCAAGGCACTGGCCGTGGCGAAGCAGGCGATCGAAGCGGGCTTCGACCGGCAGTGCGAGCCCGTGCTGCAACGTTTCTTCTACCTGCCCTTCATGCACTCGGAGGTGCTGGCCGAACAGGAGCGCTCGGTCGAACTCAACGCCGCGCTCGACGACAACACGCAGCGCTATGCCGTGCTGCACCGCGACATCGTCGCGCGCTTCGGCCGCTTTCCGCACCGCAACAGCATGCTCGGGCGCACCAGCACGGCGGAGGAGCAGAAGTTCCTGGACGAAGGCGGCTTCGCCGGCTGAGCAGGAAGACAGCGACGCTCACTCGTCGTTGTGCGGCAGCGGCACCTCGCGCGTGGGCGAGGGGTTCAGCTCGGCGATGCCCTTGGTGTCCTTCATCGAGCCGTAGGTGCGCGCGTAGACCCAGGTGAACTCCGCGCCCAGCAGGAAGATCTGCGCTGAGTAGTACACCCACACAAGCACCACTACCAGCGAGCCCGCAGCGCCGTAGCCCGAGGCCACGCTGCTCTTGCCGATGTACAGGCCGATCAGGTGCTTGCCCACGGTAAAGAGCAGCGCCGTCACCGCCGCGCCCACCCACACGTCGCGCCACTGCACCTTGGCGCGCGGCATGATCTTGTAGATCATCGCGAAGATCGCCGTCACCATCGCGAAGCTGAAGACGAAGTTGACGAGCTGCGCCGTCGTCTCCCACGCGCCGAACACCGGCGACCACCACTTGCCCAACGCCGCGAGCCCGGCGCTCGCAACCAGCGACACCATGAGCAGGAAGCCGATGCCCATGATCATGCTGAACGACAGCAGCCGCACGCGCAGCATGTTGAACAGGCCCTTGTTCTTGACGCGGGCCGGCGCGCGCCAGATGCGGTCCAGCGCGTCCTGCAGTTCGCCGAAGACGGTGGTGGCGCCCACCACCACCAGGCCGATGCCGATCACCGTGGCCACGATGCCCTCGGCCGGCTTGTTGACGGCCTTCAGCATGCCCTGCACCGCCGCCGCGCCCTGCTCGCCCATCAGGCCCGAGAGCTGGGCGAAGATCTCGCCGCGCGCGGCCTCCTGCCCGAAGACCAGCCCGGCCACCGCGATCACGATCAGCAGCAGCGGCGCGATCGAGAACACCGTGTAGTAGGCCAGTGCGGCGCCCATGCTCGGGGCATAGTCGTTCGACCACGAATTGAAGGCCCGGCGGCAGAGATCGAAGAGCGCGCGCAGTTGCGTGACCATGCTGGAATGTCCTCCGTGAAGCGGCCGGGCACTGCGCTGTCGCTGCGGTGCCCGGCGTGTTGAAAGCATGCCTACGATAATCGCTCGACATGCAACCGTCTCCCCCCGCAGCCCACCCGCAGTCGCCGCGCGACCTTTTCGTCTCGTTCACCTGGCTTGCACTGCAGGGCTTCGGTGGCGTGCTGGCCATCGTCCAGCGCGAGATGGTCGAGAAGAAGAAATGGCTCACTCCCGAGCAGTTCCTCGAGGACTGGGCCGTGGCGCAGGTGATGCCGGGGCCCAACGTGATCAACCTCGCCCTGATGATCGGCGACCGCTACTTCGGCCTGCGTGGCGCGCTGGCCGCAGTGGCTGGCATGCTGACCATTCCGCTGGTGGTGATCCTCGCGCTGGCCGTGCTGTATGCGCACTACGCCGGCAACCCTCAGGTGGCTGCCGCGCTGCGGGGCATGGGGGCGGTGTCCGGCGGGCTCATCGCCGCCACGGGCATCAAGCTGGTGCCGCAGCTGCGCAAGCACCCACTGGGCTTCACGACCTGCCTGGTCTTCATGGCGCTGGTCTTCGTGGCCATCGCGGTGCTGAAGATTCCGCTCGGCTGGGTGCTGCTGGTGGTCGGCGGCGTGGCCTGCATCTGGACCTGGAAGAGGATCGCCCCATGACCATCGTCATGCAGTGGCACGACTGGCTGGCCCTCTTCGGGCAGTACATGCTGCTGTCGCTGCTGTCGATCAGCGGCGCCATCACCACGGTGCCCGACATGCACCGCTATCTCGTCTCGCAGCACGGCTGGCTCACCGACGCGCAGTTCAGTTCCTCGGTCGCCATCGCGCAGGCGGCGCCCGGGCCCAACGTGCTGTTCGTGGCGCTGATGGGCTGGAACGTGGGCCTCAACGCGGGTGGCGGCATCGGCGCGGGGCCTCACGCTTGGGTGCTCGGCCTCTTCGGCCTGATGGTCACGATGCTGGGCATCATGCTGCCGAGCACCACCCTCACCTACTTCGCCACCCGCTGGGGCCACCGCAACCGCACGCGCCGCGAGGTACGCGCCTTCAAGCAGGGCATGGCGCCCGTGGTGGTCGGACTGCTGATCGCCACCGGCTGGGTGCTGGCGGCCGGAAACCATGCCGGCGATGCGCCCGCGTGGCACCTGTGGCTGCTGACCGGCGCCGCCGCGCTTATCGTCTGGCGCACGCGCATCCACCTGCTCTGGCTGCTCGGCGCCGGCGCGGTGCTGGGCGCCGTGGGCTTCGTCTGATCCTTCCCTTCCCTTTCATCAGGAACACATCGACATGTCGCAACTTCGCCCGCTCGGCCGCTCCGGCCTCCAGGTTTCCCCGCTCGCCTTCGGCGGCAACGTGTTCGGCTGGACCGTCGACGAGGCCGCCTCGTTCAAGCTGCTCGACGCCTGGCTGGACGCGGGCTTCAACTTCGTCGACACCGCGGACGTGTACTCGGCATGGGTGCCGGGCCACACCGGTGGAGAGTCGGAAACCATCATCGGCAAGTGGCTCAAGCAAAGCGGCAAGCGCAACCGCGTGGTACTGGCCACCAAGGTCGGCAAGCCCATGGGCGAAGGCAAGGTGGGCCTTGCGCCCAAGTACATCCGCGAAGCCGTCGAGGCCTCGCTCAAGCGCCTGCAGACGGACCACATCGACCTCTACCAGTCGCACGACGACGATGCCAATACGCCGCTGGAGGAATCGCTCGGCGCCTTCGACGACCTGATCAAGCAGGGCAAGGTGCGCGCCATCGGCGCGTCGAACTACACGGCGCCGCGCCTGGCCGAGGCGCTCGACGTGTCGGAGCGCCTGGGCATCGCCCGCTACGAGAGCCTGCAGCCGCTGTACAACCTGTACGACCGCGCCGTATTCGAGGACGCGCTGGAGCCGCTGTGCATCAAGCGCGAAGTGGGCGTGATCAACTTCTACGCGCTGGCCGCCGGCTTCCTCACGGGCAAGTACCGCACCGAGGCCGATGCCGCCAAGAGCCCGCGCGGCGCCAACACCACCAAGAAGTACCTCAACGAACGCGGCCTGCGCATCCTCGATGCGCTCGACAAGGTCGCCCAGCAGTACAACGCCAAGCCGGGCCAGGTCGCCATCGCATGGCAGATCGCGCGACCGGGCGTGACTGCGCCCATCGCCAGCGCGACCTCCATCGCGCAGCTCGAGGAACTCGTGGTCGCGACGCAGCTGAAGCTCGACGCGGGCACCATCGAAATGCTCGACCGCGCCAGCGCCGAGACGGCGAAGCCCGCGGCCTGATGAGCGTGTTCGACGCCATCGCGGCGCCCACGCTGGAGCACTTCGTCGACCTGCGCGTCGAGGTGGGCGTGCCGCAGGTCATGGGCAATGGCCCGCGCGGGCTGCGCCGCGTGGTGCCGATCACCGGCGGCGAGGCCATCGGCCACGGCTGGCGGGCTCGCGTGCTGCCCGGCGGCAGCGACTTCCAGCTGATCGTGAGCGACACGCTCTCCGAACTCGACGCGCGCTACAGCCTCGAGACCGACGCAGGCGACCTGGTCTACGTGCAAAACAGCGCCCTGCGTTCGGCCTCGCCCGAAACGATGGCCAGGCTGCTGCGCGGCGAGCCGGTCGATCCGTCACAGGTGTACTTCCGCTGCAGCCCGCGCTTCGAGACCGCCTCGGCCTCGCTGAAGTGGATCAACGAGCGCATGTTCACCGGGGCCGGCGTGCGCCACCCGGCCGAGGTGGTGATGCGCTTCTTCGTCCTGAACTAGCCGTCGACCGGGTTCAATGGCGTCGCAAGGATGCGCTGGTAAAAAGCCACGTCGAGCCAGCGCCCGAACTTGAAGCCGGCTTGCCGCACCGTGCCCGAGTGCTCGAAACCCAGGCGCTCGTGCAGCGCGATGCTGCCGGCGTTGGCGGCGTCGATGGCGCCGACCATCACGTGCACGTCGCGCTTCACGGCCTCCTCGATGATCGCTTCCATCAGCGTGCGGCCCAGGCCCGCGCCGCGATGCGCGCTGTCCACGTAGACCGAGTGCTCCACCGTGTACTTGTAGGCGGGAAAGGCGCGGAAGGTGCCGTAGCTCGCGAAGCCCAGCAGCTTGCCGCTGTCGTCCTCCGCGCCGATCACCGGGAAGCCGTTGGCGCGCTTGGTGGCGAACCACGTGACCATGTTCTCGGCGTTGCGCGGCTTGTAGTCGTACAGGGCGGTGGAAGTGACGATGGCCTCGTTGAGGATGGCCAGGATCGCGGCGGAGTGGGCTTCTTCGGTGCAGGAGATGAGACGCATGGTGCGGTTCCTCGTTCGGGTTTCGTTGAAATTTCGTTCAATATAGGAGAATAATAATCTCATATGAGAAACGATTCATCTCCCGTCGACACCCCGGGTCCGAACATCGACATGCTCATCGCCACCCGGCTGCTGGCATTGAGGCAGGCGCAGGGGCTGAGCCTCGCCGACCTGGCCGAGCGTTCGGGCGTGAGCAAGGCCATGATTTCCAAGGTGGAACGCGCCCAGAGCAGTCCCACCGCCGTGCTGCTGGGAAAGCTGGCGGCCGGGCTCGGCGTGGCGCTGGCGCAGCTGCTGACCGAGGAGAAAGCGCAGCCGAAGCGACTGCGCACGCGCGCCGGGCAGGAGGTCTGGCGCGACCCGCAAGCGGGCTATCTGCGGCGTCAGGTCGCCGAGCGCCAGGCGGGCAGCGGCGTCGAGATGGTCGAGATCGAACTGCCGCGTTCGGCGCAGGTCGACTACCCGCGATGGAGCGGCAAGCCGTATCGCCAATGCCTGTGGATGCTCGAAGGCGAACTGCGGGTGGACTACGGCGACGAGCGCTTCGAGCTCGCACCGGGAGACTGCCTCGACTTCGGAGTCGACCGTCCACTGGTCTTCAAGGCGCTGGGGCGCGGTGCCTGCCGCTATCTGCTGGTGGCGAGCCCGGAATAGGCGGCGCACGGGGGCGGCGTACCCCCGAGGTAGGCAAGCTCCCACATTCACATTCGGCGCGCACCGGTGCTGCGGGCGGCGCCGGCCGGAATACTGCAAGACATCTCGACTTCCGGAGGAACGACGATGTCTTTCGCGCTCTACATGATCGGTTTCCTGATTTTCCTGGCCGGCGTCGCCTGGGGTGCCTCGGTGGCCGGCGTGCCCACGCTTTACATCGGCATCGGCGCGGTGATCCTGCTGGGTATCGGCATCTTCAGCGCGGTGGGCCGCACGCGCGGCAAGGACCCTTCCTGAGTTCACGCGGGCTTCACGCCGCCCGCACAGAGGGTCGCTAACTTCGCAGCGCGCATCGCGAGAGGCGGTGCGCGTTGCTTCAAGTCAGCGGCCCCATGCATACATCTCCAACCTTCTTTTCCCCGCTTCTTCCCTCCGCCTCTTCGGCGGCGCCCGCACCGGCCTCTGCTGCCGGCAACGGCATGGGCCATCTCAAGGTCGATTTGCTCGTCGTCGGCGCCAGCTTCGCGGGCCTCGCCTGTGCCCGGGCGGCGGCGCTCGCTGGCCTCAGCGTGATGGTGCTGGAGAAGAAGACCGCGGCCGGCGCCAAGCTGCACACCACCGGCATCATCGTCAAGGACGCGGTCGACAGCGTGCCCTGGCTGGCCGAGGTGCCGCCCGCGCTGGTGCGCCGCATCGAGGGCGTGCGGCTCTACGCCCCCGACATGCATCACGTCGACCTGCATGCGCCCGGCTACTGGTTCTGGGCCACCGACGCGCCCGCCCTGCTCGACTGGATGGTCGATTCGACCCGCGCCTGCGGCGTCGACGTGCGGCTGGGCATGCTGTTCGAGCAGGCCCTGTGGCTCGACGGCCGCTGGGAAGTGCCGCTGACGCACGGCCCCTGCATCACGGCTACCTACCTCGTGGGCGCGGACGGCCCGCACTCGCGCGTCGCCAAGGCACTGGGCCTGTCGCGCAACACGCGCTTTCTCTACGGCGTGGAGCACGAATACCAGGGCGCAAGGATGGCGCCCGACCTGCTGCACTGCTTCATCGACCGCAAGCTCGCGCCCGGCTACATCGGCTGGGCGCTCGAAGGGGTCGGCGTGAGCCAGATCGGGCTGGCGCGCCGCATGGTGCACGACGATGCGGGCGCGCTGAGGCTCGAACCGCTGCTGCGCAAGATCGCCCCGGTGGTCACGCCCGGCGACGCGCCGCCCGTCGCGGTGCGCGCGGGAATGATCCCCTGCGGCGGCGTGCTGCCGGTGGTGGCGCGCGAAGGGGCGCTGCTGGTGGGCGATGCAGCGGGCATGGTGTCGCCGGTGACCGCCGGCGGCATCCACACGGCCCTTCTGCACGGGCAAGGCGCCGGCGAGGCCGTGGCGCGCTTCGTGCGCGGCGAGGTCGGCGACCCGGCCACGTGGTTCGTGCGCGGCTACCCGGGCTTCAGGCTCAAGCGCACGCTGCGCTGGGCCTTCGATCATTTCCAGAACGACTGGATGTTCAACCGCCTGCTGGGCACGCCGCCGATGCGGCGCATGGCGGAACTCGTCTACTTCCACCGCAAGGGCAGGTCGCTGCCCCGGGGCTAGGAAAGAACCGGAAAAGAGTCAGGAAAGAGCAGAGAAAGAGATCAGGCGCTGCGCTGACGCAGTGCCTCGTAGAGGCAGACACCGCTGGCCACCGAGACGTTCAGGCTCTCGACCGCGCCGGCCATCGGGATGCTCACCAGCTCGTCGCAGGTCTTGCGCGTGAGCTGCCGCATGCCCTCGCCCTCGGCGCCCAGCACCAGCGCCAGCGGGCGCTTGAAGTCGCTCTGGTAGATGGTGCCCGGCGCGTCGTCGCTGGTACCCACGCACCAGATGTTGCGCTCCTTGAGCTCGTTGAGGGTGCGCGCGAGATTCGTGACCATGAAGTACGGCACCGTCTCGGCCGCACCGCTCGCCACCTTGGCCACGGTGGCGTTGATGCCGGCCGCGTGGTCCTTGGGGGCGATGACCGCGTGCGCGCCGGCGCCGTCGGCCACGCGCAGGCAGGCGCCGAGGTTGTGCGGATCGGTCACGCCGTCGAGCACCAGCAGCAGGGGCACGGTGCCGGCCTCTTCGAGGCCTTCGAGCAGTTCGTCGAGAGAGCGGACCTGGGCCACGGGCTCGACCCGCGCCACCACGCCCTGGTGGCCGTGGCTGCCGCTGAGCTTGGAGAGCCGCGCGCCGTCGGCCTCGATGAGTCGCACGCCGGTTTCCTGCGCTCGCGCGAGGAACTGTTTCATGCGCGCGTCGCGCCGGCTGGCGTCGAACAACACTTCGAGCACCGACTTCGGCGCGGTCTTGAGGCGCACGCCCACGGCATGGAA
The DNA here is from genome assembly GCF_900109805.1 of Variovorax sp. YR750. Taxonomy (NCBI): domain Bacteria; kingdom Pseudomonadati; phylum Pseudomonadota; class Betaproteobacteria; order Burkholderiales; family Comamonadaceae; genus Variovorax; species Variovorax sp. YR750. The sequence goes on from NZ_FOBJ01000008.1 coordinate 51,047, forward strand.
GCCGAAGATCACTTTGGGGGAAGACATCCGTGGATTATCCCTGCCCCCTCGGGGCCGGCCCGCCGTGCGCGTTCAGGCGATCGGCAGGCCGCTGAGCGCGCGGGTGCGCTCGTCGTGCAGTTCCTGCACTGCCAGCGCGTTCGGATGCACTTTCGCAGCGTTTCCCACGCTCTCCAGGTACTGGCAGGCGGCGTGGCCCTGGGCGGCCTTTTCATAGCGGGCGATCCAGGCGTCGCGCGCGGGCAGCTTCTCGGGCGATACCGGCCACACGCCCGGCTGGGGCCGCATGTGGTCGCCGATGCCCACGCGCCAAGGCTTGGCGCTCACGCGGGCGCGAAAGCAGTTCTGGTTGCGGCACATGCGTGCGTAGACCTTGTCGACGCCCAGCGCATGGAAGCAATCGGCCACCGCGGTAGCGGCCGGGTCGAAGACGTCGTGCATCGCCAGCAAACGAAAGCCCGCGGGGGTGCGGTAGATACGCAGATGCCAGTCGGGATGCTGCTGCATGAAACGTGCGATGCGCTCCGCCGCCCGCTTCTCGGGTGCGGGGTTGCCGCTGTGCTCGCCGCGCTTCTTGCGCTGGCCGATGACCCACGCCACGACGAAGACCACGATGCCCGCGATCAGCCCGCCCAGCCAGGTCCTGGCGGCCCAGCCGCCGACCACGCCGGCGATCAGCGCCGGAACGAGCGCGAAGCCGAACACGCTGCCGCGCAGGGGCTCCTCGAAGTCGATGTCGACGAACAGCACGTCGGGCGTGTTGAGGCAGCGCGCGCCGTAGGTGTTGCGCGTGATGACGGTGTCGCCCTGGCGCTCGACGATTTCCTCGCGGATCGGCACGCCGTCGGCGCCGTTGTAGGGCATCTTGCGCTCGCGGAGTTCGAGCTTCTCACCCTTGTGGACGATGCGGTCGAAGGCTTCGCGGGTGCGCTGGTCGGCGTGCGCCTGCGCGGCCACGGGACTCTCGTCGGACCAGCCGTAGCGGCGCACGGTGACCTGCTTGCCGGCCACGCGCTCCTGGACGCGGCCTTCGGCCCAGAACTGGGGAACAATCATCGCCTCAGGCCTTTCCGCCGAACAGCAGCCAGACCAGGACCGCCGCGAGCAGGATGATCAGGATCGGCAGCCACTTGTAGCCGTCGCCCTGCACGCGGCCCGGCTCGGCCATCGGGCGCCGGGGCATGTGCTGGGTCAGCGGGCCGAAGCTGCCGAGCGCGGGGTCGTCGTGGTTGTCGACCAGCCGCTTGGCGGCCGACAGGCTCAGCCCGGTGGCTTCGCGCGTGAGGCGGATGGCCTCCATCTTGTTGCCCTGCGCCAGGGCAGCGAGCGCGGTGGACGGCATCGATGCGAAGCCGCGATCCTGCATGGCCGCGGTGGGAACGCAGCGTCCGCCTTCGTTGTCGTCCTCTCCTCTTTCCAGCCGGTCGGCATACCGGTCCACAGCTTCCTTGGCCGACTTGAGGTCCACGCCCGTGCGGCTGCGCACGATCTTGATGGCCTCGATCATCCTGCCGCGCTGCAGCGCCAGGACGGCGTCGGGCGGAAGCTCCTCCATGAATATCTCCTCGAAAGTGACGGGCGCTTTATTTATGTTTCATAGCTTATTGCGCTTGTCAGGCGGGCGCCAGAGCCACTTTTTCATTAAGAGCGACGCGCCCGGCCTCGATGGTGATACGTCGTTCGCAACGCGCCGCGATGCCCCGGTCGTGGGTGACGAGCACGAGCGTGGTGCCGAGCTCGCGGTTCAGGTCGAACATCAGCTGCATGACCTGCTCGCCGGTGGCGAAGTCGAGGCTGCCGGTGGGCTCGTCGGCCAGCAGCAGCGCCGGCTGGACGACGAAGGCGCGGGCCAGCGCCACGCGCTGCTGTTCGCCGCCGGAGAGCACTTTCGGGTAGTGCCCGAGCCGCTGGCCCAGGCCGACGCGGCCGAGCATTTCGGTGGCGGCCTTGCGGGCATCCTTGCGGTTGGCCGTTTCCAGCGGAAGCATCACATTCTCGAGTGCCGTGTAGTTGGCCAGCAATTGAAAGCTCTGGAACACGAATCCGACATGGCGGCCTCGCAGGGCGGCGCGCTCGTCCTCGTTCATCGCGAAGATGTCTTCACCCGCTATGCGCACCGTGCCGCGCGTGGGCGTGTCCAGCCCCGCGATGATCGACAGCAGCGTGCTCTTGCCGGAGCCCGAGGCGCCGACGATGGCGGCGGTTTCCCGCGCGCCGAGGGTGAAATCGATGTCCTGCAGAATGTCCAGCGTGCCTGTCGAATCGGTGACGGACTTGAACACATGCTCGACGGCGACAATGGCATCAGACGGGGGTTGGGACATGGAAAGGCTCTGGTTTTGAATCGACGTGACTTTATCTTGACCACCACCGCGCTCGGCGGCGCGGGGCTATGGACGACCGCGGCACAGGCCCAGGCTCAGTCCCAGACATCTTCGTCTTCGGGCAAGCCGGTGATCCTGGTGCTCGGCGATTCGCTGAGCGCAGAGTACGGCCTCAAGCGCGGCGAAGGCTGGGTACCCTTGCTCGAAAAAAGGCTTGCGCAGCAGAAGGTCGCGGCCACCGTGGTCAACGCCAGCATCAGCGGCGACACCAGTTCCGGCGGGCGCGCACGTTTCGCGCCGCTGCTCGCGCAGCACAAGCCCAGCCTCGTGGTGCTCGAGCTCGGCGCCAACGACGCCCTGCGCGGCCTGCCGCTCACCGACACCGAGAACAACCTGATGCAGATCACCAAGGCGGCCCAGGCTGCGGGCGCGAAGGTGCTGATCGTCGGCATCCAGGTGCCTCCGAACTACGGCGGCGACTACACGCGGCGCTTCGAGGCGGTGTTCTCCAAGGTGGCCGAGGCGACCAAGTCGGGGCTGGTGCCCTTCCTGCTCAAGGGCGTGGCCGACGCGCCCGATGCGCTCTCGCTGTTCCAGGCCGACCGCATCCACCCTACGGCGGCCGCGCAGCCTCGACTGCTCGACAACGTCTGGCCCGAGCTGCGCAAGCTCCTGCCGAAGCAATGAAAAAAGCCGCCGCGGGCGCAGGCCCGCAGCGGCTTTTTGATTGGCACGCCAGAAGCGAATCAACCGTTCTTGGTAGGCAACTCGGGAACCGTGGGGGGATCGCGTTCGAGCGAAGCCACATCGGTCTCCGGGTCTCCAGGAGCCAGGCCGTCGCTGCTCGGATTGAGTTTGCGGTTCGCCTTTTCCCGGAGCTTTTCTTCCTTCTTTTTCTTCTTGGCCAGCTCTTTCTGGCGCTTCTCGTAGCCGTAGTTGGGTGTTGCCACTGCTTCTCCTTAGGCGCGGCAGTCAGGGTGACTGCACGTGGCCTACTGTAAGCGATAACGGTGCAGTCCCGGGAGGGTACCCCACGACGCGCCCCGGGCCATGGGAAGCGGTTTATTACATCCGGGCCAGGGCCTGCTGCAGATCGGCGCGCAGGTCGTCGACGTCCTCCAGGCCGATGGAAAAACGCACGAGCGTTCCCTTGTAGGGCCAGCGCGCCACGCTGGCGTCGCGCATCAGGCCGATGTCGTAGGGCACGACGAGACTGATCGGCCCGCCCCACGAGTAGCCGAGGCGGAACAGCTGCAGGCTGTCGCAGAAGCGGTCGACCTGCTCGGTGCTGTAGCGCTCGTCGAACACCACCGAGAACAGCCCGGCGGCCAGGTTGGTTTCACCGCAGAGCGCACGCCAGTGGACATGGCCCGGCGAGTCCTCGAGCGCGGGATGCAGCACCTGCGCGATCTCCTCGCAGCCGTTGAGCCAGCCTGCCAGTTCGCGCGCCGCGCGGTCGTGCGCGGCATAGCGCAGCGCGATGCTCGGAAGCGAACGCAGCAGCGTCTCGACGTCGCCCACGCCGATGCCGAAGCCCATGCGCATGTGGGTGAGCTTGAGCGCGCGGTGCAGGCGCTCGTCGCGGGTGGTCACGCTGCCCATGAGCACGTCGCCACCGCCGCTGGGGTACTTGGTGAGCGCATGCACGGAGATGTCGACGCCCTGCCCGCTGCCGTTGAAATCGAAGGGCGCGAAGGCCAGGCCGGCGCCCCAGGTGTTGTCCAGCGCGGTCATCACGCCGCGTGCGCGGCAGATGTTCACCAGCGCGGGCAGGTCGGGGAATTCCATGGTCACCGAGCCCGCCGCCTCGACCCACACCAGCCGCGTGCGATCCGACAGCTTGGCCGCGAGGTCGGCCGGGTTCATCGCGTCGTACAGGCGATGGGTGATGCCGAAGTTCGCCAGCTCGCCGGTGGCCAGCGCCTTGTTCGGGCCGTAGGCGTTGTCGGGGATCAGCACCTCGTCGCCCGTCTTCAGGAAGGCGAACGAGACCAGCGAGATGGCCGCGAGCCCGCTGGGCACGAGCAGGCATTCGGTGCCGCCTTCGAGCGTGGCCAGGCGCTCCTCCAGCGTGAAGGTGGTGGGCGTGCCGTGCAGGCCGTAGGTGTAGCCGGCCTTGGTGCGCCAGTCGCGCGCGCGCATGGCGGCCACGTCGGCGAAGAACACGGTCGACGCCTTGAACACGCCGGGCTGCGGCGCGGCGAAGGTTGCGGGCGGAACGTAGGGGTGGTGGATCAGGGTCGTGGAGGGCTTGCTCATGTGCAGATGCTAGTGGATCGAATCCGGGGCCTGCCGCTCAGGCCTGCCTGCGGCGCTTTCTGCGGCGACGGAGCCCCGATTTGCGCGCGGTCCATGCCCTTGCCAGAATCCGGCAACCAAGCTGGAACCTGCGAATGACCCTGACCGGTGGCTGCCTCTGCGGTGCGTTGCGATTCGAGATCGACGGGCCGGTGCGCATACGCGGGCTCTGCCTGTGCCGGACCTGCCAGAAAGTTTCGGGAGGCGCCGGCAACCTGTTCGTGGGCCTGGAGGCTGCGGCCTTCCGATACACCCGCGGCGAGCCGCGCAGATTCGCCCGCGCGGACGCGTCCGACGCACCGGCGCGCGAGTTCTGCGCCGAATGCGGCGTGCATGTGGCCTCCCGTTCGCCCAAGGCCCCCGGTGGCTTGATCGTCAAGGTAGGTGCGCTGGATGACCCCGGCGCCTTCGGGAAGGCCGACATGGTGTTCTGGACGCAGGAGAAGCAGGCCTTCCACCACCTGCCCGAGGACGCGACCATCTTCGAACGGCTCCCGGGCCGATAGATAGGGACAGCATGCAGCTGACACGCCTGCCCTCCCCGCGCCTTCGACCCTTCGTCCGGCTGATGTGGGCCTCTGCGCCCGCAGGGGAACCCGTCGAGCGACCGGGCGCGCGCGAGCATGTGCTGCCCACGGGCGGCATGCATCTCGTGTTCCGGCTCGGCGGTCCTCCGCTGCGTCTTTTCCGGAACGGCGCGGATGCCGATGGCTTCACCGTGGGCCACGCCATGGTGGGCGGCGCCCGCTCCGCCTTCTTCGTGCGCGACGTGTCGATCCAGACACACTCGGTCGGCGTGATGCTGCACCCGGGTGCGGCGCGGGCGCTGCTCGGTGCCCCCGAAGACGCATTGGCCGAATGCCACACGCCGCTCGATGCGCTCTGGGGCGCCGACGCGGGCTTCGCGCTCGAACAGCTCCAGGGTGCGACCTCCCTGGAGCACCAGCTTGCGATCCTCGAGGCCCTGCTGAGTGCGCGCCTGGCCGCTCGCGCCATGCATGGCCTGCACCCTGCGGTGGCACAGGCGCTGGCGAGCCTGTCCAGCGCCGACGACGACGGGCAGGCAGTTGCCATCCGCGAACTGGTGAAGCAAAGCGGCTACAGCCACCGCCGCTTCATCGAGCTGTTCCGCGGCATGACGGGCATCGCGCCCAAGCAGTACACGCGCATGCTGCGTTTCGATCGCGTGCTGGGACAGTTCGTGCTGGACCCAGCCCGGCCCTGGGTCGAGCTGGCGCTGGAGGCCGGCTACAGCGACCAGGCGCACTTCAATCGCGAGTTCCTTGCGATCGCCGGCATGTCGCCCCAGGCCTATCGGCGCGCGGCGCCTGCGTCTTCACGGCACGTGCAGATCTGACCGGGCTGCGCGTCGGCAAGGTCAAATTCGTTCAAGACCCGAAGCGTCGCGAATTCCAGAATCGCGCCCATCTCAACTGAAGGGACAACAAGGCCATGGCCATCCACGAACTGTTTCCGTACCTCTGCGTCCACGACGCCAAGGCAGCCATCGAGTTCTATTGCAAGGTCTTCGAGGTGAAAGAGATCTTCCGCCTGACCGAGCCGAGCGGCCGCATCGGCCACGCGGAGCTGGACTTCCACAACGGCGCGATCCTGATGATCTCGGAGGAGTTCGCCGAATTCGGCATCCTCAGCGCGAAGACGCTGGGCAACACGTCCGTCTCGCTGCACCTGCACGTGGACGATGCCGACGCGGTGGTGGCGCGCGCGGTCGCCGCCGGCGCCACGCTGGACATGGCGCCGCAGGACCAGTTCTATGGGGAACGCTCCGGCGTCTTCCATGACCCCTTCGGCCATCGCTGGAACGTGGGGCACAGCATCGAGAAGCTGACGCCGGAGGAAATGCAGCGGCGCTACACCGCCATGTTCACCGACGCCGGGTAGGCCGGCGCCAGTGTGGCCGGATCAGACCGACCACTTCTCGAGCAGCTTCTCCGCGCCCATGGAGTCGTAGCCTTCGAAGGGCTGGTGGATCCACGGGTTGGTCGCCAGGAATTCCACCTGGTAGTCGGGCGTGAAGGTCGACAGCGCCTTGGTCCAGATCACGGCGCTGCGCAGCTCGGTGATGGGCGGGTAGTTGTTGCGCAGCATGTCCATCACGGCGTGCAGCGTGTGGCCCGAGTCGGCCAGGTCGTCCACCAGCAGCACCTTGCCGGCGATCTCGCCCTTGGGCGTGGTGATGTAGCGGGCGATGTCGAGGTGGCCCTGCACCGTGCCTGCATCGGCGCGGTACGAGCTGGTCGACATGATCGCCAGCGGCTTGTCGAAGATGCGCGAGAGCACGTCGCCGGGCCGCATGCCGCCGCGCGCCAGGCACAGGATGGTGTCGAACTGCCAGCCCGACTGGTGCACCTTGATCGCGAGCTTCTCGATCAGGTTGTGGTACTCGTCGTAGCTGACGTAGAGATGCTTGCCGTCTTCGGTCAACATGGGGTTTTCTTTTCCTCTCTCTTTGTTCAGTCGGCCAGGTAGGGGTGGCGCATCATGATCGTGTGGTCGCGATCGGGGCTCGTCGACACCATGTGGATCGGCACGCCGGTGACCTGCTCGATGCGCTGCAGGTAGAGGCGCGCATTGATCGGCAGCTTGTCGTACTGCGTGACGCCCACGGTGCTTTCGCTCCAGCCTTCGAGGGTTTCGTAGATCGGCGTGCAGCGTTCGATCTCGTCCGCGCCCATCGGCAGGATGTCGGTGGTTTCGCCGTCGAGCTCGTAGCCGGTGCACAGCTCGAGCTTCTCGAGGCCGTCCAGCACGTCGAGCTTGGTGATGCACAGGCCCGACAGGCCGTTGACCTGCGCCGAGCGCTTGAGCAGCGCGGCGTCGAACCAGCCGCAACGGCGGCTGCGGCCGGTGGTCACGCCCTTCTCGGCGCCCACGGTGCTCATGTGGTAGCCCGGGGTGCCGGGCGTGGCCCAGTCGAGTTCGGTGGGGAACGGACCGCCGCCCACGCGCGTGCAGTAGGCCTTGGTGATGCCAAGGATGTAGTGCAGCATGCCCGGGCCCACGCCCGAACCGGCGGCGGCGTTGCCGGCCACGCAGTTGCTGGAGGTGACGTACGGGTAGGTGCCGTGGTCCACGTCGAGCAGCGTGCCCTGTGCGCCTTCGAACAGCAGGTTGGCGCCGTCGCGGTTGGCGTCGTTCAGCTCGCGCGAGACGTCGGCCATCATGGGCTTGAGCAGCTCGGCGTGCTTCATCGCTTCGTTGAAGACTTCGTCGAAGTCGATGGCGGGCGCGCCCAGCACCTGGGTCAGCACGTGGTTGTGCAGCTCGAGCAGCACGCGCAGCTTGGCGGCGAAGCGCTCGGGGTGCTTCAGGTCCTGCACGCGCAGCGCGCGGCGGGCGATCTTGTCTTCGTAGGCCGGGCCGATGCCGCGGCCGGTGGTGCCGATCTTCTCGATGCCGCCCTTTTCGCGGTAGGCCTCGCGCGCGATGTCCAGCGCAGCGTGGAACGGCAGGATCAGCGGGCAGGCCTCGCTGATGCGCAGGCGCGAACGGACCTCGACGCCGGCCTTCTCCAGCCCTTCGATTTCCTCGAACAGCTTGGCGGCGGACAGCACCACGCCGTTGCCGATGTAGCACTTGACGCCGGGCCGCATGATGCCGCTCGGGATCAGGTGCAACGCGGTTTTCACACCGTTGATGACCAGCGTGTGGCCCGCGTTGTGGCCGCCCTGGAAGCGGACCACGCCCTGGGCGCTCTCCGTCAGCCAGTCGACCAGCTTGCCTTTGCCTTCGTCGCCCCACTGGGTGCCGACGACGACCACGTTTCTTCCGGTGGTTACGCTCATGCTCGTTCCATTACTTGAAAAATCAGATCGCACGGACACTCCACTGGCCGGCCTGCTCGACGAGCTCGCGGTCGCAGTGGAATTCATCGATTTCGCTGCCATGGCCCGGCAGCACGCAGACTACCGTTTCACCGGACTTGCGCAATTGGGCAATGGCCTGACGCAGGCCGGCCGCGTCGCTCCAGGGCGCGCGGATGGCGGCGCGCAGCGGGCGGGCCGGCAGCACGCCGACCAGTTCGCGCACGTCGAGGCTGAAGCCGACGGCCGGACGGTTGCGGCCGAACACGGCCCCCACCTCGTCATAGCGGCCGCCGCGCACCAGCGAGTCGGCCGCGCCGGGCACGTAGATGCCGAAACGCATGCCGCTGTAGTACGCATAGCCGCGCAGGTCGGCCAGGTCGAAGCTGATCTGGCGGCCGGCCACGCCCTTCAGGCCGGAGGCAAGCTGCTTCAGGTCGGCCAGCGCCGCACCGACCGCGGGCGTGCCCTTGAGGGCCTTGGCCGCTTCGTCGAGCACCGACTCGTCGCCATAAAGCTGGATCAGCGCACGCAGGCCGTCGCGCGAGGCGGCGGGGAAGTTTTTGGTGAGCGACTCGAGCTCGCTCGCGTCCTTGGCGGCCAGCGCGGCATGCACCTGGGCCAGCGTGGCGCCGTCGACCGGCACGCCGGCAAACAGGGCACGCACGATGCGGGCATCGGCCAGGTCGACGATCACGCCCTCGCGCAGGCCGGCGGCATCTAGGCAGTCGAGCGCGAGCAGGAGGGTTTCGGTGTCGGCCTCGAGGCCGGCGTGGCCGTAGATTTCTGCACCGAACTGCAGGGGCTCACGGGTGGCATGCGGGCGATCGGGCCGGGTGTGGAGCACCGGGCCGCAGTAGCACAGGCGGGCCACGCCGTCGCGGTTCAGCAGGTGGGCATCGATGCGCGCCACCTGGGGGGTGGTGTCGGCACGAAGGCCCATGCTGCGGCCGGAAAGCTGGTCGACGAGCTTGAAGGTCTGGAGGTCGAGCGCCTCGCCGGTGCCGGAAAGCAGCGACTCGAGATGCTCGAGCAGCGGCGGCATCACCAGCTCGTAGCCGTAGCCACGGGCGGTATCGAGCAGCTGGCGTCGAAGTTCTTCGATGTGGCGCGCCTCGGAGGGCAGCACATCGGCAATGTGATCCGGGAGGACCCAGGCGGACATGGGGATCGGGGGCGTGGTTAAAACGGGATTCTACCGGCACCGGGCACCCGGTCCCGCGCGGGGGTCGATCGACGGGCCGGACTAGGCCAGGATCCAGAGCAGAACCAGCCCCAGCAGGATGCTGCAGAGCCCGAAGAAACGAAGCTGGCCGTCGCGCAGTTGCATCAGCTGGCCGAAGCCGCGCCGCCACCCTCCCGGCGACACGAAAGGCAGGATGCCTTCGATCACCAGGACGAGCGCCAACGCGCTCCAGAAAGTGTCGGCGCTCACGGCTCCTGAAGACGGCTGCGGCCGGAAGTAATCAACGGCGAGGTGCGTTGGTGGTCGATCCCGAGCCGTGCATGGCGCGGAAGAAGTCCGACGACGGGTCGAGCACCATCACGTCGCTCTTCTTGTTGAAGCTCTGCTTGTAGGCCTCGAGGCTGCGATAGAACTGCGCGAACTGCGGGTCGCGGCCGAAGGCCTCGCTGTAGGCGGCGGCGGCCTGGGCGTCGCCCTCGCCCTTGATCTTCTGGGCATCGCGGTAGGCGTTCGCCACGATCACCTCGCGCTGGCGGTCGGCGTCGGCGCGGATCTTCTCGCCTTCGGCCGTACCGGTCGAACGCAGTTCGTTGGCCACGCGCTTGCGCTCGGCCTCCATGCGGCGGTAGACCGATTCGGTGATGGCTTCCACGTAGTCGACACGGGTGATGCGCACGTCGACCACATCGACGCCCCAGGGCTTGGCGCCCTTCACCACCGACAGCACCTCGCGCTGCACGTCGGCCATCAGGGCCTCGCGGCGCACCGAGATCAGGTCGCGCACCGTGCGCTTGTTGATGTTTTCCTGGAACGCGTTGCGGACCACGCGGTTGAGCTGCATGGCACCGGCGTTCTCGTCGAGGCCGACGTTGCGGATGTAGGCCTGCGGGTCGCTGATGCGCCAGCGCACGTACCAGTCGATCACCACGCGCTGCTTCTCGGCGGTGAGCATCGGCTCGGTGTCCACGCTAGACAGCGTCAGGAGGCGCTTGTCGATGTACGACACGTTCTGGAACGGCGGTGGCAGCTTGAAGTTGAGGCCGGGCTCGGTGATGACCTGCTTGATCTGGCCGAGTGCGTAGACCACGCCGAACTGCCGCTGGTCGACCACGAAGAGGGTCGAGCTTGCCAGCACGAGCAGCACGAGGATCGAGGTGGCGATGAATCCGATTCTGTTCATGTTCTTGCGGGCCTTTCTCAACGCACGTCGCGGTCACGCGAGCGGCCATCGCGGCCGCGCACGTCGGTCGTGGCAGGGGCCACCGGGATCACCGAGGATTGCGCCGGCGCGGTGCCGGCGACACTGGGGCTGGCCGCATCGACCGGCGTGGCGGCATTGCCGCTGCCGCTGAGCTGCATGAGCTTGTCGAGCGGCAGGTACAGCAGGTTCGAACCCTGCTTGCTGTCCACCAGCACCTTGGTCGTGCTGGCGTAGATCTGCTGCATGGCGTCGGTGTACATGCGGTCGCGCGTCACCTGCGGGGCCTTCTGGTACTCGGACAGCACCGCGCTGAAGCGGCCTGCATCACCCTGTGCCTGCGCCACGATCCGCGCCTTGTAGGCCTCGGACTCTTCCTTCAGGCGCGAGGCCGTACCGGTGGCCAGGGGCACCACGTTGTTGGCGTAGGCCTGCGCATCGTTCTTGGTCCGCTCGCGTTCCTGGCCGGCCTTGAGCACGTCGTCGAAGGCGGCCTGCACCTGCTCTGGCGGGCGCACGCCGCCCTGCTGCAGGTTGATGCCCACGACTTCGACGCCGATCTTGTAGCGGTCGAGGATGGTCTGCATCAGCGCACGAACGCGCGGGGCGATCTGGTCGCGCTCTTCGGCGAGCGCGGCGTCCATCTTCATCTTGCCGACCACCTCGCGCACGGAGGTCTCGGCCACCTGCACGACGGTGTCGGCGGGCGACTTGCTCTCGTAGAGCCACGCGCGCGGATCGCTCAGGCGGTACTGCACGGCGAACTTGATCTCGACGATGTTCTCGTCCTCGGTCAGCATCGCCGACTCGCGCAGGCCGGTGGAGCGCACGATGGCGTCGCGGCCCACGTCGGCGGAGCGGATCTGCGTGGTCACCACGACTTCGTGGCGCTGGATGGGATAAGGCAGGCGCCAGTTGAAACCCGCGCCCACGGTGCTCTTGTACTTGCCGAACTGGGTGATGACGGCCTGCTGGCCTTCATTCACGATGAAGAAGCCGGTGCCGAGCCAGATCAGGACGGCCACCGCGGCCACGAGGCCGATGCCGAAGCCCGCGTTCTTCATGTCGGGCTTGTAACCGTTGCCGCCACCGCCGCTGCCGCCGTTCGGGCGATTGCCGCCGCCCTTGCCGCCGAAGAAGCCGCCGAGCTTGCGGTTGAGGTCGCGCCAGAGCTCGTCGAGGTCGGGCGGGCCCTGGTTGGGGCCCTGTCCGCGGGGACGGTTGTCGTTGTTGTTGCCCGAGGGCGGAGGCGTCGGAGCGCCGGGGGGATTGGCATCAGGAGGCCGGTTGCCGGCCGGGCGGTCGCCGTTGGAGGACGGCTCGTCGCCACGCCCCCATCGGCCGTCGTTCAGGTTGAACATGCCCAGAAACCCTCTCCGCGCTGGCTTTGAATTCATTCGCTTCGTTCTCTTGTCAGTGGCGGGATTGTGCCCAATCCATCGGTTGCATCGTGCAATTCAGCGTCCGCAGCAGGGGTCATCGTATCGGGTGCTGAGCCCGACTGCCTGGCGAGCTCGGCTCGCAGCAGCGGTACGCCCTCGCCGGTCCTGGCGCTGAGGAAGATGCGGGGGACCTGTACGCCGTCGATTTCCATCTCGTCCTGCAGATGCAGCGGATGCTGCGTGCTTTCAAGGGCATCGAGCTTGTTGAAGACCAGAAGCTGCGGCACGGTGTCCGCGCCGATCTCGTGCAGCACCGACTGCACCTCGGCCATCTGCTCCGGATAGTGCTGGTTGGAAGCGTCGACCACGTGCAGCAGCAGGTCGGCATCGACCGCCTCCTGCAGCGTGGCCTTGAAGGCATCGACCAGCCCGTGCGGCAGGTCGCGGATGAAGCCCACGGTGTCGGATATGGACACCTGCCGCCGCGCATCCCCCAGGTAGAGGTGGCGCGTGGTGGTGTCGAGCGTGGCGAACAGCTGGTCGGCCGCATAGGCGCGCGCCTTGACCAGCGCATTGAACAGCGACGACTTGCCCGCGTTGGTGTAGCCCACCAGCGAGATGTTGAAGGTGTCGCGCCGCTCGCGCTGTCGGCGCTGCGTGCCGCGCTGCTTCTGCACCTTGGCGAGGCGCTCGCGCGTGCGCTTGATCGACTCGCTGATCATCCGGCGGTCGAGCTCGATCTGCTTCTCGCCCGGGCCGCCGCGCACGCCTGCACCGCCGGTCTGGCGCTCCAGGTGCGACCAGCGGCGCACCAGCCGCGTGCTGAGGTACTGCAGGCGAGCCAGCTCGACCTGCAGCTTGCCTTCATGCGAACGCGCGCGCTGGGCGAAGATCTCGAGAATGAGGAAGGTCCGGTCGTAGACCGCGACGTCGAGCTGGCGCTCGAGGTTGCGCTGCTGCGCAGGGCTCAGGGCCTGGTCGAAGATGACCTCGCTCGCCCTGTACAGGGCGGCCAGTTCCTTGATTTCTTCGGCCTTGCCGCTGCCAACGAACAATGCCGCGTCGGGCGCCTTGCGCTTGCACGCGAGACGGGCGACGGGAGTGAGGCCCGCGGTCTGCGCGAGCAGGCCGAGTTCCTCGAGTTCGCTGTCGAAATGGGGCAGCCCGAAATCGACGCCGACGAGAACGGCGGCGCCTTCCTGGCGGGGAATCAGTTCAGACAAGCGGGATCGGAAATTTGGAAAAAGCGCGGCAGCGGGGGCTGCCGCGCTCCGCGCGATCAGGCTGCGGCGTCGTCGTTCTCGGTAGCCGAGAAGTTGACGGCACGGCCTGGCACGATGGTGGAAATGGCGTGCTTGTAGACCATCTGCGTCACCGTATTGCGAAGCAACACGACGTACTGGTCGAAAGACTCGATCTGGCCTTGCAGCTTGATACCGTTCACCAGGTAAATGGAAACCGGCACATGCTCGCGACGCAAGGTGTTCAGGAACGGGTCTTGCAGAAGTTGCCCTTTATTGCTCACGATATTCTCCGTGTTCAAGAGTAGTTGTTGGAGGAGAAGACCTTAACACAGGGTTTCCGCGCCGCAGCAATCGCACCCAAAAGCCTTTGAAAAATAACGTCTCTCAAAAGCCGGAACTTCAACCCCAGTCGGAACTCAACGGCGGCCATCCGCCGCCAATAGGGTTCAGTCGTCCTTGTCGACGAAGGGATTGTGGGAGCTCTTGAACTCGATGCGCAAGGGGGTACCCACAAGGTCGAACTCCTTGCGGAAGCGCCCCTCGAGGAAGCGCTTGTAAGCATCGGTCACATGTTCGAGCGAATTCCCGTGGATCACGATCACCGGCGGATTCATGCCTCCCTGGTGCGCATAACGCAGCTTGGGACGGAACATGCCGCCGCGCTTGGGCGCCTGGAACTGCACCGCCTCCAGCAGCAGCCGGGTCAGCACCGGCGTCGACATCTTGCGCGTGGCCGACTTGTGGGCCTGCGCGATTGCCTGCCACACCGGGCCCAGGCCCTGCCGCTTGATGGCCGAGATGAAATGCAGCGCCGCGAACTTCAGGAACGGCAGCCGGGTCTCGATCTGCCGCTGGATCTGCTCTCGCTGGTAGCTGTCGACCGCGTCCCACTTGTTGATGGCGATAACCACCGCACGGCCGCTTTCGAGGATGTAACCGGCGATGTGCGCGTCCTGGTCGGTCACGCCCTGGGTGGCATCGAGCAGCAGCAGCACGACGTTGGCCGACTCGATGGCCTGCAGCGTCTTGACCACCGAGAACTTCTCGATCGCCTCGAACACCCTGCCCTTGCGGCGCAGGCCGGCCGTATCGATCAGCTCGAAGCGTTGTCCATTGCGCTCGAAGGGCACCGAGATGGCATCGCGCGTGGTGCCAGGCATGTCGAAGGCCACCAGGCGCTCTTCACCAAGCCAGGTGTTGATCAGCGTGGACTTGCCCACGTTGGGCCGACCGGCCACAGCCAGCTTGATCGGCTTGTTGACATCGTCTTCCTCGGCGTCTTCATCTTCCTCGGGCAGGTTCAGCGGCGCCAGCGCCAACTCGACCAGTCCGCGCATGCCCTGCCCGTGCGCCGCGGACACGCCGTGTACTTCGCCGAAGCCCAGTTCGTAGAAGTCCACCAGCTTGGTGCCGTCGTGCATGCCTTCGGCCTTGTTGGCCACCAGCACGCAGGGCTTGCCGATGCGGCGCAGCTCGTTGGCGATGTCATGGTCCTGCGCCGAGAGCCCCTCGCGCGCATCGACCACGAAGATCACGACGTCGGCCTCGGCCACGGCCTGCCGCGTCTGCTTGGCCATCTCCTTGTAGATGCCGCTGCCCGCGTCGGGCTCGAAGCCGCCGGTGTCGATGACGATGAATTCGCGCTTGCCCAGGCGGCCGTTGCCGTAGTGGCGGTCGCGCGTGAGCCCCGCGAAGTCGGCGACGATGGCGTCGCGCGTCTGCGTCAGGCGATTGAAGAGGGTCGACTTGCCGACATTCGGCCGCCCGACCAGGGCCACGACCGGCTTCATGGCCGGCCTTTCGAGGGCGCGGTTTTCATGGTCGGGCCTTGGAAAGAGAAGAAAGGAAAAAGAACGGGATTATTCGGGGCGATAGCCAAACACACCACCCTTGGCGGTCACCACCACGACCGTATTGCCGGCCAGCACCGGAGCAACGGTGATGGCCGAGCCATCGGGGGTGACGCGATTGAGCAGCGCGCCGTCTTCACGCGACACGAAATGCAGCGTACCGGTGTTCTCGCCGATGATGAGCGAGCGGCCCACGGCCAGCGGCGAAGTCAGCACGCGGTTCTTGAAGCGGGACATCTGCCAGGCGCGCTCTCCGTCGGCACGGCGCCAGGCCACGACGCTGCCGTCGGACTCGGTGCCGTAGATGAAGCTCTCGTTGCCGCTGACGCCGTCCGCGCCCGAGGCAGGCTTGCTCCAGACCAACGAACCACGCACGGTCTCGACGCAGCCGACGCTGGCGTAGTAGGCACGCGCGCAGACCGTGTCGCCGTAGCGGCTCACGCTGCCGGTCAGGTCGACCAGACGCTCCACGTCGTTGGTGCCGCGCGGCGCGGCGATGGGCGCTTCCCAACGCGAAGTGCCGTTGGCGGGGTTGATGCCTGCCAGCCGGCCACCGATGCCAGCCACCAGCGTGTCGCCGACGGCCAGGAGCACGCCCGACTTGCGCAGCACGAGGTTTTCACCGGCGCGCTGCTGGATCCAGAGGCGGCGGCCGCTCTGGCCGTCCCAGGCGCTGATGCTGCGGTCGGCGGTCTGCACGAACACGCGGCGGCCTGCCACCAGCGGTGCGGTGAAGGCCTGGGCCGAGAGCTTCTGCTTCCACAGGACCTTGCCGTTCTCGATACCGACCAGCTCGTTGCCGGTGGTGACGACTGCGGCCAGTTGGCCGTCGCTGCCGACACCTGCCGCCAGGGGAGCGCCGGCGCTGGCGCGCCAGATTTCACGACCCGCGCGCGCATCGATGGCGACCACCGTGCCGTCGCTGCCGGCCACGGTGATCGTGTCGCCGCTGACGTCGGTGGTCAGCGGGAACTGCACGTCGGGGATGCGCACCGTCCATGCCTGGCGCACGCCCATCAGGGCCGGGTTGGCGGGCAGTTCGTCCGGCTTCGGCTTGGCCGAGCCAGAGCAGGCGGCGAGGAACGCTACCAAAACAAGAGCTGATCCCGCACGCAGGGCGGTCGATTCAGGCATGAAACGCTTGAAATTCATGATGCGGTCAGGGAGTTTTGGGTGCTGCGGGAGTGACGGTGACGACAGGCGCCAGGCTCTTGGGATCGACGCCGACCGCGTTGAGCTTGATCTCGATCAGGCGGCGGTAGTCCGAAGTCGGGCCGAGGCCGGTCCAAGCCTTGCGGTATTCGGCCTGCGCCTCGGTGCGCTTGCCCTGGGCCAGGTAGATGTCGCCCTTGCGATCGGCCACCAGCGGTTCGAATTCCTTGGGCACGCTGCCGTCGAGCTGCTTCAGGGCATCGTCATAGGACTTTCCGTCGAGCAGCTCGGCCGCCAGGCGCAGCCTCGCGACAGCCTTGTAGCCGGGGTCGATGGCGTTCTGCGCGACCCACTCGAGCTCGGTGCGCGAACCCGCGGCATTGCCCTTCTCGTACAGCGTCCTGGCGACCAGCAGGCCGGCCTGCTGCGCATAGGTAGTGCCCGCGAAGCGCTTCTTCATGTCGTCGAGCACGAGCGCGATGCGCGCCGGGTCGCCCGCCTGCGCCGTCCTCTCGATTTCGTCGTAGAGCGACGAGGCTTGTGCCGCCTTGTTGCGGCCATACCATTGCCAGCCGTTCCAGGCCACGAAGGCGCCGGCGACGAGCAGCACGATCGAGGTGATCAGGGTGCCGTAGGTATTCCAGAAATGCTTGAGCTGGTCGAGCTGTTCCTGTTCTTCGAGGTCGAGATGGGTTGCCATGCGCTGTCAGGTATTGGGAGCCGGCGATTGTAGGGTGGCGGCCCAGGTGGCCACCTCGGCAAGAGACCGGGCGGTCTGCGCGCCGCTTCCGTCGCGCAGCGCCTTGAGAGTCACTTCGCCGCGTGCGAGTTCATCTGCGCCGAAGATCAGGGCGTAGGTGGCGCCGCTGTTGTCGGCCCGCTTGAACTGCGACTTGAAGCTGCCGAGGCCGTCGACCGTCGCGGCGTGCATCTGCACGCGCACGCCGGCATCGCGCAACTGCTGCAGCGTGCGCAGCGCCACCGGCATGGCGGCGGCATCGGGCACGACGGCGTAGACGTCCGGGGTCGGCAGCGGGATGTCGGTGCCCTGCTCTTTCATCAGGTCCAGCACGCGCTCGACGCCCATCGCCCAGCCCACGGCCGGAGCGGGCTTGCCGCCGATCTGCGCGATCAGGTCGTCGTAGCGACCACCCGCGCACACGGTGCCCTGCGAGCCGAGACGATCGGTAACGAACTCGAAGACCGTGAGGTTGTAGTAATCCAGCCCGCGCACGAGGCGCGGATTGATGGTGAACGCGATGTCGTTGGCCTTCAGGATGGCCTGCAGCCCCTCGAAGTGAGCCAGCGACTCCGCGCCGAGAAAGTCGATCAGCTTCGGCGCCGACTCGATCACTTCCTTCATTGCCGGGTTCTTCGTGTCGAGGATGCGCAGCGGATTGCTGTGCAGGCGGCGCTTGCCGTCTTCGTCGAGCTTGTCGGCGTTCTTCTCGAAGTGGGCGATGAGCTGGGCGCGATGCAGGGCGCGCTCAGCCGGCTGGCCCAGGCTGTTGAGCTCGAGGCGGACATCGGTCAGGCCGATGGTCTTCCAGAGCGCGCTTGCCAGCAGGATCAGCTCGGCATCGACGTCGGGGCCGGCAAAGCCCAGTGCCTCGGCACCGATCTGGTGGAACTGGCGGAAGCGCCCGCGCTGCGGCTTCTCGCGGCGGAACATCGGGCCCGTGTACCAGAGGCGCTTGCCGCCGTCGTAGAGCATGTTGTGCTCGATCACGGCACGCACGAGGCCCGCCGTGTTCTCGGGGCGCAGGGTCAGGTGGTCGTTGTCGCCATACTTGTCGGAGCGGTCCTGGAAGGAGTACATCTCCTTCTCGACGATGTCCGTCACCTCGCCGATGCCGCGCACGAACAGTGCCGTGTGCTCCAGGATCGGCGTGCGGACATTGCGGTACGCATAGCGCCCCATCAGGTCGCGCACGGTGGCCTCGAGCCACTCCCAGCGCGCCGATTCGGGCGGCAATATGTCGTTCATGCCTTTGACGGCATTCAGTTTTTCAGCCATGAGTCTGCGGAGATGTCAGGCCGCGACAGCGTGGTGTTCGCCGCCGAAGCGCTTTTCGATGTAGGTTTCCACGAGCTGGTGAAACTCGTTGGCGATATTGTCGCCGCGCAGCGTGAGGGCCTTTTCGCCGTCGATGAAGACGGGCGCCGCGGGCGCCTCGCCGGTGCCGGGCAGGCTGATGCCGATGTCGGCATGCTTGCTCTCGCCGGGGCCGTTGACGATGCAGCCCATGACGGCCACCTTCAGCGTCTCGACGCCCGGATATTTCTTGCGCCAGACCGGCATCTGCATGCGCAGGTAGTCGTCGATCTGCTTGGCCAGTTCCTGGAAGGTGGTGCTGGTGGTGCGGCCGCAACCCGGGCAGGCCGTGACGCTCGGCACGAACACGCGCAGGCCCAGCGCCTGCAGGATCTCGGAGGCGATCACCACCTCCTGCGTGCGCGATTCGCCCGGCTGCGGCGTGAGCGACACGCGAATGGTGTCTCCGATGCCCTCCTGCAGCAGGATCGACAGCGCCGTGGCCGACGCCACCGTGCCCTTGGTGCCCATGCCGGCCTCGGTGAGGCCCAGGTGCAGCGGATAGTCGCAGCGGCGGGCCAGCTCGCGGTAGACCGAAATCAGGTCCTGCACGCCGCTCACCTTGCACGACAGGATGATCTGGTTGCCGGCCATGCCCATCGACTCGGCCAGCTTCGCGGACTCGATGGCCGAGGTGATCAGAGCCTCGTACATCACCTGCTTGGCATCCCAGGGCTCGGCGCGCTGGCTGTTGGTGTCCATCAGGCTGGCGAGCAGCTCCTGGTCGAGGCTGCCCCAGTTGACGCCGATGCGCACCGGCTTGTTCCAGCGCATGGCCGCGTCGATCATCTGGCCGAACTGCTTGTCCCTCTTGTCGCCCTTGCCCACGTTGCCGGGGTTGATGCGGTACTTGCTCAGCGCTTCGGCGCAGGCCGGATACTCGGTCAGCAGGCGATGGCCGTTGTAGTGGAAGTCGCCCACCAGCGGCACGTCGATGCCCATGCGGTCGAGCTGCTCGCGGATGTAGGGCACCTGGGCCGCGGCCTCTGGCGTGTTGACGGTGATGCGGACCATCTCGGAGCCGGCCTGTGCCAGCTCCTTCACCTGGATCGCCGTGCCGATGGCGTCGACGGTGTCGGTGTTGGTCATGGACTGCACGCGCACCGGGGCGTCACCGCCCACCGTGACCACGCGCGGACCCCAGACCACGCTGGCCTGGCGCGAACGGCGCGGCTTGGGAGCAGCGGCCTCGATGGGAACGGGAGTGCAGTTGCCGGAGGTCATGACTTCACCTCGAAACGCGCCACGCCACCGCCCTTGGTGAAGGGCTTCAGGTCGAAGGGCTGGCCCCGCACCTGCACGTCGACGCTCGAGGCGCGGCCGACCACGACGGACAACGGCAGCGTGCCCGAGAGCCCCACGGTTTCGCCAGCCTGCAGGCTGCGGCGCAGCAGTTGCTTGCCGCCGGCTTCGGTCACGGTGATCCAGCACTCCTCGCGTGCCACGAAGACGAGCTGCTGGCTGCTCGAGGCTGCTGCCGCCACGGGCGTGGCGGCGGGCGCCGCGGCAGCCGGTGCAGCAGCGGCAGCAGCAACGGGCGCATTGGGAGCAGGAGCAGCAGTCGGAGCTTCGCCGGCCACCGGGCCGGTGGGAGCCACGGCCTGCGTGGGCACGGTCTCGGCCACGGAACCGGCGGCCACGCCCGGCCCGTTGGAGGGGGCAGATTCGCTACCGGCATCGCCACGCGCCGTCAGCCGCGCCACGGAAGCGCTGAGCTGGTCGAACACCGATTGCGGCAACCAGAACAACGCACCTGCGCCGATCAGCAGCAGAAGCACGACGATCAGCAGCGGCCGCGAAGGCAACCCGCTGGAGCGGCTGTTGCCGTTCCAGCGCGGCGTGCCCGAACTGATGTTCGTGCGGAGGGTGCGATCGGTTTCGGCCAACGACACCTTCTGGGTGCTCGGCAGCTTTGCAAGCACGGGGGCCGGATCGATGCGCAGCGCGCGACAGACGCTGCTCGCCAGTGCACGGGCGAAGACCGGGTCGGGCAGCGAACCGATGTCGTCCGCCTCGAGCGCCATGAGCTTCTGCGGCGGCACCTTCAGCGCGGCGGCCACCATTTCGATGTGCAGGCCGTGGGCCTCGCGCGCCTCGCGCAGCAGATCGCCGGCAGTCTTGTTCGCGATATCGCCAGCTTCCAGTGGCAATGATGCGGAAGTGCCGAACTCCGAAACCCGATCAGTCATTGAAATTCCCGCGCTCGTACGCTGTTGCCTCCCGCGACTGGGGGAAGCGTCGTTGCAGTTGGCCTCCCAACTGCGCGACTGCCTCGCGGTTGTTCAGCTTACGTTCGATCTTGATGCCGAGCCAGAGCGTCTCGGCGCTGGCCGCAGCGCTGTTGTTGACGCGGCGGATGTAGAACTGCGCGCGCGACCATTCCTCGCGCTGCGCCAGCACCGAAGCCAGGTTGAAGCCGACGACCGGATTGCCGGCGTCGATCTCGTAGGCCTGCATGAGGCTGCGCTCGGCCTTGTCGCGCTGGCCGGCCTTGAGTTCGCACACGCCCTGCGTCATGAGCGTCTTGGCGCGGTCGGCGTAGGTCGGCACGGCCAGGGCCTCGTTGAACTGCGCGGCCGCGTCGCCATAGCGGTTCTGCTGGCACAGCAGCCAGCCGTAGTTGTGGCGTGTGTTCGGGTCGCGCGGATTGATCGCGATGGCGCGGCGGAAGCTGTCCTCGGCCAGGCCGGCGTCGTCGAGCCGCATGTAGACCAGGCCGCGCAGGTTGTAGGCGTCGGCATTGTTGGGGTCGGCGGCCAGCGCCTGCTTGATCTCGTCGAGCGCGACGGTGGTCTGGCCGTGCTCGAAATAGCCCGCGGCCAGCTCCATGCGCAGGCGTGCGCGGCGCTGGCGGCTGGACTCATCGGACTCGGTGACGATCTCGGTGCCCTTGGACGAGTTGCTGTTGTCGGCCAGGCTGGTGGTGGTGGTGCGCGTGCTCACGCAGCCCCCAAGCAGCAGCGACACGGCGACGCCCGCGAAACCCACAGTCAGCATCCGCTGCACGTTCGCGGTCGTCATCGAAATGGCCATGCTCATCGGTTCAATGCTCCTGGGAGACGGTCTTGCGGACCGGATGCAAAACAACGGGGCGCTCCTGCGCCGCACGGCGCTGCGCCATGCGCTCGGCCGCGCGGGTGCGATCCTTGACGTCGCCGGCGAGCTGGCCGCAGGCGGCATCGATATCGTCGCCGCGCGTCTTGCGCACGGTGGTGACGAGCCCTGCCTCGCTCAGCGCCCTGGCGAACGCCAGCACGCGCGGCTGCGGCGAGCGCAGCAGGCCCGAGGCCGGGAACGGGTTGAACGGAATCAGGTTGAACTTGCACGAGATGTCGTGCTTGCGCACCAGCTCGACGAGCTGGCGTGCATGCTCGGGCTGGTCGTTCACGCCGTCGAGCATGCAGTACTCGAAGGTGATGAAGTCGCGCGGCGCATGCGCCAGGTAGCGCTTGCAGGCCTCGATCAGCTCGGCGATCGGGTACTTGCGATTGAGCGGTACGAGGTCGTCGCGCAGCGCATCGTTGGGCGCATGCAGCGAAACGGCCAGCGCCACGGCGCAATCGGCGCCCAGGCGATCGATCATCGGCACCACGCCGGAGGTCGACACCGTCACGCGGCGGCGCGACAGCCCGTAGGCGTTGTCGTCGAGCATGGTGCGCAGCGCGGGCACCAGCGCCGAGTAGTTCTGCAGCGGCTCGCCCATGCCCATCATCACCACGTTGGAGATGATGCGTTCGTCGCGCTTGAGATGCTTGCGCAGGAAGTGTTCGGCAAACCAGAGCTGGGCGACGATCTCGCCCGTGCTCAGGTTGCGGCTGAAGCCCTGGTGCCCCGTGGAGCAGAAGCGGCAACCGACCGCACAGCCGGCCTGGGACGACACGCACAAGGTGCCGCGGTCGTCCTCGGGAATGAATACGGCTTCGACGGCATTGCCGTCACCGACGTCGAACAGCCACTTGATCGTGCCGTCTTTGGATTCGTGCTGCGTGATGACCGGCAGGGCCTCCACGCGAGCGGTGGTCGCGAGTTTCTCGCGCAGCGACTTCGCCAGATCTGTCATCTGGGTGAAGTCGCTGGCGCCACGCTGGTGGATCCAGCGGAACAGCTGCGTGGCGCGGAATTTCTTCTCGCCGAGTTTTTCGCAGAACGCAGCCAACCCCTCGAGATCGAAATCGAGCAGATTGGCCGTGGTCATGGAATCGGGCGAGAGGCGGGCTTCAGCGCGCGTAGACGTTGAGGCCGGCGAAGAAGAAGGCGACTTCGTTCGCTGCGGTTTCCGGAGCGTCCGAACCGTGGACGGCGTTGGCGTCGATGCTGTCGGCGAAGTCGGCGCGGATGGTGCCGGCGGCTGCCTTCTTCGGGTCGGTGGCGCCCATCAGGTCGCGGTTCTTGGCGATGGCGTTTTCGCCTTCGAGCACTTGCACGAACACGGGGCCCGAGATCATGAACTCGACGAGGTCCTTGAAGAAGGGACGCTCCTTGTGCACGGCGTAGAACTGTTCGGCTTCGTTGCGCGACAGGTGCACCAGCTTGGCGGCGACGATCTTGAGGCCGGCAGCTTCAAAACGGGAAACGATCTTGCCGATGACGTTCTTGGCAACTGCGTCGGGCTTGATGATGGAAAGGGTACGTTCGATAGCCATTGAAATGCTTCCTGGAGCTTTGATTTTGAAGTGTTTTGTCACAACTGCAACGAATTTGTTTCGTCACATGTCGACAAAGCCTCTGATTTTAACCGGCGCGGCCTTGCGGATCGGTGAAAACCCCGCGAAAGGCCGCGCTGCGACGGCAGACTTTCAGCGCCCGCGGCGACGACCGCCGCCCTGACCACCGAAGCCACCGCCGCCACCACCACCGCCGCCTCGGCGCTGGCCTCCGCGTTGCTCCTTGCGCTGGCGCGAGAAGCTGTCGGCGCCGATGTAGCCCAGCGAGGTCTTCATCGGATCGGGCTGGTTGGCGCCTCCCGGCTGGCGGTCGTCGCCCTGGCGATTGCCGCCACCCTGACGGTTGCCGTTGCCACGACGCCCCTGCCCCTGAGGCTGGCCGCCATTGCCGCCACCTCGGTTGGAACGCCCTCCCCGATCGCCGCGCGGCGGACGTCCGTCGCCCAGCGGATTCGGGATCGGTGCCTCGCGGCCGCCGTCATCACGCGCCTCGCGCATGTCGCGCGGTTGCTGCTGGCCGCCACCGCCATTGCGATTGCCACGGCGCTTCTTGTTGCGGCCACCACGACCATTGCCGCCGCCGCCCTCCTGCCCCGGGCCACGCTGCTGCTGCCCCGGCCGGGCGACCGCGCCACCCGAAGCCTGGAACAGGGCCCGGATATCGCGATCGTCGAGTTCCATCCACGCGCCGCGCTTCAGGCCGCGCGGAAGCACCATGGCGCCATAGCGGATGCGGATCAGCCGGCTGACCGCATGGCCCACCGACTCGAACAGGCGGCGCACTTCACGATTGCGGCCTTCGGAAATGGTCACCCGGTACCAGCAATTCGAGCCCTCGCCACCACCGTCCTCGATGGCGCCGAACTGGGCCATGCCGTCGTCGAGGCGGACGCCATCGAGCAGCTTCTGCTTTTCCTCGCTGGTGAGCGCGCCCAGCACGCGCACTGCGTACTCGCGCTCCAGGCCGAAGCGCGGGTGCATGAGCTGGTTGGCCAGGTCGCCGGAGCTGCTGAACAGCAGCAGACCTTCGGTGTTCAGGTCGAGACGGCCGACCGACTGCCACTTGCCCTGCTGCAGGCGCGGCAGCTTGCGGAACACGGTCGGACGGTTCTGCGGATCGTCGTGCGTGACCACCTCGCCAACCGGCTTGTGATACGCGATCACGCGCGGCGGCGGAGGGGCGATGCGGTAGCGGATCGGCTTGCCGTTGATCTTGACCTGGTCGCCGTACTGGATGCGCTGGCCGATGTGGGCCGGCTCGTTGTTGACGGAAATGCGCCCCTGGAGAATCAGCTGCTCCATTTCGAGCCGCGAACCGAGACCAGCCTGCGCCAGCACCTTGTGCAGCTTGGGCGAATCGGCCTCGGGCAGAAGCACGCGCTTGAGCGGCGGAACTTCGGGGCTTTCCTCGTCGGCATCGAACTGGCCCGAGATGACGTCCGCGAAGCGGATCGGCTCGGGCGGCGGCGCGTTGCGCTGCTCGCGCTCGGCGGCGCGGCGGGCGCGGTCGAGGTCGTCCTCTTCCTCGTCGGGCTCTTCTTCGTCGTCGTCCTGGTCTTCGTCGTCGCGGTCTTCGAGGCGTTCCGCCTGCGCAGGCCGGGGCGTATCGGCGGCAGCCTCGACAGGCGCCGGGTCAATAGCCGCCTCTGCAGCAGCAACAGGAGCTTCCTGCTCGACGGCGGCCGCAACGGCCTGCGGCTCGGTCACTTCCGGAGTTGCCTCCGCAGCTGGCACGGCTACCGCTTCGCCTTCCACTACAGCCGGCTCGACCACCTTCTTCTTGCGGGGTGCACGCGGCTTCCTGGGCGCCTCGGGTTCGGGCGGCGCTACCGTTTCAATAGCATCAACCGCAGCCTTCTTGGCCGTGGTCGCCCTTTTCTTCTTCTTGACTTCGGGCTCGACCGGCAGCATCGCTGCGTCTTCGGTGTCGGTTGTGCTCATGAGGTTTTTCCGGGAGAGGGAGCGTGAGGGTCGGCCTCGTCCTCGGACGGGGCATCGGGTTCTGACGCGGGTTCTTGTTCTGGCTCGATGGGGGTGGATTCGGCGCCCGCCTCGTTCTCGATGAACTGCGCCTGGGCGGCTTCGATCGCTTCCGCCGGTTCGGCGACTTCGGGGGCGATCTCGGCGCTATCGACGATGTCGGGCTCCTGCGCCGGCGCTTCCGGCACTGCGAGAGCTTCTGCCTCGACGCCCTCGCCTTGCTGCGCGGCAGCAATCTCGGCATCCGGCCCTGGAGGCACATCAGCGGCCGAAGAAAGCTCCAGCTCCGCCATTCCGGATGCGTCGGCATCGCCTTCGGCGAGTGCCGCGGTCTCCGGAGCAGCGTCGATCGGCAGCCCCTGCTGCTCGCCCGAGGCCTGCTCGAGCGCGTCGACGAGCGCAGCCTGCTGCGCGGGCGTCTCGATCAGCGGCAACTGGTCGAGCGAAGCCAGGCCCAGGTCGTCGAGGAACTGGCGCGTGGTCGCATACAAGGCCGGCCGGCCGACCGTTTCGCGGTGGCCGATGACCTCGACCCAACCGCGGTCCTCCAGCTGCTTGAGGATCAGCGAGTTGATCGTCACGCCGCGGATGTCTTCCATGTCACCGCGCGTGGCGGGCTGGCGGTAGGCAATGATGGCCAGCGTCTCGAGCGCGGCGCGCGTGTAGCGCGGCGGCTTTTCGGGGTGCAGGCGATCGAGGTGGTCGCGCATCTCCGGGCGGCTCTGGAAGCGCCAGCCGCTGCCGACGCTCACCAGCTCCAGGCCACGTTGCGCCCAGTCTTCCTGCAGTTCGAGCAGCAGCGCCTTGATGGTGTCCGCACCCAGCTCGTCGTCGAACAGCACGCGCATATCGCGCACCGGCAACGGCTGGCTCGAACAGATCAAGGCGGTTTCGAGAATGCGCTTGGCATCCGCCGTATTCATGGTTCGCGTTATCCGGGAAAAGGCGCCTGGGGGCGCTTTGTTCAGATGGATGGAAGGAGTAGGCGCTGCAGGCACGCGGCAAATGCAACGCAAGGCCGGTCTCGGGCGACCGGCGCGGCCCTCGGGCCGTCAGGCGCGATTGTAATCCAGCCCCCAGGACTGCAAAGCCTGGATGAGGTCCGCCGGCAACGGCGAACGGAACTCCAGCGCCTCCTGCGTGACGGGATGCACGAAGGCCAGCCTGAATGCATGCAGTGCCTGCCGCGACAGCCCCGCAGCCGGCGCGCCGCCGTAGAGCGAATCTCCCACCAGGGGATGGCCGATGGACGCCATGTGCACGCGGATCTGGTGGGTGCGCCCGGTTTCGAGGGTGCAGCGCACGGCGCAGCCCTCGGCGTTGCTGTCGAGCCGCTCGATCAGCGTACGCGCCGTCTTGCCCGCATTCCTCTCGAGGTCGACCACGGCCATGCGCAGCCGGTTGCGCGGATCGCGGCCGATGGGGGCATCGACATGGCGCGCGGCGGCGCCCTCCCACTGCCTGTGGCCGATGGCGAGGTATTGCCGCTTGACCTCGCGCGCGGCGATCAGCGCCACCATCGCGTCCATGGCGGCGCGCGTGCGCGCCACCACCATCAAACCGCTGGTATCGCGGTCGAGCCGGTGCACGATACCGGCGCGCGGCAGCAGCACGGCCTTCGGATCGAGCGCCAGCAGGCCGTTCAGCAGCGTGCCGCTCCAGTGCCCCGGTGCCGGGTGCACCACGAGGCCGGCCGGCTTGTCGACGATGCGCAGGTGCTCGTCCTCGTACACGGTGACGATGTCTATTGCCTCGGGCCGGAAGGCCTGGCTCTGGGGCGTGGGGCGCAGCTCGATGTGGCCGGACTGCCCCGCCTTCACCGGAGCCGACGCCTTGGTGAGCGTGCGCCCCTGCAGCTCGACCGCGCCGGCCTCGATCAGCTGCTGCAGGTAGCTCCGGGAAAACTCGGGGACCAGCGCGGCAAGCGCGCGATCGAGCCGCTGGCCGTGGTGGGCCTGATCGATGACGAAGGGCCGCCGCTCGCTGGGCTCGATGGGATCCGCGCCTTCTTCGTGCTCGGCCACCTCCACGCTCTCGGGGATATTGCCCAAAGGGTCGGTCGATATAATTGAGGGCAACTGTTTCACGAAAGCCGTATGTGATGTTTCGCGCCAAATTATCGGTCCCCGCCTGGATCGCGCTCAGCGCGGCGGCTCTGCTGGCAGCAGGCTGCTCGTCGACTTCCACCGTCGACAAGACCGCTACCTGGAGCCCCAACCGCATCTATTCGGAAGCCAAGGACGAGGCCGGATCCGGCGCCTACGACAAGGCCATTCCGCTCTACGAGAAGCTCGAAGGCCGCGCCGCCGGCACGCCGCTGGCACAGCAGGCGCAGCTGGAAAAGGCCTACGCCCAGCACAAGTCCGGCGAAAAGGCTGCAGCCATCGCCACCATCGACCGCTTCATGAAGCTGCATCCGGCGAGCCCGGCCCTCGATTACGCGCTCTACCTGCGGGGCGTGATCAACTTCAACGACGACCTCGGCATGTTCGCGTTCATGACGCGCCAGGACCTGTCGGAACGCGACCAGAAGGCGGCCAAGGAATCGTTCGAGTCGTTCAAGGACCTCGTCACGCGCTTCCCCGATTCGCGCTATGCCCCCGACGCGCGTCAGCGCATGAACTACATCGTGAACTCGCTCGCGCAGTATGAAGTTCACGTGGCCCGCTACTACTACTCGCGCGGCGCCTACCTGGCGGCCATCAACCGGGCCCAGGTCGCATTGGCCGACTACCGCGAAGTGCCGGCGCTCGAAGAAGCCCTGTACATCATGGTCAAGTCGTACGACGCGCTCGGCATGAAGGATCTGCGGGACGACGCCCAGCGCGTGCTGACCACCAACTATCCGCAGAGCACCTATCTCGCGAACGGCTTCAAGGGCAAGGACGACCCTTGGTGGAAGCTCTGGTAAGAGCAACCCCGGCGGAACAGCAACTGCTCCGCCGGCTTCATTGGGCAGCTAGGTCCTGAGCGCGTCCAGCGCCGCGTTGAAATCCGACTCGCTCTCCAGCCGCCGCATCGGCGGCAGGGCCGCCAGCAGCCGGCGGCCATAGCCCATCGCCACCAGCCGCGTATCGCAGATCGCCAGCACGCCGCTGTCGGTCTCCCGGCGAATCAACCGCCCTGCCCCCTGCTTGAGAGCCACCGCCGCTTCCGGCAGCGAATAGTCGGCGAAAGAACTCCGGCCCTGCGCCTCCAGGCGCTGCGAGCGCGCCTCCACCAGCGGATCGTTGGGCGGCGGAAACGGCAGCTTGTCGATCACCACCAGTTGCAGCACGTCGCCCGGCGCGTCGAAGCCTTCCCAGAACGAGGCCGACGCCACCAGCACGCAGCCAGCCCGGCCGGCGCTCGCCCCTTCGCGGAAGCGATCCATCAGCACCCGCTTGGGCAGTTCGCCCTGCACGAGCACGTCGGGCCGCACCTGGGCATCGAGCAGCTCGAACTGCTGCCTCATCTCGTCGCCGATGGTTCGCAGCGCGCGCAGCGTGGTGGTCAGCACCAGCGTGCGGCCGCCGAGCTCGGTCGCACCGCGGGCCGCCAGTTGCGCGACGCGCTGGCTGTGCGACGGGTCGTTGGGCTTGGGAAACGCGCGCGGCACGTAGAGGGCGGCCTGCGAGGCGTAGTCGAACGGGCTCTGCACCCGCAGTACCTCCGCGTCCTGCAAGCCGCAGGGCTCGGTGAACCAGCGCAGCGTGGGCTCATCACCCAAAGTAGCTGAGGTGAAGACCCAGGCGCGGCCGCTGTCCAGTCGCTCACCGCTCTCGCGTGCCGAGCGCTCCCCGTAGGCATCCAGCTCTTCATCGTCGGTATCGGCCGAATCTGCGTCATCGGCCTCGTCCGCGATCTTGAGCACCCGCTTGCGCATCGCGTCGGCGATGTCCAGCGGAGACTCGATGAGCCGCAATTGCGATCCCACGTCCACCCAGCGTACGGAGTCGACCTCGCACGGCAAGGCGAAGCGCGCAGTGCGCTTGGCGAGCTGGCGCGCCCGCTCGTGCAGTCGCACGAAATCGGGCGATATCTCGCTGACGGTGGCGAGCCCCTCCGCGGCCATCTCGAAGGCCTGCAGCAGATCGTCCAGCGCGCGCTGCCATGCGGCGGGGTCGACACCCTCGGGCGCAGCACCCAGCCAGCGCAGCTTGGCCCCCGGCCACTGCTTGCCGACCACCAGCCGCAGCTCGCGCGCGGCCCGCTCGGCCGTGGAGACCAGCTGCTGCCAGTCCACGAGACCACGCGCATGCTGCAGGCCCGCGGCCAGCATGTCCCGCGCGAAATCGATCGCCTGCCCGCTGCCGAGCTGCGCCCCCAGGAACTGCACGCCGGTCTCGTTGAGCTGGTGGGCCTCGTCGAACACCACCACGCTCACCGTCGGCAGCAGCTCGGCCATGCCGGTCTCGCGCACCGCGAGATCGGCGAAGAAAAGATGGTGGTTGATGACAACGATGTCCGCCGCCAGCGCCTCGCGCCGCGCCAGGTTGACGTGGCAGGGCTTGAACTGCGGGCATTGGGCACCCAGGCAGTTTTCGCGCGTGGATGTGATCAGCGGGATCAGCGGCGAGCGCTCATCGAGCCCGGGCAGTTCGGCCAGGTCGCCCGTGCGCGTGGCCTTCGACCACTGCTCGATCTTGGCGAGGGTGCGCAGGCTGCCGCGCTCCGGCAAGGAGGCGTCGTGGCGGGCCATGTCGAGCCGGTGCAGGCAGAGGTAGCTCGCGCGCCCCTTGAGCAGCGCGGTGCGCACCGGCAGGCCGAACGCCTCCACGAGGCGCGGCAGGTCGCGGCCGAACAGCTGGTCCTGCAGCGTCTTGGTGGCGGTCGACAACAGCACGCGCTCGCCGCTGAGCAGCGCCGGCACGAGATACGAGAAGGTCTTGCCCACGCCCGTGCCCGCCTCGACCACCAGCACCCCGCCCTGGTCGATGGTGCGGGCCACGGCCATCGCCATCTCGGTCTGGCCGGTGCGTTCGCGGAACTGCTCCGCGGCGCGCGACAGTGCGCCGTCCTGCGCGAAGGCGTCGCGCACCTTGTCTTCGAGCGCCCCCGTCACGCCGGCTCTTTCGGATCGAGGATGTTCTCGAGGCGGGCGATCTGGTCGCGCAGCGCGAGACGGCGCTTTTTCAGGCGGCGCAGCAGGAGCTCGTCCTGAGGCGAGCCTTCGGCCAGCCGGTCGATGGTGGCGTCGAGATCGGCATGCTCGATGCGCAGTTCGATCAGCTGGCGGGAAAGGGAGTGAAGATTGGAGTCCAACGGTGGGGGGCGCACGCGTGGTTTCCGCGGCGCATGTTCATTCGATAATACGTCCTGACACGAATCTCCGAGAAGACAGGAACACGCGCTTCAGGCGCACATTGCTTCATGACCCAAGGCTTTCGACTCGCTGCGGCCACCGGCCTCCACAAGGGGGACCGCCCGTACCAGCAGGACCAGGTGCTGCTGATGAGCCATCCCCGCGTGCCCGGCTGCGTGCTGGGCGTCGTGGCCGACGGCATGGGTGGGCGCAGCGGCGGGCGCAAGGCCTCCGACCAGGTGCTCATGACGGCCCGCCAGCTCTTCGGTCGCTACCAGCCCGGCAAGGACGACCCCGAAGTCGTGCTGCGGCAGATCCTCGAAGACTCGCACACTGTCATCAAGCTCACCGCCGTCTCCAGCGAACAGGAGCCGCACAGCACGATCGCCGCCTTCCTGATGAATCCCAAGGGCGACTGCGCCTGGATCCATGCCGGCGACTCGCGCATCTATCACTTCCACGATGGGGAGCTCGTCAAGCGCACGCGCGACCACTCGTACGTGCAGGTGCTCATCGACCGCGGCCAGATCACCGAGGCCGAGGCCAACATCCACCCGCAGGGCAACATCCTGCTCGGCTGCCTGGGCATGAAGACCACGCCGCCGCCCATCGACCCCTACTACATCCCGAAACTGGCCCACGGCGACCTGCTGATGGCCTGCAGCGACGGACTCTGGCACTACTTCAGCCCCGAAGAGCTGGCGAGCGTGCTTTATGCGCAACCGCCGCGCGATGCGGTCGAGATCCTGGTGGGCGAAGCGCGCCGCCGTGCCCGAGGCACCGGCGACAACATCTCGATCGCCGTGCTGAAGCTCGATCCGCTGCCGGCGACACCCGGCTGAACGCAAAGCACAGGTTCAGGGCTTCGCAGGCTCGGCCGGCGGCGGTGGCAGCGGGGCTCCGCGCGGCTTGTCTCGGTTGGCGTTCTGCCGCTCCCGGGCGGCGCGGTGTTCCGCCGCGCGCTTCTGCTTTTCCTCGAAACGCTTGACCGCCTCGGGCGCCTCCGCCCTGCGCTGGGCGGCCTTGGCCTGCTCGTCGGCATGCGCCTGCTGCTTGGACTGGAACTGGCGCTCGCGTTCGGCAGCCTCGGCCGCCGTGGCGGCGCGGCTGGCAGCGTGGTCTGCTGCACGCTGCTCGCGATCCTTCTGGTTCTGTGTCGACTGCTGCTGCTTCTCGGGCGTATCCACCGAGCGCTGCGTGCCCGCCTTCTGGTCGAGCTTCTGCAGTTCGGCCGCGCCGCTGCGCTGGCGCTGGATGTCGTTGATGGCGGTTTCCTGCCGCTTGATGTTGTCGGTGTCCTTGCGATGCCGGCCGCGGCTCTCGCGCAGGCAATCTTCCACCGCGAACTTCTTGTAGCAGGCTGCCCGCTCCTCGGCGTAGCGCTTCTCGATGACTTCGCGCTCGCCGGAAAGCCGGCGCTTCTCGGCCTCGAGATCGGCGTTGCCCGCCGCGGCGTTGGACTGAGCCCACAGCGGCAGGCTGGCCAACGCCATGAGCAGGGCAAGAGCGGTTTTCTTCATGTGAGTCGGGTGTCGACGATGCGGCGTTCCAGGGCAAGGAACTCGCTCGATTGCATTTCGGTGAGCCGGGAGACCGTGCGCGGGAACTCGTGCGACAGCGGTCCTTCGGTGTACAACGCCTCGGGTGGAACCTCAGCCGACATGATGAGCTTGCATCGCCGGTCGTACAAGACGTCGACCAACCATGTGAAACGGCGTGCTTCCGAGGCCATGCGCACCGGCATGTGCGGCACGTCGGACAGCAGCACGGTGTGGAACTGGCTCGCGATCTCGAGGTAGTCGTTCTGCGAGCGCGGGCCGCCGCACAGCGTCTTGAAGTCGAACCAGACCACGCCGCCGGCCTTGCGCAGCGCGCGAATCTCGCGCTGCTCGATGTGCAGGATCGGGCTTTCGTCGGCCGTCTCGGCCAGCTTGTCGAAAGCCTTGCGCATCTCCTTCTCGGCCGCCGCGTCGTTGGGCGTGAGGTACATGCGCAGCTGCTCCAGCGTGCGGCGCCGGTAGTCGGTGCCGTTGTCCACGCTCAGCACCTCGAGCTTCTCGTTCAGCAGCTCGATAGCGGGCAGGATGCGGTCGCGGTGCAGTCCGCCGGGATACAGGTCGTCGGGCTTGAAGTTCGAGGTGGTCACGAAGCCCACGCCGTTGTCGAACAGCGACACCAGCAGCCGATGAAGAATCATCGCGTCGGTGATGTCCGCGACGTGGAACTCGTCGAAGCAGATCAGCTTGTAGCGCTTCGAGATGCGCAACCCGAGCTCGTCGAGCGGGTTGACCGTGCCCTGCAGCTCGCGCAGCTCACGGTGCACCTCGCGCATGAA
This sequence comes from Variovorax sp. YR750, assembly GCF_900109805.1. Lineage (NCBI taxonomy): Bacteria > Pseudomonadati > Pseudomonadota > Betaproteobacteria > Burkholderiales > Comamonadaceae > Variovorax > Variovorax sp. YR750. Next base: position 83,863 of record NZ_FOBJ01000008.1, read on the forward strand.
CTCGTGGAAGTGCAGGCGCGTCTTGCGCCGCAGCGGCACGGCGTTGAAGAACAGGTCCATCAGGAAGCTCTTGCCCCGCCCGACGCCGCCATACATGTAGACGCCGCGCGGAAGCTCCGGCCTGTTGATGAACTTCTTCAGCGCATTCGAGCGCTGGGCCTTGTACGCGGCCCATTCGGTGGCGCAGCGATCCAGCGCCTCCACGGCGCGCAGCTGCGCGGGATCGCTCTTGAACCCGCGCGCAGCGAGTTCCGCCTCGTAGGCCTGTTTGACGCTGGTCAAAAGATCGGTGAGATCAGAAGTTCAGCGTGCGCTTGTCCACGGCGAGTGCCGCTTCCTTCGTGGCTTCCGACAGCGACGGGTGCGCGTGGCAGATGCGCGCGATGTCTTCCGCGCTGGCCTTGAACTCCATCGCCACGACGGCTTCGGAGATCAGCTCGCTGGCCTGCGGGCCCACGATGTGCACGCCCAGGATCTCGTCGGTCGCGGCGTCGGCCAGGAACTTGACCATGCCGGTCGTGTCGCCCAGCGCGCGTGCGCGGCCGTTCGCGAGGAACGGGAAGGTGCCGGCCTTGTAGGCACGGCCCGAGGCCTTGAGCTGCTGCTCGGTCTGGCCCACCCACGCGATCTCGGGGCTGGTGTAGATCACCCACGGGATCGTGTTGAAGTTGACGTGACCATGCTGGCCGGCAATGCGCTCGGCAACGGCAACGCCCTCTTCCTCGGCCTTGTGCGCCAGCATCGGGCCGCGCACCACGTCGCCGATGGCCCACACGTTGGGCAGGTTGGTCTTGCACTCGTCGTCCACGGCAATGGCGCCGCGCTCGTCGAGCTTCAGGCCCACGGCTTCGGCGTTCAGGCCGATGGTGTTGGGCACGCGGCCGATCGACACGATCAGCTTGTCGACTTCCAGCGTCTGGGCTTCGCCCTTGGCGTTGGTCCAGGCAACGCTCACGCCCTTCTTCGACGACTTGATCTCGCCGACCTTCACGCCGAGCTCGATCTTGAGCTTCTGCTTGTCGAAGGCCTTCTTGGCTTCCTTGGCGATCTGCTCGTCCACAGCGCCGAGGAAGGTCGGCAGTGCTTCGAGCACCGTGACTTCCGCGCCGAGGCGACGCCACACCGAGCCCATTTCGAGGCCGATAACGCCCGAGCCGATCAGGCCCAGCTTCTTCGGCACCGCGCCGATGCGCAGAGCGCCGTCGTTCGAGAGGATGTTTTCCTCGTCGAAGGGCGCGCCCGGCAGCGCGCGAGCGTTGGAGCCCGTGGCCAGGATGATGTGCTTGCCGACGATCGACTCTTCGGCGGCGCCGGCCACCTTGATCTCGTAGCCGCCTGCGTCCGTCTTCACGAACGAGCCGCGGCCATGGAAGAAGGCGATCTTGTTCTTCTTGAACAGGTACAGGATGCCGTCGTTGTTCTGCTTCACGACCTGGTCCTTGCGGGCCAGCATCTTCTCGACGTCGAGGCCCAGGCCTTCGACCTTGATGCCGTGGTCGGCGAAGTGATGGCCGGCCTGCTCGAAGTGCTCCGACGATTGCAGCAGCGCCTTGGAAGGAATGCAGCCGACGTTGGTGCAGGTGCCGCCCGGTGCGGGGCCGCCCTTGCCGTTCTTCCACTCGTCGATACAGGCGACGTTGAAGCCGAGTTGCGCAGCGCGGATGGCCGCGATGTAGCCGCCGGGGCCACCGCCGATGACGATCACGTCAAATTGTTTGGACATAGGTTCTTTCGTAATCCTGTGTACCGCCTCCGATCAGGGCCGCGCGAAGCGCAGGCCTGTTCGGAGGCACCCGCGGAACCGGCTTTGCCGGGCCGCAGGGTGCGCCCCCTCGAGGGGGGAGGCGGCTACACGAAGTGAGCAAGCAACGGGGGTGGGTCAGATATCAAACAGCAGGCGCGACGGATCTTCCAGCGCTTCCTTCATGGCGACCAGGCCCAGCACGGCTTCGCGGCCGTCGATGATGCGGTGGTCGTAGCTCATCGCCAGGTAGTTCATCGGACGGATCACGATCTGGCCGTTCTCGACCACTGCGCGGTCCTTCGTGGCGTGCACGCCGAGGATGGCCGACTGGGGCGGGTTGATGATCGGGGTCGAGAGCATCGAGCCGAAGGTGCCGCCGTTGGAGATGGAGAAGGTGCCGCCGGTCATCTCTTCGATGCCGAGCTTGCCTTCCTGGGCCTTCTTGCCGTACTCGGCGATCTTCTTCTCGATGTCGGCGAAGCTCATCTGGTCGGCATTGCGCAGAATCGGCACCACCAGGCCGCGCGGCGAACCGACGGCGATGCCGATGTCGAAGTAGCCGTGGTACAGGATGTCGTTGCCGTCGACCGAGGCGTTGAGCACCGGGTACTTCTTGAGTGCGTGCACTGCCGCCTTCACGAAGAAGGACATGAAGCCGAGCTTCACGCCGTGTTCCTTGGTGAAGTTGTCCTGGAAGCGCTTGCGCAACTCCATGACGGGTGCCATGTTCACTTCGTTGAAGGTCGTCAGGATGGCGTTGGTCGACTGCGACTGCAGCAGGCGCTCGGCGATGCGGGCGCGCAGGCGGCTCATCGGCACGCGCTGCTCGGGGCGCTCGCCCAGGTCGGGCGCGCTCGTCGGAGCGGCGACCTGCGGCAGCGCGGGCTTGGCAGCCGGCGCGGCGATGGTGGCTGCGGGTGCGGCGGGCTTGGCGCCCGAGGCAACGGCGGCGAGCACGTCACCCTTGGTGACGCGGCCGTCCTTGCCGGTGCCGGCCACGTCGCCGGTCTTCAGGTTGTTGTCGGCCAGCAGCTTGGCGGCGGCGGGCATGGCCACGTCGGCCTTCGAGCCGCCGGTGGCGGCGGCAGCGGCTGCGGCCGGAGCTGCAGCAGGCGCCGGCGCCGCGGCGGCGGGTGCCGCTGCCGGAGCGGCCGCGCCGGCCTTGCCTTCGGTGTCGATCTTGGCGATCAGCTGGTCGGCAACCACGGTGGCGCCGTCGGGCTGGACGATTTCGGCCAGCACGCCGGCCGAGGGAGCGGGCACTTCGAGCACGACCTTGTCGGTCTCGATCTCGATCAGGATTTCATCGACGGCGACGGCTTCGCCGGCCTTCTTCTTCCACGTGAGCATGGTGGCCTCGGCCACGGATTCGGAAAGCTGGGGGACTTTGACTTCAACGATAGACATTTGGAGTGGGCTCCGATTTGTTCTTCAGGGTGTTCGTGTGAAAGAGGACTGGATTACTTGGTCAGCACGAAGCCCTTGAGCTTGCCGAACGCGCCATCGACGAGCGCCTTCTGCTGTTCCTGGTGCAGGTGCGAGTAGCCCACCGCCGGCGATGCCGAGGCGGCACGGCCGGAGTAGCCGAGCTTCTGGCCTTCCTGCATGTTTTCGTGGATGTAGTGCTGCACGAAGAACCAGGCGCCCTGGTTCTGCGGCTCGTCCTGGCACCAGACCACGTCGACGAGATTCGGGTACTTCTTGATCTCGGCGGCGAATGCCTTGTGCGGGAACGGATAGAGCTGCTCGACGCGGATGATCGCGACGTCGTCGGCTTCCTTCTCCTCGCGCTTCTTGGCCAGGTCGTAGTAGACCTTGCCCGAGCAGGCGATCAGGCGCTTGACCTTCTCGGCCTTCAGGTCGCGGCTGTCGGGGATCACGGTCTGGAAGCCGCCCTTGATGAACTCGGACAGCGGCGAGGTCGCGTCCTTGTTACGCAGCAGCGACTTCGGCGTCATGATGATCAGCGGCTTGCGCAGGTTGCGCACCATCTGGCGACGCAGCACGTGGAAGATCTGGCTGGCCGTGGTCGGCTGCACGATCTGCATGTTGGCGTCAGCGGCCAGCTGCATGAAGCGCTCCAGGCGTGCCGAGCTGTGCTCGGGGCCCTGGCCTTCGTAGCCGTGCGGCAGCATCATGGTGATGCCGTTGACGCGGCCCCACTTCACTTCGCCCGAGGCGATGAACTGGTCGATCACGACCTGGGCGCCGTTGACGAAGTCGCCGAACTGCGCTTCCCAGATCACCAGGGTGTTGGGGTCGTTCGAGGCGTAGCCGTATTCGAAGGCCAGCACCGCTTCTTCCGAGAGGATGGAGTCGATGACGACGAACGGAGCCTGGTTGTCGGCCACGTTCTGCAGCGGCACATAGGTGCCTTCGTCGAACTTCTCGCGGTTCTGGTCGTGCAGCACCGCGTGACGGTGCGTGAAGGTGCCGCGGCCCGAGTCCTCGCCCGACAGGCGCACCGGGTAGCCGCTGGCCACCAGCGAGGCGAAGGCCATGTGCTCGCCCATGCCCCAGTCGACATTGACGTCGCCACGGCCCATGGCCGCGCGGTCGTCCAGCACCTTCTTCACCAGCGGGTGCACGGTGAAGCCTTGCGGCACGGTGGTGATCTTCTCGGCCAGGCGCTTCCACTCGGTCGTGGGGATGGCGGTGTCGCCGGCGTCGGTCCACTTCTTGTTGAGGAAGGGGCTCCAGTCGACCGCGTACTTGCTCTTGAAGTTGGTCAGCACCGGGTCGATGGTGTGCTTGCCCGCGTCCATGGCGGCGCGGTAGGCCTTGACCATGTCGTCGCCGAGCGTGTCGCCCATGCCTTGCGCGGCCAGCTTGTCGGCGTACAGACGGCGGGTGCCGGGGTGCTGGGCGATCTTCTTGTACATCAGCGGCTGGGTGAGCGAGGGGGTGTCCTGCTCGTTGTGGCCCAGCTTGCGGTAGCAGACGATGTCGATGACCACGTCCTTGTTGAATTCCTGGCGGAACTCCAGCGCGAGCTGCATGCACAGCACCACGGCTTCGGGATCGTCGCCGTTCACGTGCAGCACCGGCGCGTCGATCATCTTCACGATGTCCGTGCAGTACAGCGTCGAGCGGCTGTCGCGCGGGTCGCTGGTGGTGAAGCCGATCTGGTTGTTGATGACGATGTGGACCGTGCCGCCGGTGTAGTAGCCGCGGGTTTCGGCCAGCGCCAGCGTTTCCATGACCACGCCCTGGCCGGCGAAGGCCGCGTCGCCGTGCACGAGCACCGGCAGCACCGAGTCGCCTTCCTTGTCGCCGCGACGGTCCATGCGCGCGCGCACCGAACCTTCGACGACCGGGTTCACGATTTCGAGGTGGGAGGGATTGAAGGCCAGCGACAGGTGCACCGGGCCGCCAGGGGTGCTGACGTCGGAGCTGAAGCCCTGGTGGTACTTCACGTCGCCGCTGGGCAGCTCTTCGGGAGCCGTGTGGTCGAACTCGGCGAACAGGTCGGCGGGCATCTTGCCCAGCGAGTTCACCAGCACGTTCAGGCGGCCGCGGTGGGCCATGCCGATCACGATTTCCTGCACGCCCTTCTCGCCGGCGCGGTTGATGAGCTCGTCCATCGCGACGATGAAGCTCTCGCCGCCTTCGAGCGAGAAGCGCTTCTGGCCGACGTACTTGGTGTGGAGGAAGCGCTCCAGGCCTTCGGCCGCGGTCAGGCGGTCGAGAACGCGCTTCTTCTGGTCGGCGTTCAGCTTGGGATTGGTGCGGGCGCTCTCGAGCTTCTGCTGCCACCAGCGCTTGTGGTTCTGGTCGGTGGTGTACATGTACTCGGCGCCGATGGTGCCGCAGTACGTTTCGCGCAGCGCGTTCAGCAGGTCGCGCAAGGACATGGTGTCCTTGCCGAAGAACGTGTTGCTGGTGTTGAACACCGTCTCGAGGTCCGCGTCGGCGAAGCCGTAGAACGAGGGCTCGAGTTCAGGAATGGAGGGACGCTCCGCGCGCTTGAGCGGGTCGAGGTCGGCCCAGCGGGCGCCGACGTTGCGGTAGGCGGCGATCAGCTGCTGGACTGCCGTGCGCTTGCGGCCGAGTTCGGAGTCGGCGCCGCTGGCCTGCACGACCTTGGTCGTGCCCTGCTTCGCCAGTTCGGCGAAGGCGTTGATGACCGGCAGGTGGGGGACGTCGCGGGTGTTGGTGCCGTCGGCGGCGGGGACGTTCTGCAGCGCGTCGAAGTACGAACGCCAGTTGTCGGGCACGCTGCCGGGGTTGGAGAGGTAGTTCTCGTACATCTCCTCGACATAGGGGGCGTTGCCGCCGAAGAGGTACGTGTTGCCTTGATAGGCGGTATACGCCGAGGGCGTAGAGGAATCGCTCATGATCCGCTGACCTTCGCTTCCCTGAGGGAAGCACTAGCTGGTTTAAGAAACCTTCCGCGACACGGCTGAACCGATTGGCGGATGCGACTGTGGCTGGGGAAGGGCCTGAGTACCTTGGCATTGTGCCACGTCAACCATATGACGGTCCAACCGGGCTTCGCAACCCCTCCTGTTGCTCATTCGCCGCTCATTCAGGCGGAAGCGAGTAACTGTTTGATCTGCTGCAGGGTGGCGGGGTCGTCGATGGTGGTCAGGTCGCCGGGGTCGCGCTGCTCGCAGACGGCCTGGATGGCCCGGCGCAGCAGCTTGCCGCTGCGGGTCTTCGGCAGGCCGGAGACGAAGCGCACGCGGGCCGGCCGCGCCAGGGCGCCGAGCTGGTCGGCCACCACTTTCATGATCTCGCCCTCGAGCCTGAGGGCCGCGTCGGCGTCCGCCACGGCCTTGCCGTCCTTCGGCACCACGAAGGCCATCGCGACCTGCCCTTTCAGCGCGTCGGCCACGCCGACCACCGCCACCTCGGCCACGTTGGGATGCCCCGAGATGCTTTCCTCGATCTCGCGGGTACCGAGGCGGTGGCCCGCCACGTTGATCACGTCGTCGGTGCGCCCGAGGATGTAGAAATAGCCGTCCTCGTCGCGGATGCCCCAGTCGAAGGTCGAATAGACCATCTTGCCGGGCACGCTCTTCCAGTAGGTGTTGACGAAGCGCGCGTCGTCCTTCCAGACGGTCTGCATGAAGCCCGGCGGGGTCGGCCCCTCGACCACGACCACGCCCTTCTCGTTCGCGCCGGTGAGCTCCTCGCCGGTCGACTCGTGCAATATCTTGATGCGATAGCCGTACATCGGCACGCCGGGGCTGCCGAACTTGCTGGCCTTGGCCTCGACGCCGTTGGCGATGGTGATCATCGGCCAGCCCGACTCGGTCTGCCAGTAGTTGTCGATGATCGGCACGCCCAGGCCCTCGCTGATCCAGCGGGCGGTGGGCTCGTCCAGCGGCTCGCCGGCCAGGAACAGTGCGCGCAGGGTCGACAGGTCGTACTTCTTCAGCAGCGCCGGGTCCTGCTTCTTCAGCACGCGCACCGCCGTGGGCGCGCTGAACATCACCGTCACCTTGTATTTCTCGACGAGGCGCCACCAGATGCCGCCGTCGGGCTCCCGGTCGATGCCCTGCGTGGGCAGCCCCTCGTACATGATGGTCGCCATGCCCGCGATCAGCGGACCGTAGACGATATAGCTGTGGCCCACCACCCAGCCGATGTCGCTGGTGGAGAAATAGGTTTCCCCCGGCCGGCCGTCGAAGATGTGCTTCATGCTCGCAGCCAGCGCGACCGCGTAGCCGCCCACGTCGCGCTGCACGCCCTTGGGTTTGCCGGTGGTGCCGCTCGTGTAGATGGTGTAGCTGATGTCGGTGGAGGCGAGCCAGGTGCAGGGCACCTTCGCGTCGAGGTGCTTGCGGCGCAGCTCGGGGGCCAGATGGTCACGGCCGGGCGTCAGGTCCATCGGCGCGAGGCCGCGGTCGGTCAGCAGCACGGCCGAGGGCTTGTGCTTCGACAACCGGATCGCCTCGTCGAGCAGCGGCTTGTATGCGATGACCTTGTTGCCGCGCGAGCCCGCATCGGCGCTCACGATCACCTTGGGCTCGGCATCCTCGATGCGCGTGGCCAGCGAGCCGCTGGCGAAGCCGCCGAACACCACGCAGTGGATGGCGCCGATGCGCGCACAGGCCAGCATCGCGAAGGCGGCTTCCGGAATCATCGGCATGTAGATGAGCACGCGGTCGCCCTTGCCCACCCCCAGCTCGACGAGGCTGGCGGCCGTGCGCTGCACCTCGGCGTGCAACTCGGCGAAGCTGTAGCTCTTCTCGACGCCCGTTTCGGTGGAAACGAAGATCAGCGCCGGCTGGTCGCCCCGCGCCGCCAGATGCCGGTCGACGGCGTTGTGGCACAGGTTGGTCGTGCCCCCCACGAACCAGCGCGCGAACGGCGGCTGACTGGCGTCGAGGATCTGCTGGGCGGGCGTCTGCCAGTCGATCAGCTTCGCCTGCTCGGCCCAGAAGGCCTCGGGCGCGTCGACGGATTGACGATAGAACTCTTCATAGCGGCTCATCTCGGTTTGTCTCCTGTTATTCGTTCCGTTCCGGCTGTCGCGCCAAAACTGAATTCATAATTATGGAGACCGATCTTGCAGCAAGCTGACAGCCGGAGCAACCCGGCTTTCCTCCGCTGCCTCGGTTACCGGATGAGCGAGAGCACTTCGGGAAACGCGGGATGCTCCGCCGTGCGCAGCCACTCGAAGCCGACCATCTCGGTCGTCACGAGTTCGGCGCCGGCACCGGCCAGCCGGTCGAAGGCGGCATCGCGGTTGCGCTCGGTGCGCGAGCTGCAGGCGTCGGTGACGACCCAGACCTCGAACTCGTCTTCCAGCAAATCGAGCGCCGTCTGCAGCAGGCAGACATGGGCCTCACAGCCGGCGATGACGATGCTGTTGCGCTCCTCTGCGGCCGTCTGCGGCTTCTGCAGATGCTTGGGCAGACTCCGCGCATTGCCCTGCGGCGCCTTGGCCGGCACGCGCAACCACTCGCCCAGGCCCTCCTCCACGCCGCTGAAATGCATCTTCGACAGGGTGCGCTGGCACTGCGCGCGGATGTCGGGCAGGTTCTGGCCCAGCTTGGAGGGGTTGTGCTCGGTGCCCCACGCCGGCACCTGGAGCAGCTTCGCCATCTTGCCGAGCCGCACGGCGTTCTGTGCGACCGCTTCTCCCTCGAAGATCGCCGGCATCAGGCGCTCCTGGTAGTCGACCAGGACGAGTTGGGATTGCGAGACGTCGAGCAGCATGAACAGTTTCTTTCAGGAATCGGTTGAATCGGGCTGAACCGTACCACCGAAAAGACCGGGTTGACGCGTGCCGCCATCGACGCGCTGCACCAGTTGCGCCACATAGGCCTTGAACAGCGCGTCGGCCGACTGCCTGAACATGCGGATGCGCCCCGTGTGCTGCATCAGCAGCAGGCCGACGCCATGGGCGAACAGCGCGGTGTTCTCGCGCAGAGCGGCGTCCGCGTCGAGCCCCAGCTCCTGCAGCGCCTCCTCGCAGGGACGCAGGGCCTGGTAGAGATGGTCGTTCAGCTCGTGGTCGAGCTCGCTGGTCAGGCCGCGCGGTCGCATGCCCTGCACCAGATAGAAGCCAAGGTCCAGTTCGCGCGGATTCGCGGCGTAGAAGTCGAACCACGCCTGGGCCCTCGCGGCGAGCGCCTGGCCGGGGCCGTCCTGCGACACCGGGGCCTCGGCCACCGCAGCCTGCAGCCGCTGAATCGACTCGTCGAGCAGGGCCGCGTAGATCGCCTCCTTGCTCTCGAAGTACGAATAGATCGCGCCCGGGGTATAGCCCGCCCTCCTGGCGATTTCGCGGACGCTCGCCCCCTCGATGCCGGCCTCCAGGAAGACCGCGCGGGCGGCATCGAGCACGAGCGAACGGCGGGCATCGGTGAGCGCCTGTCGGCGTTGGAGCTTGGCGTGCATGGGCGGGACTATAGCCCTCGGATTGATTGTCGATTCAGTTTTTTGATCGTTGATCGAAAAATTAAACGGTGTTTAAATCTTGACAGAACAGCCAGGAGACAAACTCGATGAACGCCCCGCTTCCCAGCGCCTCCCTCATGTCCGGCGCCGACTACCGCGAATCGCTGCGCCGCTACGAGCCCACCGTTTTCGTCGATGGCCGCCGCGTCGACAGCGTGGCCGACGAACCCGCCTTCCAGCCCGGCATCAATGCCATCGCCCTCACCTACGACTACGCCCTGAAGAAGGAATACGAGCCGCTGATGACTGCCGTACAGCACACCAGCGGCAAGCGGGTCAACCGGCTCTCCCACATCAACACCAGCGCGGGCGACCTGCTCAACAAGCTCGAGGCCGTACGTCTGGTCTGCCAGGAAACCGGCTGCGCCCAGCGCTACCTGACGCACGACGCGCTCAACGCCATCGCCCAGGTGTCGGCCCGCATCGACGACGCCCGCGGCAGCACCGAGCACACGGCGCGCTTCCACGAATACCTGCACCGCGTGCAAGACCAGGACCTGACGCTCGGCGTCGCCATGACCGACGCCAAGGGCGACCGCAGCCGCCGCCCGCACGAGCAGGCCAACGTCGACAGCTACCTGCACGTGGTCGAGCGCAATGCGCGCGGCATCTTCATCTCGGGCACCAAGGCCATCGTGACCGGGGCGCCCTACGTGCACGAACTGCTGGTCATGCCCTGCCGCAACATGGGCCGGGAGGACGCCGACTTCGCCGTCTGCTGCGCCGTGCCGCTCGATGCGCCGGGCCTCACCATCGTCGCGCGACCGGCGGGCCGGCCCGGCGAGAAGCTGGAGCACGGCGAGGCCCTGTTCAGCCGCAAGTACGGCCAGAGCACCGGCGTGTGCATGTTCGACAGGGTGTTCGTGCCCTGGGAGCGCGTGTTCTACGCCGGCGAGTGGGAACACTCCGGCCACCTGACCTACAGCTATGCCACGCACCACCGCCACAGTTGCATCGGTGCGCGCGCCGGCTTCGGCGACCTGCTGATCGGCGCAGGCGCGCTGATGTGCGAGGCCAACGGCTTCGACCCTGGCAAGGAAACCCACCTGCGCGAGCAGATGGTCGAGCTCATCACCATCACCGAGAGCTTCTTCGCCTGCGGCGTGGCGGCCAGCGTGTACGGCAAGGCCGACGAGCACTGCGAGGTCTTCATGCCCGATCCGGTGTTCAGCAACATCGGCAAGCTGCTGCTCGCCACGAAGATCTACGACATGCACCGCATCGCGCACTACGTGAGCGGAGGCCTGATCGTCACCCTGCCCGGCCCCGACGAAGACCACAACCCCGAGACCGCCGCCCGCCTGTCCGATGTGCTGCGCGCCAACCCCGCCATTCCCTACGAGCAGCGCATCGAGACCGCCCGCTTCATCGAAGACCTGACGGCCGGCTACCAGGGCGGCTGGTACAGCGTGATCAGCCTGCACGGCGGCGGCTCGCCCGCGGCGATGAAGCAGGAGATCTGGCGCAACTACCCGGTGGGCTCCAAGGTCGAGCTGGTCGAGCGCATCCTCGAACGAGGCATCGCGGCCGACGGCTCGCCCTCGGCCGCGCCTCACGACCCGGAGCGCGCCATCACCCGCAACCGCCAGCCCGGCAAGTGCTGCGACACCGGCTGCACCGCGCCCGGGCAGTCCGTGATGGTCAACCTGCCGGCCTCGCGGCGCGCCTAGACTTCGGCGGATGAAGCTCTTCTCGAAACGGTTGCGGCTCGCAGCAGTGGGCCTGGGCGCCGCGCTGCTCGTCATGGCATGCGGCGGCGTGCGCAAGGCCACGGTGCCGATGGCGACCTCGCTCGAGAAAAGCAGCTGCCCGCGCGGCAACGTCGACACGCTGCTGGTGATGCTCCCCGGCGCGTACTCGACGCCCGACGAATTCGAGCGCGAAGGCTTCGTCCGCGCGGTCCGTGAGAACCGCATCGCGGCCGACGTGATGCTGGTCGACTCGCACCTCGGCTACTTCAACGACAAGTCCGTCCTCGACCGCCTGAGCGCCGACGTGATGGTGCCGGCACGCAGCCGGGGTTATCGCCACATCTGGTTCGTCGGTATCTCGCTCGGCGGCTTCGGCGGAATGCTCTATGCGCAGACCCACCCCGGCGAACTCGCGGGACTGGTGACGCTGGCGCCCTACCTCGGCGAGCGCGCGCTCAGCGCCGACATCGCCAATGCCGGTGGTCTCGCCAGTTGGCGCGGCCCGCTGGTCGACCCTGCCGCAAGCCCTCCCCGCACGCCCGATGAGACCCAGCTCTGGCAATGGCTGCGCGGCTATTCGGGCTTCACGAACACGGCGGGCGCCCGGCCGCCGCTCTATCTGGGTTACGGCCTGGATGACCGTTTCGCCTTCAGCAACCGGCTGCTGGCGAACGTGCTGCCGCCCGAACGCATCTTCACGACCGAAGGCGGGCACGACTGGCCCGAGTGGAACCGCCTCTGGCGCCGCATGCTGCCGACCCTGCCGCTGCCGGGCTGCCCCGGCTGAACGGGCAACCGGAGCTCAATTCGGCCGCAGGCGCAGCAGCTTGCCGTCGGCTTCGTCGGTCAGCACGTAAAGCAATCCGTCAGGCCCCTGCTTCACGTCGCGGATTCGGGCGCGGCCCTCGGCCAGCAGCTTGTGCTCGGCGGCCACCTTGCCGCCCTTCAGCTCGATACGGTCGAGATAGCCGAATTTGAGCGAGCCGACGAACAGGTTGCCCTTCCAGGCGGCGCCGTAGCGGTCGCTGGTCAGAAACGCCATGCCGGAGGGTGCGATCGACGGCACCCAGTAGTGCAGCGGCTGCTCCATGCCTTCCTTGGCCGTGATGCCGTCGCCGATCTTGCCGCCGCCATAGTTCTCGCCGTAGGTGATGACGGGCCAGCCATAGTTGCGGCCTGCCAGTGGAATGTTGATCTCGTCGCCGCCCTGCGGGCCGTGCTCGGTCATCCAGAGGCGGCCGTCGGGCGCGAGCGTGGCGCCCTGCCCGTTGCGGTGTCCGTAGCTCCAGATTTCGGGCAGCGCGCCCGCCTTGCCGACGAAGGGGTTGTCCTTGGGCACCGAGCCGTCCTTGGCGATGCGCACGATCTTGCCCAGATGGTTGTCGAGCTTCTGCGCGTCTTCCTTGCGGCTGAAGCGGTCGCCGAGCGTGAGGAACAGCGTGGCGTCACGCGCCTCGACGATGCGGCAGCCGAAGTGATTGCGGCTGGCCACCTTGGGCTGCTGGCTGAAGATGATCTTCAACTCCTCCAGCCTCGTGCCGTCGGCCGACAGGTTGGCGCGGGCCAGCGCCGTGCTGTTGGCGGAGCCGGCGGCATCGGGCTCGGAGAAGCAGAAATACAGCGTGCGGTTCTTCTCGAAGCCGGAGTCGGCCAGCACGTCGAGCAGGCCGCCCTGGCCGCCTGCCGCAATGGGAGGCATGCCGGCGATGGGAGCACCGACCTTGCCGTCGGCGCCGACCAGCCGGAGGCGGCCGGGCCGCTCCGTCACCACGAAACGGCCGCCAGGCAGGAAGGCGACGCCCCACGGATTTTCGAGACCCGTGGCCACCGTCTCGGGCCTGGTCTGGGCCGCAGCGGCCGCGCAGAAACCGATTACCGTGACAAATGTCCAGCGGCGAAAAGAAATCAAAGACGGGGAGCACTGCAAGTTCATGACTTTTCCGTGAAGTTGCATGGATCTTGTCGATAAATAACGACCGAATCCAGCAAAACCCTTGGTTCTCCCGACTCGCGAAGGCCTTTTCGCGGTCAACCGTTTATGGAGCATAAACGTTCGTCGTTACATTTTTTCTTTGGCCGAATCGAAATTTTCCATGTAAATCAATGACTTACAGAGGGATTCGCTAATTCTTTTTAAATTGACATAACCGCACGTCATCAATATCCTACGCGCCATGCGTTTTTTCGTCCTACCCGCGTCCCTCCTCTTTGCCGTTGCAGTCCATGCAGCCCCCCAACAGGAAAAGACCGATGACGAGCTGGCACGAATGCTTGCCGACAAAGGTCTGATCGGACAACTCAAGCAGGTTCGTCAAACCGTCACCGAACGCACCTCCGACCTGGTGGTGACCGCCATCGGATTCCTCGGCGTTCCCTACCGTCGCGGCGGCAACACCGCCGAATCGGGTTTCGACTGCAGCGGCTTCGTCCGCGCCATGTACAACCAGACGGTCGGCCACATGCTCCCCCGCCGCGCCGAAGAGCAGGCCGCCGCCACCGAGAAGATCGACCGCGATCAGCTCAAGCCCGGCGACCTCGTGTTCTTCAACACCATGCGCCGCGCCTTCAGCCATGTCGGTATCTACGTCGGCGAAGGCAAGTTCATCCATTCCCCCCGCTCCGGCGCCCAGGTTCGCGTGGAAGACATGAACGGCAGCTACTGGCAGCGCCGCTTCGACGGTGCCCGCCGCGTGGTCGGCGGACCGGCGGACGAAGTGAAGGCCGCGGCTGTCGCCAATACCGGCAACTGAGCCCCGCCCTCTTCCCGGTTTACTGATCTCCTGATCAAGGACGAAAAAAAATCCCGCCTCGGCGGGATTTTTTTATGGGCGTCCGGTCGGTCGACCGGCGCCTTCAGCTCTTTTCCGTCAGCTCTTCTTCTGCGGCGGCAGGTCCGTGCAGGTGCCGTGAGCCACTTCCGCCGCCATGCCGATGCTCTCGCCCAGCGTCGGGTGCGGATGGATGGTCTTGCCGATGTCGATCTCGTCCGCGCCCATCTCGATCGCCAGCGCGATCTCGCCCAGCATGTCGCCGGCATGCGTGCCGACGATGCCGCCGCCCAGGATGCGGTGCGTCTCCGCGTCGAACAGCAGCTTGGTGAAGCCTTCGTCGCGGCCGTTGGCGATGGCGCGGCCCGAAGCGGTCCACGGGAAGTGCCCCTTCTTGACCTTGATGCCCTCGGCCTTCGCCTGGTCCTCGGTCAGGCCGACCCACGCCACTTCGGGGTCGGTGTAGGCCACGCTCGGAATCACGCGGGCGTTGAAGGCCGCGCTCGACAGCTCCTTGTCGCCCTTCAGCTCGCCGGCAATGACTTCGGCCGCCACGTGCGCCTCGTGCACCGCCTTGTGCGCCAGCATGGGCTGGCCCACGATGTCGCCGATGGCGAAGATGTGCGGCACGTTGGTGCGCATCTGGATGTCGACCGGGATGAAGCCGCGGTCGCTCACCGTGACACCAGCCTTCTCGGCGCCGATCTTCTTGCCGTTGGGGCTGCGGCCCACGGCCTGCAGCACCAGGTCGTACACCTGCGGCTCCTTCGGCGCGTTCTCGCCCTCGAAAGTGACCTTGATACCTTCCTTCGTGGCTTCGGCGCCGACCGTCTTGGTCTTGAGCATGATGTTGTCGAAGCGCGGCGCGTTCATCTTCTGCCAGACCTTCACGAGGTCGCGGTCCGCGCCTTGCATCAGGCCGTCGAGCATTTCGACCACGTCCAGGCGCGCGCCCAGCGTGGAGTACACAGTGCCCATCTCGAGGCCGATGATGCCGCCGCCCAGGATCAGCATGCGCTTGGGGTCGGTACCCATCTCGAGCGCGCCGGTCGAGTCGACCACGCGCGGATCCTTCGGCATGAAGGGCAGGCTCACGGCCTGCGAGCCGGCCGCGATGATGGCACTGCGGAACTTCACGGTCTGCTTGCTGCCAGTGGTGTCCCAGCTGGTGCCGGAGGTTTCCTCGACCTCGATGTGATACGGGTCGATGAAGTTGCCGACGCCGCGCAGCACCGTCACCTTGCGCATCTTGGCCATGGCCGTGAGGCCGCTGGTGAGCTTGCCCACCACCTTGTTCTTGTGGCCGAGCAGCTTGGCGCGATCGACCGTCGGGGCGGCGAAGCTCACGCCGAGATCGGCGAAGTGCTTGACCTCGTCCATGACGGAGGCCACGTGCAGCAGCGCCTTCGAAGGGATGCAGCCCACGTTCAGGCACACGCCGCCGAGGGTGGCGTAGCGCTCGATCAGCACGACCTTCAGGCCGAGGTCTGCGGCGCGGAAGGCCGCCGAGTAGCCGCCGGGGCCGGCGCCGAGCACGATCACGTCGCACTCGACATCGACCTTGCCGCCGTAGCTGGACACGGCCACGGCCGGTGCAGCGGGGGCCGGCGCGGGAGCAGCCGCCTTCGGTGCAGGAGCCGCTGCCGCCGGGGCGGGCGCCGCCGCTGCGGGCGCGGGGGCCGCGGCACCGTCGACTTCCAGCGTCAGCACCACCGAGCCTTCCTTGACCTTGTCGCCCACCTTCACCGCGAGCGCCTTCACCACGCCGGCGGCGGACGACGGGATCTCCATCGAGGCCTTGTCCGATTCGACCGTGATCAGCGACTGCTCGGCCTTGACCGTGTCTCCGACATTGACCAGCACCTCGATGACCGCGACTTCGTCGAAGTCGCCGATGTCGGGCACCTTGATTTGTTGTTCGCTCATTTGGACACTTTCAGTTTGAGTGTGAGAACGTCGACCGGTGGGGCCGAATTGCGATCGAATTCGCAGGCGGCGGCGATGCCCGCCTCCGCCACGTCGCGCGACGTGCGCGACTTGATGTCATAGGCCGCGTGCATGGCGCCGAGCGCAAAGCTGCGTCCCGAGCCGATGGCCCAGAACTCCTTGAACTCGAACACCTCGCGGTAGCTGTAGATGCCGTAGATGCCGCTCTGGTTGGCCATCAGCATCGTGAACTGGCTCGACTCGTAGGGCTCGTGCTCGTCTTCCTTGGTCTGCATGAAGAACGAGTCCTTCAGCACCGGATGCAGCATCGTGAAGGTGCGGAAGATCTCGTGCTTGCTGCCGAACATCAGCTGCTCGCGCGGCTGCGCGGCCAGCGCGTGCTGCAGCACCAGGAAGTGCGCGGCGGCGCCGGCCACGGCGAACAGGCTCTGTCCCGCCGCGTCCTCGACGGTGAAGATCTTCTGGTTCGCCTCGGCGCGGTGCGAGAGCCGCGTGTCGCCGAAGGTCACCAGAGAATCGGCTGCCATCGTGACCTGGCCACCCTTGCGGACGGCCACTACGGTGGTCATAGCAGGATACGGCGATAGTCCGCGAGCACTTGCCCCAGGTAGGCGTTGAAACGCGCAGCCAGGGCGCCGTCGATCACGCGGTGGTCGTACGACAGCGACAGCGGCAGCGTGAGGCGCGGCACGAATTGCTTGCCGTCCCACACCGGCTTCATCTGACCCTTGGAGAGGCCGAGGATGGCCACTTCGGGCGCATTGATGATCGGCGTGAAATGCGTGCCGCCGATGCCGCCGAGCGAGCTGATCGAGAAGCAGCCGCCCTGCATGTCTGCCGAGCCGAGCTTGCCGTCGCGCGCCTTCTTGGCGAGCTCGCCCATCTCGGCGCTGATCTGCAGGATGCCCTTCTTGTCGGCATCCTTCAGCACCGGCACCACGAGGCCGTTGGGCGTGTCGGCCGCGAAGCCGATGTGGTAGTACTGCTTGTAGACGAGCTGGTCGCCGTCCAGGCTGGTGTTGAACTCGGGGAATTTCTTCAGCGCCGCGACCACCGCCTTGATGACGAAGGCCAGCATCGTCACCTTGACGCCCGACTTCTCGTTCTCCTTGTTGGTGGAGACGCGGAAGGCTTCGAGTTCGGTGATGTCCGCTTCGTCGTTGTTGGTGACGTGCGGGATCATCACCCAGTTGCGGTGCAGGTTCGCGCCGCTGAGCTTCTTGATGCGCGACAGGTCCTTGCGCTCGACCGTGCCGAACTTGGTGAAGTCGACCTTGGGCCACGGGATGAGGCCCAGCGCCGCACCGTCGGCACCGCCGCCAGCCGGCGCCTTGGCCGCCGAGGCCTTGGTGCTGGCCTGGCCACTCATCACGGCCTTGGTGAAGCTCTGGATGTCTTCCTGCGTGATGCGACCCTTGGGACCGGAGCCCTTGACCTCCTCGAGCGGCACGCCGAGTTCGCGCGCGAACTTGCGCACCGAAGGCGAGGCGTGCGGCAGGCTGCCGGTGGGAGCGACCGTCGGGTTGTGGGCGGGAGCCGCTGCGGCGGGTGCAGGCGCCGCGGCAGCCGGAGCAGGAGCGCTTGCCGTGGCGGCTGCCGGAGCGGCAGCGGCTGCTGCAGCCTGGGCAGGTGCCGGAGCAGCCGCACCGGCGGCGCCTTCGAGCACGGCGATCAGGTCACCGATGTTGACCGTGTCGCCCACCTTGACCTTGAGTTCCTTGAGCACGCCGGCAGCCGACGACGGGATTTCCATCGAGGCCTTGTCCGACTCGACCGTGATGAGCGACTGCTCGGTCTTGATCGAGTCGCCCACCTTCACGAGCACTTCGATGACCGCGACGTCCTTGAAGTCGCCGATGTCGGGCACCTTGACCTCGACCGGGCCGGAAGCCGCGGGTGCGGCGGCAGGAGCCGGCGCGGGCGTTGCCGCGGCCGGTGCAGGCGCTGCGGCAGCCGGGGCCGCGGCAGGCGCAGGAGCCGGTGCTGCGGCACCCGCTCCTTCGGCCTCGAGCACGAGCACCACCGAGCCCTCTTTCACCTTGCTGCCGACCTCGACCTTCAGTTCCTTGACCACGCCGGCGGTCGACGACGGAATTTCCATCGAGGCCTTGTCCGACTCCACCGTGATGAGCGACTGCTCGGCCTTGACCGTGTCGCCCACCTTCACGAGCACCTCGATCACCGCGACTTCATCGAAATCGCCGATGTCCGGCACCTTCACTTCCACTGCTGCCATATCGTTGTCTCCCGCCGTCAGGCGCCGTTCGTTCGTTGATTGGTTGTTGATTGGGGATCAGGCGTAGAGCGGGTTGACCTTGTCGACATTGATGCCGTACTTCTTGATCGCTTCCACCACCTTGGCAACCGGCACGATGCCGTCTTCGCTCAGGGCCTTGAGCGCAGCCACCACGATGTAGTGGCGGTTGACCTCGAAGTGCTCGCGCAGCTTGCTGCGGAAGTCGCTGCGGCCGAAGCCGTCGGTGCCCAGCACCTTGTAGTTGCGGCCCTTCGGCACGAAGGGGCGGATCTGCTCGGCGTAGGCCTTCATGTAGTCGGTCGAGGCGACCACCGGGCCGGTCGAGGCGGCGAGCTGCTCGGCCACGAAGGGCACGCGCGGCGTCTGGTCGGGGTGCAGCAGGTTCCAGCGGTCGGCGTCCTGGCCGTCGCGGGTGAGCTCGTTGAAGCTCGGGCAGCTCCACACGGAAGCCGACACGCCCCAGTCCTGTTCGAGCAGTTCCTGTGCGGCAAAGCTTTCGCGCAGGATGGTGCCGCTGCCCAGCAGTTGCACGGTCGGCGCTTCCTTGCCCTTGGCGGCCTTGATCGCAGGGCCCTGCTTCGACAGGTACATGCCCTTGATGATCTGCTCTTCGGTGCCGGGCTGGAGGCCGGGCATCGCGTAGTTCTCGTTGAGCAGCGTCAGGTAGTAGTAGACGTTGTCCTGCTTCTCGACCATGCGCTTCAGGCCGTGGTGCAGGATCACGCCGACTTCATGCGCGAAGGTCGGGTCGTAGCTCACGCAGTTCGGGATGGTGTTGGCCAGGATGTGGCTGTGGCCATCTTCGTGCTGCAGGCCTTCGCCGTTCAGCGTGGTGCGGCCCGAGGTGCCGCCCAGCAGGAAGCCGCGCGCCTGCATGTCGCCGGCAGCCCATGCCAGGTCGCCGATGCGCTGGAAGCCGAACATCGAGTAGTACACGTAGAACGGCACCATGATTCGGTTGTTCGTGCTGTACGACGTGGCCGCCGCGATCCAGCTCGACATGCCGCCGGCCTCGTTGATGCCTTCCTGCAGGATCTGGCCGGACTTGTCTTCCTTGTAGTACATGACCTGGTCCTTGTCGACCGGGGTGTACTGCTGACCGTGCGGGTTGTAGATGCCGATCTGGCGGAACAGGCCTTCCATGCCGAAGGTGCGCGCCTCGTCCACGAGGATCGGCACCACGCGCGGGCCCAGCGCCTTGTCGCGCAGCAGTTGCGTGAGGAAGCGCACATAAGCCTGCGTGGTCGAGATCTCGCGGCCTTCGGCCGTGGGCTCCATCACCGCCTTGAAGGTGTCGAGCGACGGCACCGTGAAGCTCTCGTCGGCCTTGACGCGGCGGTGCGGCAGGTAGCCGCCCAGCGCCTTGCGGCGCTCGTGCAGGTAACGCATTTCCGGCGTGTCGTCGGCCGGCTTGTAGAACGGCAGCTCGGCGATCTGGCTGTCGGGAATCGGAATGTTGAAGCGGTCGCGGAAGGCCTTGATGTCCTCGTCGCCGAGCTTCTTGGTCTGGTGGACCGTGTTCTTGCCCTCGCCGATCTTGCCCATGCCGAAGCCCTTGACGGTCTTCACGAGCAGGACGGTCGGCTGGCCCTTGTGGTTCTGGGCCGAGTGGAAGGCGGCGTACACCTTCTGCGAGTCATGGCCGCCGCGCTGGAGGTTCCAGACCTCGTCGTCGGTCATGTGCTCGACCATCTTCAGCGTGCGCGGATCCCGGCCGAAGAAGTTCTTGCGGACGTAGGCGCCGTCGTTGGCCTTGAAGGACTGGTAGTCGCCGTCGTTGCACTCCATCATGATCTTGCGCAGCGCGCCGTCATGATCCTTCTCGAGCAGGGCGTCCCAGCCCTTGCCCCAGATCAGCTTGACGACGTTCCAGTTGGCGCCGCGGAACTCGCCTTCGAGCTCCTGGATGATCTTGCCGTTGCCGCGCACCGGACCGTCGAGGCGCTGCAGGTTGCAGTTGATGACGAAGATCAGGTTGTCGAGGTTCTCGCGTGCCGCCAGGCCGATGGCGCCCAGCGATTCGACTTCGTCCATTTCACCGTCGCCGCAGAACACCCAGACCTTGCGGTTCTCGGTGTTGGCGATGCCTCGTGCGTGCAGGTACTTGAGGAAGCGCGCCTGGTAGATCGCCATCAGCGGGCCAAGGCCCATCGACACCGTGGGGAACTGCCAGAACTCGGGCATCAGCTTGGGGTGCGGATAGCTGGAGAGGCCCTTGCCGTCGACTTCCTGGCGGAAATTAAGCAGTTGCTCTTCGGAGAGACGACCTTCGAGGTAGGCGCGGGCGTAGATGCCGGGAGAGACGTGGCCCTGGATGTAGAGCAGGTCGCCGCCGTGGTTCTCGCTCTCGGCGTGCCAGAAGTGGTTGAAGCCGGCGCCGAACATGCTGGCCAGCGAGGCGAAGGAGCCGATGTGGCCGCCCAGGTCGCCGCCCTCGGGCGGATGGTGGCGATTGGCCTTGACCACCATGGCCATCGCATTCCAGCGCATGTAGGCGCGCAGGCGCTGTTCGATCTCGAGGTTGCCGGGGCTGCGAGCCTCCTGCGAGGGTTCGATGGTGTTGACGTAGCCGGTGTTGGCCGAGAACGGCATGTCGACCGTGTTCTGCCGCGCATGTTCGAGCAACTGCTCGAGAAGGAAGTGGGCCCGCTCCGGCCCCTCGCTCTGGATGACGGAGGACAGTGCATCCATCCATTCACGGGTCTCCTGGGCGTCCGCATCGTTTGCGGCCGAGCCGAACAGGTTCTCGGGATTTGCCGACATGCTTGTCTCTCCTTTTAGGGCAGTGGCTGTAATTTAAGTGCGCCGTATGGCGAACGCGGCGGAGTTTCGCATAGAAACATCGCAATTTCAAATAGTGCTCATTGATTTCTTGATATGAAATTTTAAGAACAACGTGAGCCTGCAAAGCCCGCCGCAAAACCTGTCTTGCCAAGCCGCATCCGTCATGCCGGATACCCGCGCCAGGCGTGGCAAGCCGAGGGGGCGAGCCTAGAATCCGCGCATGCCTCTCTCCTCTCCGCTGGCGGTTGCCCGCAGTGCCGTGAACGCCTCGCCGCTGTCCTGGTGGCGCAGGTGGTGGCGACGCCAGACTCCGGTGCTGCAGGACGCGGTCGCCATGCTCGCGCCGATGGCGGCCGTGCTGCTGTTCCTCGCCGCCATCGTTTCCGCCTTCTGGTATCTGCGCACCGAGGAGGTCGAGCGTGAGCAGGAGTCGGTGCGCCGCGACGTCGAGTACGCGCAGCAGCGCATGCGCCTGCGGCTGCTCGAGCGGCAGGAACAGCTGATGCGCATCGCGCGCGATGCCTCCAACCGGGAGATCGACCCCGTCGAGTTCACCAGCCGCGCCGAGTCGCTGGTGAGCCAGTTCCCCGAGCTGCAGACCATCACCTGGATCGACGACCGCCGCCGCTTCAAGGCCGGCTACGCGGCGCCCAGCGTGCACCCGGCGCAGCAGCACCTGATCGGCGACGTGCTGCGCCCCGGCGACATCGAGAGCAATTACGCGCTGGCCCGCGAGCTGCGCCAGCCGGTCTATTCGCAGCCCGTGGCCGGCGGCGACCCGGCGTCGATGCTGCAGCTGCATATTCCCCTCTTCGACCAGGGCCTGTTCGCAGGCGTGGTGCTGGGCGAATTCTCGGTCGACGGGCTGCTGCGCTACGGCATGCCTTCCGAGGTGCAGGCGCGCTACGCGGTGTCGCTGCTCGACGCCAAGGGCCATGTGATCGCCGGCAACACCACGAACCTGAAGGAAAGCGGCACGCGCCTGCTGCCCTGGAGCGAGCGCACGAACGAATACGAAGTGCCGGTGTCCCCGGTCGGCAATGCGCTGGTGCTGCGGGCGCAGGCCTACCGCACCTCCCAGGGCGTGGTCGGCAACGGGCTCTTCTGGCTGGTGTGCGCGCTCAGCGTGCTCACCAGCTGGATGCTGATCGGCACCTGGCGACACACGCGTCGCCGGCTGCAGGCGCAGCAGCGGCTGGTGGCCGAGACCAACTTCCGTCGGGCGATGGAGAACTCCATGCTCACCGGCATGCGCGTGCTCGACCTGCAGGGCCGCATCACCTACGTCAACGCCGCCTTCTGCGCGATGACGGGCTGGAGCGAGGAAGAACTGGTCGGCCAGTCGCCGCCTTTCCCCTACTGGCTCGAATCCGACCGCGAGGTGATGAACGAGCGGCTCGAGGAAGAACTGCACGGCCGCGCCCTGCCCGGCGGCTTTCAGGTGCGCGTGAAGCGCAAGAACGGCAGCGTGTTCAACGCCCGCCTCTACGTGTCTCCGCTGATCGACGCGCGCGGCCACCAGACCGGCTGGATGACGTCGATGACCGACATCACCGAGCCCACGCGCATCCGCGAGCAGCTCTCGGCCTCCTACGAGCGCTTCACCACGGTGCTGGAAGCGCTCGACGCGGCGGTGTCGGTGGCTCCCATCGGCAGCGAGGAACTGCTGTTCGCCAACAAGCTTTATCGCCTGTGGTTCGGCTCCGACACCGTGGGCCACCTGGGCATGGTCGCGCAGGCGGGCGTGCCGGCCTCGAATGCGCACGACGAGGGCCTTGACGACGTGGACCCGTACGCCGGCCTGCCGATCGACACGCTCACCGCCGCGCAGACCGCCAACAACGAGATCTTCGTGCCCCACCTCGGCAAGTGGCTCGAGGTGCGCTCGCGCTACCTGACCTGGGTGGACGGCCGGCTTGCGCAGCTGGTGATCGCCACCGACATCACGCAGCGCCGCGACGCCGAGGAACAGGCCGCCGCGCAGGCCGACAAGGCCCAGGCCGCCAGCCGCCTCATCACCATGGGCGAGATGGCCTCCAGCGTGGCGCACGAGCTCAACCAGCCGCTGACCGCCATCACCAACTACTGCAACGGGATGATGTCGCGCATCAAGGGCCAGTCGATCGACAACGACGCCCTGCTCGCCGCGCTCGAGAAGACCTCGAAGCAGGCCCAGCGCGCGGGCCAGATCATCCAGCGCATCCGCTCCTTCGTGAAGCGCAGCGAACCCAACCGCACGCCGGCCGACGTGGCCACCATGGTAAGCGAGGCGGTGGAGCTCGCCGGCATCGAGCTTCGCCGGCGCAACGTGCGCCTGAACCACTACGTGGCCGCGCGGCTGCCGGTGGTGCGGGTCGACCCCATCCTCATCGAGCAGGTGATGGTCAACCTGCTGAAGAACGCGGCCGAATCCATCGATCTCGCCGACCGTCCGCTGGCGCGCCGCAGCGTCGAGCTACGCGTGCTGCCCAAGGTGATCGAGGGCCACAACGCCATCGAGTTCTCGGTGCAGGACACCGGCAAGGGCCTGGCGCCCGAGGTGATGGACCGGCTCTACGAGGCCTTCTTCTCCACCAAGCCCGAGGGCATGGGCATCGGGCTCAATTTGTGCCGCACCATCGTCGAGTCGCATCGCGGCCGGATGCAGGCGGAGAACATCTACAATGGCCCGGATGTGATCGGATGCCGTTTTTCCTTCTGGATTCCGGTGTTGGACGCTATCAGTTCCGTAGCTAGCGACGAGGCAAAGGTACCTGCATGAGTTTGATTCCGAAGAAGGGCACGGTCTATGTCGTCGACGACGACGAAGCCGTACGCGATTCGCTGCAATGGCTGCTCGAAGGCAAGGACTACAGAGTCCGCTGTTTCGATTCCGCCGAATCCTTTCTCTCCCGATACGACCCGCGTGAAGTCGCCTGTTTGATAGTCGACATCCGCATGGCCGGCATGACCGGCCTGGAGCTGCAGGATCGCCTGATCGAACGGCGCTCCCCGCTGCCCATCGTGGTCATCACCGGCCACGGCGACGTGCCGATGGCGGTCGACAGCATGAAGAAGGGCGCGATGGATTTCATCCAGAAGCCCTTCAACGACGAAGAACTCGTCACGCTGGTCGAGCGCATGCTCGAACATGCGCGCGGCGCCTTCACGCAGCACCAGCAATCGGCCAGCCGCGACGCGCTGCTGTCCAAGCTCACGGGCCGCGAGGCGCAGGTGCTCGAGCGCATCGTCGCCGGCCGCCTGAACAAGCAGATCGCCGACGACCTGGGCATCAGCATCAAGACGGTCGAGGCGCACCGCGCCAACATCATGGAAAAGCTCAACGCCAACACCGTGGCCGATCTGCTCAAGATCGCGCTGGGGCAGGCGGCGCCAGCGGCCAAGGCCTAGAAGCAGCTATCCGCCCGATAGCGACGAATGACCCCCACGCCTGCGCAAGCGGGCGTTTTTACTTGGAAAATCGAAACCGATGACCGCCCAACTGATCGACGGCAACGCCCTCGCCAAAACCATCCGCGCCGAGGTGTCCGGCCGCACCGCCGCACTCAAGGCCCGTGGCGTGAACCCGGCCCTTTCCATCATCCTCGTGGGCGAAGACCCGGCCAGCCAGGTCTATACCAAGCACAAGGTCAACGACAGCGCCCAGACCGGCCTCGACGCCACGCTCGAGACCTACCCCGCCGACATGAGCGAGGCCGACCTGCTGGCCCGCATCCGCACGCTCAACGATGACCCGAAGGTGCACGGCATCCTGGTGCAGCTGCCCTTGCCCAAGCACATGGACAGCCAGAAGGTCATCGAGACGATCTCGCCTGCCAAGGACGTCGACGGCTTCCACGTCGCCAGCGCGGGCGCGCTGATGACCGGTGCGCCCGGCTTCTGGCCCTGCACGCCGCACGGCTGCATGAAGATGCTCGAATCCATCGGCTACGACCTGCGCGGCAAACACGCCGTGGTCATCGGCCGCAGCAACATCGTCGGCAAGCCGATGGCCATGATGCTGCTCGCCAAGAGCGCGACCGTGACCATCTGCCACAGCGCGACGAAAGACCTCGGCGCCATCACGCGCCAGGCCGACGTGATCGTCGCGGCGGTGGGCAAGCTCGACCTGCTCACTGCAGACATGGTGAAGCCCGGCGCGGTCGTCATCGACGTGGGCATGAACCGCAAGGCCGATGGCAAGCTCGCCGGCGACGTCGACTTCGACGGCGTCAAGGAAGTGGCTGGCTGGATCACGCCCGTGCCCGGCGGCGTGGGCCCCATGACGCGCGCCATGCTGCTGGTCAACACCCTTGAAGCCGCAGAGCGCGCCGCAAGATAAGAATCAGCCTGTCGCTTGCCCGCTGCCTGCAGCCGCCTTTACGGGCGGTTCCGCAGCGGCTCCCGAAATGGCCCCGTCAGTTCGAACAGGATTTCTCCAATGACCAACCCGCTCCTCGATTTCACCGATCTCCCTCTGTTCGACAAGATCAAGCCGGAGCACGTGTCGCCCGCCGTCGATGCGCTGCTGGCCGATGCCGAGGCCGCGCTGCAGACCGTGACCGCGCCCGGGTTTCCCGCCGACTGGAACGCCATCTCCAAGGTGCTCGACGTGGCCTCCGAGCGCTTCAGCCGCGCCTGGGGTGCCGTCGGCCATCTCAACGCCGTGGCCGACACGCCCGAGCTGCGCGCCGCCTACAACGAGGCGATGCCGCGCGTCACCGCCTTCTGGACCCGGCTGGGCTCCGACGAGCGCCTGTATGCCAAGTACAAGGCCATCGACGTCGGCACCCTCAACGCAGAGCAGCGCCAGGCGCACAGCAACGCGGTACGCAACTTCGTGCTGGGCGGCGCCGAGCTGCAGGGCGAGGCCAAGAAGCGCTTCGCCGACATCCAGGAACGCCAGGCCGAGCTGAGCCAGAAATTCAGCGAGAACGCGCTCGACGCCACCGACGCCTTCGCGTACTACGCCAATCTCGGCGAGCTCGAAGGCGTGCCTGAAGATGTGGTGAGCGCCGCGCGCGCGGCCGCCGAGGCCGATGGCAAGGAAGGCTACAAGCTCACGCTGAAGATGCCGTGCTACCTGCCGGTGATGCAGTTCGCCAAGAGCAGCGCACTGCGCGAGAAGCTCTACCGCGCATACGTCACGCGCGCCAGCGAGTTCGGGGACGCGGCCTTCGACAACACCGCGCTCATCACCGAGATCCTCGCGCTGCGCGAGGAAGAAGCCAAGCTGCTTGGCTACAGGAACTACGGCGAGCTGTCGGTCGTGCCGAAGATGGCCGAGTCGCCCGAGCAGGTCGTGAAGTTCCTGCGCGATCTCGCGACCAAGGCCAGGCCCTACGGCGAGCGCGACCTTGCCGATCTGCGGGTCTTCGCGGCCCAGCAGCTGGGCATCACCGATCCGCAGCCCTGGGACTGGAGCTATATCGGCGAGAAGCTCAAGGAAGCGCGCTACGCCTTCAGCGAGCAGGAGGTGAAGCAGTACTTCCCGGCGCCGAAGGTCATGGCCGGGCTGTTCAAGATCGTCGAGACGCTGTTCGAGGTGTCGATCCGCCGCGATTCGGCGCCCACCTGGCATCCGAGCGTCGAGTTCTATCGCATCGAGCGCGCAGGCCAGAAGGTCGGCCAGTTCTACCTCGACCCCTCCGCCCGTGCCGCCAAACGCGGTGGCGCCTGGATGGACGACGTGCGCGCCCGCTGGCTGCGCCCCGACAACGGTGCGCTGCAGACGCCTGTCGCGCAACTGGTGTGCAACTTCGCCAGCGGCGTCGACGGCAAGCCGCCGCTGCTCACGCACGACGACGTGACCACCCTCTTCCACGAGTTCGGCCACGGCCTGCACCACATGCTCACGCAGGTGAACGAGCGCGACGTCTCGGGCATCAGCGGCGTCGAGTGGGACGCGGTCGAGTTGCCGAGCCAGTTCATGGAGAACTTCTGCTGGGAGTGGGACGTGCTCAAGCACATGACGGCCCACGTCGACACAGGCGAGCCGCTGCCGCGCGCCCTCTTCGACAAGATGACGGCGGCCAAGAACTTCCAGAGCGGCCTGCAGACGCTGCGCCAGATCGAGTTCTCGCTGTTCGACATGCTGCTGCACACCGAGTACCACGCCGCCACTGCCAAGCCCGGCGACGTGATGGCGCTGCTGGGCCACGTGCGCGACGAGGTGGCGGTGATGCCCTCGCCTGCGTTCAGCCGCACGCCGAATACTTTCAGCCACATCTTCTCGGGTGGCTACGCTGCCGGCTACTACAGCTACAAGTGGGCCGAGGTGCTGAGCGCCGACGCCTACGCGGCCTTCGAGGAAACCGTGGGCGCCGACGGCGAGCCGAACATCGAGACCGGCCGCAAGTACCGCCAGGCCATCCTGGAGGCCGGCGGCAGCCGCAGTGCCATGGATTCGTTCAAGGCCTTCCGCGGCCGCGAACCCCAGCTTGATGCGCTGCTGCGACATCAGGGCATGGCCGAGCCCCAGCCCGCTTGATGCGACGCTGAAGCTTGCGATACTCGGGCGATGCATCCGATTTACAAAATCTCACCATTGCATCGCCTGACCGGCCTTGCCCTTGTGCTCGTTGCCGCGGGCGCCATGGCGCAACCCATCTACCGCCAGGTGGACAAGAACGGCAAGGTCACCTTCTCCGACCGGGCGCCCACCGCCAGCAGCGAAGCGGCATCGGGCTCGCAAGGCTCCGCCACCTCATCCAGCGCCGGCGCGGGCCTGCCGTACGAACTGCGCCAGGTGGCCCAGCGCTACCCCGTCACTCTCTACAGCGGCGACGAGTGCTCCCCCTGCGGCGCGGCCCGCACCCTGCTGGTGACGCGCGGCATTCCCTTCGAGGAACGCACGGTCAAGAGCAACGAGGAAATCGAGGCGCTGCAGCGCCTGAGCAGCCAGAGTTCGCTGCCGCTGCTCACCATCGGATCGCAGCAGCTCAAGGGCTACTCCGATGCCGAGTGGTCGCAGTACCTCGACGCGGCCGGCTACCCCAAGAGCAACAGCCTGCCAGCGGGCTACCGCAACGGGCAGGTCCGCCCCCTGGTCGCGCAGCAGGCGGCACCTGCGTCCCGAGCCGCCGCGCCGGCACCGACCGCACAGCCCGCGCCACTGCCGCCCGCATCGAGCGATCCGAGCCCGAGCAACCCGGCGGGTATCAAGTTCTGACCTGGGCCGCCGGCCTCAGGCGGCGAATTCCATCGTCTTCACGCCTTCCGAGGTGCCCAGCAGGCACACGCCGGCCTTCTGGTGGGCGAAGACGCCGACCGTCACCACGCCCGGCCACTGGCTCACGGTGGATTCGAAAGCCAGCGGATCGGTGATCTTCAGGCCGGTGACATCGACGATGTGCTGGCCGTTGTCCGTGACCAGCGGCAGGCCGTCCTTCTCTCGCACCTGGGCGATGCCGCCCATGGCCGCGAACTGGCGCATCACGCGGCGGGCCGCCATCGGAATGACTTCCACCGGCAGCGGAAAGGCGCCCAGCACCTCCACCAGCTTGGATGCGTCGGCGATGCAGACGAACTTTCGCGACTGGGCCGCGACGATCTTCTCGCGCGTGAGCGCGGCGCCGCCGCCCTTCACCATGAAACCGCGGTGATCGATCTCGTCGGCGCCGTCGATGTAGACCGACAGTTCCTCCACCTCGTTGCTGTCGAACACCGGGATGCCGAGGGCCCGCAGGCGTTCGGTCGAGGCGACCGAGCTGGAGACCGCGCCCTTGATCTCGTCCTTGATCGTGGCCAGTGCGTCGATGAACTTGTTCACCGTCGAGCCGGTGCCGACACCGACGATTTCGCCCCTGGCCACGTAGGCCAGCGCGGCGCGGCCGACCTGGGCCTTGAGTTCGTCCTGGGAAAGCGGTTTGGAGGGGGTTGGGGAGGCGGGTGCGGTCATCACGGACAATCCTTGGCTCATTGAAGCCCCGAATTATCCGATGCCCCTGCTGATGCCCTCCTCGCTCTATGGCCTGGCCCGCCCCTTCCTGTTCGGCTTCGACCCCGAGCATGCCCACGAAATCACGCTGGACGGGCTGGCGCGCACCCAGAACACGCCGCTGGCCTGCGCCTATTCGGCGCCGCGCGTCGACGATCCGATCGAACTCGCCGGCTTGAGCTTTCCGAACCGCGTGGGCCTGGCCGCCGGGCTGGACAAGAACGCCCGCTGCATCGACGCCTTCGCCGCCATGGGATTCGGCTTCGTCGAGGTCGGCACGGTCACGCCCAAGGCCCAGCCGGGCAACCCCAAGCCGCGCATGTTCCGCCTGCCGCAGCGCGATGCGCTGATCAACCGGCTCGGCTTCAACAACGAAGGGCTCGACGCCTTCCTGGCCAACGTGCAGAAGGCGCGCTTCCGCAAGAGCGGGAGCGCGAAATCGCCGATGCTGCTGGGCCTGAACATCGGCAAGAACGCCGCCACGCCCATCGAGCGCGCAGTGGACGACTACCTGGCCTGCCTCGACGGCGTCTATCCGCACGCCGACTACGTGACGATCAACATCTCCAGCCCGAACACCGCCAACCTGCGCTCACTGCAGAGCGACGAGGCCCTCGACGCGCTGCTCGGCGCCGTGGCCGAGCGGCGCGAGGCGCTGGCGGCGCGCCACAACAAGCGCTCGCCGCTGTTCGTGAAGATCGCACCCGATCTCGACGAAGCCCAGGTCGCAGTCATCGCCGCCACGCTGAAGCGCCACGGCATGGATGGCGTGATCGCCACCAACACCACGCTCGCGCGCGACGCGGTCAAGGGCCTGCCGCATGCGGAGGAAACGGGAGGATTGTCGGGAGCGCCGGTGCGCGAGGCGAGCAACCGCGTGATCGCCCAGCTGCGCGCGGCGCTGGGTGCGGGCTTCCCGATCATTGGAGTCGGCGGCATTCTCAGCGGCGCCGATGCCAAGGCGAAGATCGCCGCGGGCGCGGACGTGGTGCAGATCTACACCGGGCTGATCTATCGCGGCCCCGCGCTGGTCCGCGAAGCTGCCCAGGCGCTGCTGCGCGATCGCGGCAGCAAGGCCTGAGCGTCCTTCTTCTTTCTTTCAGCGCATGCGCCAGAGCACTGGCGCAATGACTGCGGCCCAGCGCAGCAGCCGCTTCGGCCGGATCACGACCACGGCGGCAGCCGCGACGACGCCCGTTGCGACGGGATGCGCACGCGCGATGCGCAATGCAGCGGCGGCCGCCGATTCGTTGGGCGGGGGCGCATCGTCGTCAGCAGGCCGGGTCTCGCGCCCGCCCTGCATCGTCGCGATGCGCAGGCGCTGGAGCTCCATGCGCGCCAGCAGTTCTTCGCGAGTGACCGGCCTGCGAACGCGGCGCGGCGCCTCTTCCTCGTCGTCCGCCGGGTCCTTGCCCAGTCCGAAGCGCTCCTGGGCCCAGGCCCAGTCGCGCTCGAATTCCTGGCGCGCAGGCAGGAAGCCGTTGGACGCGTTGCGCAGGGTCAGCAGCAAACCGATGGCCGCAGCCAGCCAGAGCGCGATCCAGACGCCCGCCACCGACCATGCGGCAGTGATGCGGTACGGCGTGTCCCAGTAGTTCACCACCACCGCCACCGACAGCAGGGCCACCGTGACCGTGGTCAGCCCCAGCACGGCCAGCGCGAGGAAAAGCATCAGCTTGAGGCGCTGCTTCTCGTCCTCCCAGGCCATGCGCAGCAGTTGCACCCGGTCTTCGGCGGCCAGTGCGCCTTCGGCCGCGGCGATGCGCAGCCGGCGGATCCGGGCATTCAGTCCGAACAGGGACAACAGCCTCATGGGCCGGCTCCCGTCATGTCCGGGCGAAAGATGCTGCTGCTGCGATGCGTGTTCAGGTCAGCGGCGGCCAAGCAGCAGGCCCACCAGCACGCCGACGGCCAGTGCGGCGCCGGCGATCTGCCATGGTTCGTCGTGGGCGTAGGCGTTGGCGGAGGTGGCCGCCTCGCGGGCCTTCTTGGCGGCGAGCTTGCTCTTCTCGGCCGCGAGTTCGCGTGCGATGGCCAGCTTGGTGTCGATGCGCTGGCGCAGCGCCTTGATGTGGGGAACCGAATCCAGGTCCTTGCTTGCCAGCACGCCGCGCACGTCGCTTGCAATGTCTTCGGCTGCTGCTTCAAGATTTTTGGATGCACTCATTGGAAACTTTCCTCCGTGATGACACCGGCACCGCGCCGGCGGCTTCGCGCCGCAAATGGCGTCCTGTCATGTTACAGGCACAAAAGACCCTCGGGCGCGACAGATGTGCAGCTTTTGGCACGCAATACGCTCCATCGCCCGCATGAAGCTCATCAGCCGCCGGCCAGCAGGGCTGCCACATGGCGCCCTATGGCCAGGCTGCTAGTGAGCCCCGGCGATTCGATGCCGAAGAGATTGACCAGCCCCGGCACGCCGTGCGACGCGGGTCCGTCGATCATGAAGTCGGCAGCGGGCTCGCCCGGGCCGGAGATCTTGGGCCGCATGCCCGCATAGCCCGGAATGAGCGCATCGTCGGGCAGCGCGGGCCAGTACTTGCGCACCTCGGCATAGAAGCTGTCGCCGCGCGCGGGGTCGACCACCAGGTCGTCAGGCGAGGACACCCACTGCACATCGGGCCCGAACTTGGCCTGCCCGCCAAGGTCGATCGTGAGATGCACGCCCAGTCCACCCGGCTCGGGCACGGGATAGACGAGGCGCCCGAAGGGCGCACGTCCCGACAGGGTGAAGTAGTTCCCCTTGGCGAAATATTCCTTCGGTACCGCGGCAGGCGGCAGCCCCTCGAAACGACGGGCCAGCGCCGGAGCCCCGAGGCCGGCCGCGTTGACCACGGTGCGGCAGCGCAGCGCAGTGCCGTCTTCAGCCATCAACACGATGGCTTCGCCACCGCATTCGGCGTGCGAGATGGGCGATTTCAGCGCCAGCATGCCGCCCGTGTTCTCGAGGTCGCCGAGCAGGCTCAGCATGAGCGCATGACTGTCGACGATGCCGGTGCTCGGCGAATGCAGGGCCGCGACGCAATGCAGCTGCGGCTCCATCGCGACTGCCTGCTGCCCTGTGAGCAGCACCAGGTCGTCGACGCCGTTCGCGGCAGCCTTCGTCCGGATGACCTCGAGCTGCCCAGCCTGCTCGGGCGATGTCGCCACGATCAGCTTGCCGCAGCGCTGGTGCGGCACGCCGCGCTCGGCCGCATAGGCGTACAGCAGTTCCTTGCCTTCGACGCAGAGCTTCGCCTTGAGCGAGCCCTGCGGATAGTAGATGCCGGCATGAATGACCTCGCTGTTGCGCGAACTCGTTCCCGTGCCGATGGCACCTTCGGACTCGAGCACCAGCACCTCCCGGCCCGCGAGCGCCAAGGCGCGCGCCACTGCCAGCCCCACCACACCACCGCCGATGACGGCGCAATCGATTTCATCCATCGCGCGAGCTTAGCGCGGCTCGCGCGCGGATCGTGGGTTTCACCCCGTCACTGCACGGACGGCGGCGGCTCGGGATCGGTGGGCTCGTCGGGCGCCGTCTCGGCCCCTTCGTCGGGCTCGACAGGCAGGTCCGGTGCGACGGGCGGGGGAACATCGGGATGAGTGGCCATGGCAGCACTCCTTTCCCTTTGGTTCTAGATCACCGCGGCAGGAAAGTCGACAGCCCGCGGCTGCATCTGCCGTCGGCGCATGCCGACACGGACAGCTTACTCATTCGATGCGGACGAGCCGCCTTACTACTTACTGCGACTTGGGGAGCGAGAACGGATGTGTTGTACTGCCCTGCGCTGCCGACGCCCGGCAGGTGCCACATTCTTCAGGGAGAGAAATGTCCACCATCGATGCAAACGGGATGCTGATCGATCCCAAGGTGATCCTCAGGCGTTCATCGGGAATCGAACATGGCGCCCTTCCCAGCGTGCTCGCCATCGTCGTCCACCAGACCGACTCGTCCACCGCCGAATCCAGCCTCAACGGCTATCAGGTAGGAGGCAACGGCGCCCACTTCCTGATCGACAAGAACGGCCAGATCTACCAGACCGCGAGCGTCTTCGCGCGCTGCTATCACGTCGGCAAGCTGATCAAGTCGAAGTGCCTGACCATCAACAAGAGCAGCTGCGACACGGGGGCAATGGCCAAGATGCTGGCGATGTCGTGGGTCAACCAGATCAATGCCATCGACGCCCACGAACGCGCGAAGCCCTACCCCGACCGGTATCCGGTGAACAGCGACTCGATCGGCATCGAGCTGGTCGGCATGCACATCGACGACAAGACCTACGAAGCGGTGACCGCCGCGCAGAATAGCTCGCTCCAGTGGCTGATCGAGGAGCTGTACGCACAGTTCAACCTCAAGGCGGAAGACGTCTACAAGCACCCGACGGTTTCGTACAAGAACCCCGGCGAAGCGAGTTCGGCGATATGGAAGTGAGACTTCGCGCGATATGCCTCGCGGTCGGGGTCATGCTGATCGCAGCCTGCGCGACGACACGCGATACCGCATTCACCGACGTCTACGTCGCCGACTTCCATTCGGACTCGCCGGCCACCTGCCGCAGTTCCGACGTGCCGCGCAATCATGGACAGGCGCGCGAGTTCTTCTCGAAGGCGCGCGAGGTCGACTACAAGACGCTGCACGACAACTACGAGCTGGCGCCCTGCTACGCCGAGGGCACGCTGATCCGCCAGGGCAAGTCGTGCGACTGGCAGATCCGCGCGGGTGCGACGGGGTCGGTGCAATGCGGCGGGCAGAAGCTGTACTTCGCATGCGACAACTGCGGCGACCTGCTCGGAACGACGAAGTAAGCGATGAGGTAAGCGACGAAGACAATCCCGGCGCGGAAAACAAAAGAGCGACCTAGAAATCCAGGTCGCTTTTTGATTTGGTGGGCGGTGGAGGCTTCGAACCTCCGACCCCAGCAGTGTGAATGCTGTGCTCTACCCCTGAGCTAACCGCCCTAAGCAGCGCGTTTGACCGCGTTGCTTTGAATTGCGTATCGCGTTCTGCGAAGCCTCAGATTATGCCATAGCTTTTCAGCCGTTTTCACGAAAGAGTGTGCGACCACCACTAGATTTGTCGAGTTGGGCCAACACGGCCTCGTGCGCGGTCAGTTCATGCTCGGCCGCCATGATCACCGGCAGCTCGAACTGGCTCAGGTCGACAGACACCACGGCAGTGCCCTGCACGGGCTCGGCAGCGGCCACGTCGATGAGCAGCGCGTCCTGCCCGCGGGTGAGGTTGATGTAGACGTCGGCCAGCAGTTGCGCGTCGAGCTTGGCGCCGTGGAAGGTGCGGTTCGAGCGATCGACGCCGAAACGGTCACACAGCGCGTCGAGCGAATTGCGCTTGCCCGGGTACACCTGCTTGGCCATGGCCAGCGTGTCGGTCACTTCGCTGACGAAGGTGCGCAGCGGCGGCAGGCCGGCACGCTCGAACTCCTTGTTGAGGAAGCCGACGTCGAAGGCCGCGTTGTGAATGATCAGCTCTGCATCGCGCAGGTACTCGACGATGTCGTTGGCCAGCGTGCCGAACTTCGGCTTGTCGCGCAGGAAGTCGGTCGTCAGGCCGTGAACCTTGAGCGCGTCCTCGTGGCTCTCGCGCTCGGGGTTGAAGTAGATGTGCAGGTCGTTGCCGGTGAGCTTGCGGTTGAACAACTCCACGCAGCCGAGCTCGATGACGCGGTCGCCGTTCTCGGCAGAGAGACCGGTCGTTTCGGTGTCGAGGACGATCTGACGGCTCATGTACGCCCCCAGTCTCGGCACTTCGTGTCCTCGCCGCCCCCCGAGGGGGTGCGAGCTTGCTTGGGACGGCCCGGCGCTGCGCTCATCAGTGGTTTTCCTTGGCGTGGTTGATCGAGTACTTCGGAATCTCGACGGTCACATTCTCCTGCGCCAGGATCGCCTGGCAACTCAGGCGCGACTGCGGCTCCAGCCCCCAGGCGCGGTCGAGCAGGTCTTCCTCGCCCTCTTCCGCCTCGTTCAGCGAATTGAAGCCCTCGCGCACGATCACGTGGCAGGTGGTGCAGGCGCAGCTCATCTCGCAGGCATGCTCGATGTCGATGTGGTTGTCGAGAAGCGCCTCGCAGATCGAGGTTCCGGCGGGCGCGGTGATTTCTGCGCCGTTCGGGCAGTACTCGGGATGCGGGTAGATCTTGATCGTGGGCATGTCGTTGTTCTAGAGAGATTCGACCTTGCGCCCGGCAAGCGCGCGCGCGATGCCCGCGTTCATGCGCTGTGCGGCGAAGGCTTCGGTGTCGTCGGCAAGCTTCTTGGTGGCGGCCTCGATGGCCGCGGCCTCGGTGCCGCCCTTTGCGGCTTCGCGCAGCTGCGCCATCGATGCATCGATGACGGCGCGCTCTTCGTCGTTCAGCAGGTCGCCGTCTGCATCGAGCGCGCTCTGCGTGGCGAGCAGCATGCGGTCGGCATCGACGCGTGCCTCGACCAGCGCGCGGGCTTGCATGTCTTGCTGCGCCGTGGAGAAGCTCTCCTGCAGCATGGTCGCGATCTGGTCGTCCGACAGGCCGTACGAAGGCTTGACCGCCACGCTGGCCTCGACGCCGCTGCCCTGCTCCTTCGCGCTCACGCTCAGCAGGCCGTCGGCGTCGACCGTGAAGGTCACGCGAATGCGCGCCGCGCCGGCTGCCATCGGCGGAATGCCGCGCAGCGTGAAGCGCGCGAGGCTGCGGCAATCGGACACCAGGTCGCGCTCGCCCTGCACCACGTGCAGCGCGAGCGCGGTCTGGCCGTCCTGGTAGGTCGTGAAGTCCTGCGCCATCGCGGTCGGGATGGTCTGGTTGCGCGGCACGATGCGCTCGACCAGCCCCCCCATCGTCTCGATGCCGAGCGACAGCGGAATCACGTCGAGCAGCAGCAGCTCGCCCGCACCGTTGTTGCCGGCGAGCTGGTTCGCCTGGATGGCAGCGCCCAGCGCCACGACTTCGTCGGGATTCAGGTTGACCAGCGGCTCGCGACCGAAGAACTCGGCCACCGCGCGGCGAACCTGCGGCATGCGGGTGGAGCCGCCCACCAGCACGATGCCCTGCAGCTCTTCCGCCTTGAGCTTCGCGTCACGCAGCGCCTTGCGCACGGCAGCGATGGTGCGGTCGGTGAGCGGTTTGGTCGCGGCGTCGAACTGCTCGCGGGTCAGATCGAGCGAGACAGTCTTGCCCGCGACCTCGGCTTTGAAGACGACCGAACCGGAATCGGTCAAGGCTTCCTTGGCTGCGCGCGCGGCCACGAGCAGCGCGGCCTTGTCGGCATCGCTGCCGGCTTGCGCGCCCGTTTGCGCGAGCACGAAATCGGCCAGCGCGTGGTCGTAGTCGTCGCCGCCGAGGGCCGAGTCGCCGCCGGTGGCGATCACCTCGAACACGCCCTGCGTCAGCCGCAGGATAGAGATGTCGAAGGTGCCGCCGCCCAGGTCGTAGACCGCGTAGACGCCTTCGCTCGCGTTGTCCAGGCCGTACGCGATGGCGGCGGCCGTGGGCTCGCTGATCAGGCGCAGCACGTTGAGGCCGGCGAGCTGCGCGGCGTCCTTGGTCGCCTGGCGCTGGCCCTCGTCGAAATACGCGGGCACGGTGATGACGGCGCCGTAGAGCTCGTCGTCGAAGGTGTCCTCGGCGCGGAAGCGCAGCGTGGCCAGGATCTCGGCGCTGATCTCGACCGGCGACTTCTCGCCCGCCAGCGTCTGCACCTTGACCATGCCGCCGTCGCTGCTGCCGATGCGGTACGACATGGATTCGCGATTCGCGATGTCGGCCAGGCCGCGGCCCATGAGCCGCTTCACCGAAGTGATGGTATTGGTCGGGTCCTGCGCGCGCGCGGCCAGGGCGTCGAATCCGATCTGGCGGCGATCACCTTCGAGGTAGCGCACGGCCGAAGGCAGCAGCAGGCGGCCCTTTTCGTCGGGCAGGCATTCGGCCACGCCATTGCGCACCGAGGCCACCAGCGAATGCGTGGTGCCGAGGTCGATGCCAACGGCAACACGGCGCTGATGGGGATCGGGCGCCTGGCCGGGTTCGGAAATCTGGAGAAGAGCCATGCCGTTATTGTCCCAACTGATCGAATTTGGCTTCGACGTCCTGCGCGAAGCGCTCAATGAACATGAGGGCTCTCACCTGCGTGGCCGCGGCGGGGTAATCGCCCTTCTCGTCGATCAGCCAGTCGAGCGACGACAGCGCGCGGGCACGGCCGGCCTCGACCTCTGCGTGGAGCTTTTCCAGCGAAGCGATGTCCACCACGTCGTCGAGCGACTCGCGCCACTCCATCTGCTGCATCAGGAAGTCCGGAGGCATCGCCGTGTTGTTCTCGGCGTCCAGCGGTGCACCGTTCAGCTCGCAGATGTAGCTGGCGCGGCGGATCGGGTCCTTGAGCCGCTGGTAGGCCTCGTTGATGCGCACCGACCACTGCATGGCCACGCGCTGCGCCGCAGCACCCTGGGCGGCAAAACGGTCCGGGTGGGCCTCGCGCTGCAGCTCCTTCCAGCGCGCGTCGAGCGCGGCGCGGTCCTGCGCGAAAGTCGCCGGGACGGCGAACAGTTGAAAGTCGGTGTCGTTCAGGTTCATGGCAAGAAAAAACCGCCAGCACATGACGTGTTGGCGGCCGTGGTCGCAGTCAGCGACGGCGCATCAGCTCAGATGCGGAAGCTTTCTCCGCAGCCGCAACGGTCGCGCTCGTTGGGGTTGTTGAACTTGAAGCCCTCGTTCAGGCCTTCGCGCACGAAGTCGAGCTGCGTGCCGTCGATGTAGGCAAGGCTCTTCGGATCGACCAGCACCTTCACCCCGTGGTCTTCGAACACCACGTCTTCCGGCGTCAGTTCGTCCACGTATTCGAGCTTGTAGGCCAGGCCCGAACAGCCCGTGGTCTTCACGCCCAGCCGCACGCCCACCCCCTTGCCCCTCTTGCCGAGGTAGCGGGTGACATGTCGGGCAGCAGCTTCGGTCAGCGTGACGGCCATGTCAGTGGACAGCTTCGGCGGCAGCGGATTCGGTCTTGACGCCGTGCTTGGCCTTGTAGTCGTTCACGGCTGCCTTGATGGCGTCTTCGGCCAGGATGGAGCAGTGGATCTTCACCGGCGGCAGCGCCAGTTCTTCGGCGATCTGCGCATTCTTGAGCGCAGCGGCTTCGTCGAGCGTCTTGCCCTTGACCCACTCGGTCACGAGCGACGACGAGGCGATGGCCGAGCCGCAGCCGTAGGTCTTGAAGCGTGCGTCTTCGATCACGCCGGTTTCGGGATTGACCTTGATCTGCAGCTTCATCACGTCGCCGCAGGCCGGTGCGCCAACCATGCCGGTGCCGACGGAGTCGTCGCCCTTTTCGAAGGAGCCGACGTTGCGCGGGTTTTCGTAGTGGTCGATGACCTTGGAAGAATATGCCATGGTGTACCTCTCAAACTTTGTTCAATCGTGGTGCCTGGTGCGGGCCTGAGCTGACCTGTCTTGCTCAGTGGGCCGACCACTGGATCGTGCTGATGTCGACGCCGTCCTGGAACATCTCCCACAGGGGACTCAACTCGCGCAGCTTGGCAACGTTGTGCTTGATGGTCGAAATGGCGTAGTCGATTTCTTCTTCGGTCGTGAAGCGGCCGATGGTCATGCGCAGGCTGCTGTGGGCCAGCTCGTCGCTGCGGCCCAGGGCGCGCAGCACGTAGCTGGGCTCGAGGCTGGCCGAGGTGCAGGCCGAACCCGACGACACCGCCAGGCCCTTGATGCCCATGATCAGCGACTCGCCTTCGACGTAGTTGAAGCTCATGTTCAAGTTGTGCGGCACGCGGTGCTCGAGGTCGCCGTTGATGAACACCTGATCGATGTCCTTCAGGCCGTCGAGCAGGCGCTGCTGCAGGCGGCGCGCGTGGGCGATGTCGTTGTGCATCTCGAGCTTGGCGATGCGGTAGGCCTCGCCCATGCCGACGATCTGGTGCGTGGGCAGCGTGCCCGAACGCATGCCGCGCTCATGGCCGCCGCCGTGCATCTGCGCCTCGAGGCGCACGCGTGGCTTGCGGCGCACGAACAGCGCGCCGATGCCCTTGGGGCCGTAGGTCTTGTGCGAAGCCAGGCTCATCAGGTCGATGGGCAGCTTCGTGATGTCGATGTCGATCTTGCCGGTGGCCTGGGCCGAGTCGACGTGGAAGACGATGCCCTTCTCGCGGCAGATGTTGCCGATCGAGACCACGTCCTGGATCACGCCGATCTCGTTGTTCACGAAGAGCACGCTGACCAGGATGGTGTCGGGGCGGATCGCGGCCTTGAACTTTTCCAGGTCGACGAGGCCGTTTTCCTCGACGTCGAGGTAGGTGACCTCGAAGCCCTGGCGCTCCAGTTCGCGCATGGTGTCGAGCACAGCCTTGTGCTCGGTCTTCAGGGTGATGAGGTGCTTGCCCTTGCCCTTGTAGAAATTGGCCGCGCCCTTGAGCGCGAGGTTGATCGACTCCGTTGCGCCCGAGGTCCAGACGATTTCGCGCGGGTCGGCATTAATCAGCTCGGCCACCTGGCCGCGCGCTTTCTCGACCGCCTCTTCAGCCTCCCAGCCCCATGCGTGGCTGCGCGACGCCGGGTTGCCGAAGTGTTCGCGCAACCAGGGAATCATGGCGTCGACCACACGCGGGTCGACCGGCGTCGTTGCGCCGTAATCGAGATAGATCGGGAAATGAGGAGTTACGTCCATGGCTGGCTCGTGCTGGCGTGGGGGTTGTTCTTTGATCTGGGCTGCTCAGGGAGGCGCCCGAAGGCGCCGCCGGGACTCTGTACTCAGGACTTGGCGAAAGCGTTCCCGAGTGCGAACACCGAGTTCGGCGCATTCACGCGAATCGGCTTGACCACCGGCTGCGCGGAGATCGCGCGCTTGACGACCGGCTTGTTCTCGATCTGCACGCCCTTGGCGATCTGGTCGTCGACCAGCTTCTGCAGCGTGACGGAGTCGAGGAACTCGACCATGCGCTGGTTCAGCGAGGCCCAGAGTTCGTGGGTCATGCAACGGCCGGCTTCGCCGAGGCAGTTTTCCTTGCCGCCGCACTGGGTGGCGTCGATGGGCTCATCGACGGAAACGATGATGTCGGCCACGGTGATGTCCGCTGCCTTGCGGCCGAGGCTGTAGCCGCCGCCGGGGCCGCGGGTCGACTCGACCAGCTCGTGACGGCGCAGCTTGCCGAACAGCTGTTCGAGATACGACAGCGAGATCTGCTGCCGCTGGCTGATCGCAGCCAGCGTGACCGGACCGGTGTTCTGACGCAACGCCAGATCGATCATTGCTGTGACCGCAAAACGGCCTTTGGTAGTGAGACGCATCGCAAGCTCCTTCAAGTGCTTACCGTTGAAATGACACCGTGGCCTGGGGCCGCGGTGACTTCGTCTCCGCCCTGCCCGACCCTTGACGCTGGTGAACCAGTCGGTAGGAGTCGGTCCTTCATCGCGAAGTTCTTCTCGTTGTTGTTGAGTATTTCGCTCAAGTATAACAGAAGGCCCTGAGGTCTGCTCGGGTAAACCCCAGCGCGGCGCAGCAGGGAGATGCGAACGTCCGACTTACTGCGCCAGGCCGGCGATGTTGTCGCCGCCGGACGCCCCGAAAGCCTGCTCCCGCAGCAGCGCCAGCTGGTCACGAACCCGGGCCGCCTTCTCGAATTCGAGGTTGCGGGCGTGCTCCAGCATCTGCTTTTCGAGCCTCTTGATTTCCCGGGCGATGTCCTTCTCGCTCATGTCCTCGACCTTGGCGCGTTCCAGGTCGAGCTTGGCCGCCTCCTTGCCGCTCTTCTCGCTGTAGACGCCGTCGATCAGGTCGCGCACCTGCTTGACGATGCTGCGCGGCGTGATGCCGTTGGCCTCGTTGTAGGCGATCTGCCGGGCGCGGCGGCGCTCGGTCTCGCCGATGGCCTTCTTCATGGACTCCGTCATCCTGTCGGCGTACAGGATGGCCTTGCCGTTCAGGTTCCGCGCGGCGCGGCCGATCGTCTGGATCAGCGAGCGCTCCGCTCGCAGGAAGCCTTCCTTGTCGGCGTCGAGGATCGCCACCAGCGACACCTCGGGAATGTCCAGCCCTTCGCGCAGCAGGTTGATACCCACCAGCACGTCGAAAGTGCCCAGGCGCAGGTCGCGCAGGATCTCCACCCGCTCCACCGTATCGACGTCGCTGTGCAGATAACGCACCTTCACGCCGTTGTCGCCCAGGTAGTCGGTCAGCTGCTCGGCCATGCGCTTGGTCAGCGTGGTGATCAGCACGCGCTCGTTCTTCTCGACACGCGCGCGGATCTCGCCCAGCACGTCGTCCACCTGGTGCGTGGCGGGACGCACCTCGACTTCGGGGTCGATCAGCCCGGTGGGGCGCACCAGCTGCTCGACCACGTTGCCGGCATGGTCCTTCTCGTACTGCGCAGGCGTGGCCGACACGAAGATGCACTGGCGCACCCGCGCCTCGAACTCCTCCAGCTTGAGCGGCCGGTTGTCCAGCGCACTCGGCAGGCGAAAGCCGTACTCGACCAGCGTGACCTTGCGCGCCCGGTCGCCGTTGTACATGCCGCCGAGCTGGCCGACCATCTGGTGGCTCTCGTCGAGGAACATCAGCGCGTCCTTCGGCAGGTAGTCGGTCAGCGTGGGCGGCGGGTCGCCCGGGGCGGCGCCCGAAAGATGCCGCGTGTAGTTCTCGATGCCCTTGCAGTGGCCGATTTCCGACAACATCTCGAGGTCGAAGCGCGTTCGCTGCTCCAGCCGCTGCGCCTCCACCAGCTTGCCGGCGCCGACCAGCTCCTTGAGCCGATCGGCCAGCTCGACCTTGATGGTTTCCACGGCCGCCAGCACCTTGTCGCGCGGCGTCACGTAGTGGCTCGACGGATACACCGTGAAGCGCGGCACCTTCTGCCGGATGCGCCCCGTCAGCGGGTCGAAGAGCTGCAGCGACTCGATCTCGTCGTCAAACAGCTCGAAGCGGATCGCCAGTTCGCTGTGCTCGGCCGGAAACACGTCGATGGTGTCGCCGCGCACCCGGAACGTGCCGCGCGCGAAGTCCTGCTCGTTGCGCGTGTACTGCATGCGGATCAGCTGCGAGATCAGGTCCCGCTGGCCGACCTTGTCGCCGACGCGGGCAATCAGCCGCATCTCCATGTAGTCCTCGGGCGTGCCGATGCCGTAGATGGCGCTCACGGTGGCCACGATGACCGTGTCGCGGCGCTCCAGCACGCTCTTGGTGGCCGAAAGGCGCATCTGCTCGATGTGCTCGTTGATCGACGAGTCCTTCTCGATGAACAGGTCGCGCTGCGGCACGTAGGCCTCGGGCTGGTAGTAGTCGTAGTAGCTGACGAAGTACTCGACGGCGTTCTTGGGAAAGAACTCGCGGAATTCGCTGTACAGCTGGGCCGCAAGCGTCTTGTTGGGCGCGAACACGATGGCCGGACGGCCCAGCCGGGCGATCACGTTGGCCATGGTGAAGGTCTTGCCCGAACCCGTCACGCCCAGCAGGGTCTGGAACGACTCGCCGTCCATCACGCCCTCGACCAGCCCCTCGATGGCCGTAGGCTGGTCTCCGGCCGGCGGATAGGGCTGGTAGAGCTCGAACGGGGAGTCGGGAAACCTGACGAATTCGCCCTGCTTCACCGGCCCGATGGGGTCGAGTTTCTTCAGGTCTGCTATGGCTTCGTTGTTCTCTGGCATGGCTGTTCCCGACAGGTGGCGCTCGCGCCGGTAAAATTCAAGGCAACCGGAAAGCATAAAGCCTCCTCCGGTTGCAGCGAAGCTTTCATCCCAAAGGACCTTTCCATGTCTATGTTCACCGCGGTCGAAATGGCACCGCG
Source organism: Variovorax sp. YR750 (assembly GCF_900109805.1). Taxonomy (NCBI): domain Bacteria; kingdom Pseudomonadati; phylum Pseudomonadota; class Betaproteobacteria; order Burkholderiales; family Comamonadaceae; genus Variovorax; species Variovorax sp. YR750. The sequence goes on from NZ_FOBJ01000008.1 coordinate 126,639, forward strand.
CGACCCGATCCTCGGCCTCAACGAACAATTTGCAGCCGACACCAACCCCAACAAGGTCAATCTCGGCGTCGGCGTCTATTACGACGACAACGGCAAGCTGCCCCTGCTGCAGTGCGTGCAGGCGGCCGAGCAGAACATGATGAAAGCGCCCACCGCGCGCGGCTATCTGCCCATCGACGGCATCGCCGCCTACGACAACGCCGTCAAGGCGCTGGTCTTCGGCGCCGACGGCGAACCCGTCACCTCGGGCCGCGTGGCCACCATCCAGGCCATCGGCGGCACGGGCGGCCTGAAGGTCGGCGCCGACTTCCTGAAGAAGCTCAACCCCAACGCCAAGGTGCTGATCAGCGACCCGAGCTGGGAAAACCACCGCGCACTCTTCACGAATGCCGGCTTCGAAGTCGAAAGCTACCCCTACTACGACGCCGCCAAGCGCGGCATCAACTTCGACGGCATGCTGGCCGCGCTCAACGCGGCCCCGGCCGGCACCATCGTCGTGCTGCACGCCTGCTGCCACAACCCGACCGGCTACGACATCACCCCGGCCCAGTGGGACCAGGTCGTCGCCACCGTCAAGGCCAAGGGCCTGGTGCCCTTCCTCGACATGGCCTACCAGGGCTTCGGCTACGGCCTGAAGGAAGACGGCGCTGCCGTCGCCAAGTTCGTCGAAGCCGGCCTGACCTTCTTCGTCTCGACTTCGTTCTCCAAGAGCTTCAGCCTGTACGGCGAACGCGTCGGCGCCCTGTCGGTGCTGTGCGAGAACAAGGAAGAAGCCGGCCGCGTGCTGTCGCAGCTCAAGATCGCCATCCGCACCAACTACAGCAACCCGCCCACGCACGGCGGCGCCGTGGTGGCCGCAGTGCTCGGCAACCCCGAGCTGCGCGCTCTGTGGGAAAAGGAACTCGGCGAGATGCGCGTGCGCATCAAGGCCATGCGCCAGGCGCTGGTCGACGGCCTCAAGGCCGCAGGCGTGAAGGAAGACATGAGCTTCATCACCACCCAGATCGGCATGTTCAGCTACTCGGGCCTCACCAAGGACCAGATGGTTCGCCTGCGCAATGAATTCGGCGTGTACGGCACCGACACCGGCCGCATGTGCGTGGCCGCGCTCAACAGCAAGAACATCGGGCACGTCTGCGCCTCGATCGCCAAAGTCATCTAGGTGACAGCAAAGTGTGAGGGAATCCGCCCCGAGCGACGATTCCTTCACACTCCCTCTCAGAAGGGCCCTGGCGGCGGACTGATGTAGGGGTTAGGCCTCCTGCAACGCAGCGGATGCGCTGATATATTGCGCCGCAACATTCCACTCCAACACCAGCGATGCTCTATCAACTCTACGAAGCCCAGCGTTCCTTGATGGAGCCGTTCTCGGACTTCGCCCAGGCGGCCTCCAAGCTCTACAGCCCCGGTGCCGTATGGGGCCAGTTGCCGATGGCCCAGCGCATGGCTGCGAGCTACGACCTGCTCTACCGCCTCGGCAAGGACTACGAGAAGCCCGAGTTCAACATCAAGTCCGTCAAGGTCGACGGCAAGGAAGTCGTGATCCAGGAGGCCGTCGAGCTCGACAAGCCCTTCTGCGAACTGCGCCGCTTCAAGCGCTTCACCGACGAGCCGCACATCCTCAAGACGCTCAAGAGCCAGCCCGTGGTGCTGGTCGTGGCGCCGCTGTCGGGCCACTACGCCACGCTGCTGCGCGACACCGTGCGCACCATGCTGCAGGACCACAAGGTCTACATCACCGACTGGAAGAACGCGCGCCTGGTGCCGCTGTCGGAAGGCGAATTCCACCTCGACGACTACATCAACTACGTGCAGGAGTTCATCCGCCGCCTGCAGGCCGAGTACGGCAACTGCCACGTGGTGAGCGTGTGCCAGCCGACGGTGCCGGTGCTCGCGGCCGTGTCGCTCATGGCCAGCCGCGGCGAGGCGCTGCCGCTCTCCATGACCATGATGGGCGGCCCCATCGACGCTCGCAAGTCGCCCACCGCGGTGAACAACCTCGCGATGAACAAGAGCTTCGAGTGGTTCGAGAACAACGTGATCTACCGCGTGCCGCAGGGCTTCCCGGGCGCGGGCCGCAAGGTCTACCCCGGCTTCCTGCAGCACACCGGCTTCGTGGCGATGAACCCCGATCGCCACGCCAGCAGCCACTACGACTACTTCAAGGACCTGATCAAGGGCGACGACGCCAGCGCCGAGGCCCATCGCAAGTTCTACGACGAGTACAACGCAGTGCTCGACATGGACGCCGATTACTACCTCGAGACCATCCGCACCGTCTTCCAGGAGTTCGACCTCGTCAACGGAACCTGGGACGTCAAGAACCCCAAGGGCCAGGTGGAGCGCGTGCGTCCGCAGGACATCCACAGCACCGCCCTGCTCACCGTCGAAGGCGAGCTCGACGACATCTCGGGCTCCGGCCAGACCGAGGCGGCGCACAGCCTGTGCACCGGCATCGCCGACGACAAGCGCGAGCACTACGAGGTCAAGGGTGCCGGCCACTACGGCATCTTCAGCGGCCGCCGCTGGCGCGAGCTGGTCTATCCGAAGATGAAGAAGTTCATCGAGGCGAACGACCAGCCGCAAAGCCGCGCCAGCAGCCGTGGCGGCCTCGGCGCCGAAGACACCGTCAGGCCCGGGCGCAAGATCCCCGCCTCCGTGGCCGCCAAGAAGGCGCCCGCGAAGAAGACCGCGACCGTGGCGGCGAAGAAGCCCGCCGCGCGCAAGCAGCCCGGCGCCCGTGCCGCGCTCTGAGGCGCGCACGCATCGCCATCCGCAGCAAGTGAACGGGCTGGCCGCACGCATCGACGACGCACTGCCTCAAACGCAGTGCACACGGTGCGGCTACCCGGATTGCGCAGGCTACGCGCAAGCCATTGCCGACGGCGAGGCCGGCATCAACCAGTGCCCGCCCGGCGGCGCCGAAGGCATCGAACGGCTCGCGCAGATCACCGGCCGCGCGCCGCTTCCTCTCGACCCCAAGTTCGGCACCGAAGGTCCGCGCGCCATGGCGGTCATCGACGAGGCCTGGTGCATCGGCTGCACCCTGTGCCTCGACGCCTGCCCGACCGATGCGATCGTCGGCATCAACAAGCGCATGCACACTGTGATCGAAGCCCATTGCACGGGCTGCGAGCTCTGCATTCCGGTCTGCCCGGTCGACTGCATCTCGCTAGAGGTCGAAACTCCCGGCCTCAGCGGCTGGCAGGCCTGGTCGGCCGAGCAGGCCCTCAGCGCACGGCGGCGCTACGAGGTGCACGGCAGGCACCGCAACACCGACGCCCGGCTGGCAGAAGCTGCAACTCCCGCACCCGAAGCCCCGCAGGACGCCGACGCGCGCAAGCGCTCCATCGTCGAAGCGGCACTGGCGCGCGCCCGCGCCGCCTCGCAACAGAAACGCCCTCCGGCGGCCAAGCCATGACGCTCGACACCCTGCTCGTCTACATCGTCGCCTCGCTCGCCCTGGCCCTCATCCCGGGGCCGACGATGCTGCTGGCGCTGTCCAACGGCATCGAGGGCGGCATGCGCCGCGCGAGCTGGGGCATCGCCGGGGCATCGCTCGGCAGCATCACGCTGATCACCGTCGTTGCGCTCGGGCTGGGTTCGCTGCTGGCGGCCTCGGAATGGCTCTTCAACGCCATCCGCGTGGCCGGCGTGGCGTATCTCGTGTGGCTGGGCATCAAGCTGTGGCGCAGCGAAGCGACCGACCTGAGCACCGCGCTGGCAAGGTCGCCGCTCGAAGTGCGGCCGCAGGGCCGCGTCGCGTTGATGCGCAGTCTGGCGGTGGCCCTGTCGAACCCGAAGACGGTGCTGTTCTTCGCGGCCTTCCTCCCCCAATTCGTCGACATCGCGAAGCCGCAGGGCCCGCAGTACCTGCTGCTTGGCGCGGTGTTCGTGGCGCTCGACACCTGCGTGATGCTGGTCTACGCAGGCGCCGGCACGCAGGCCGTGCGTTTTCTCTCCCAGCGCGGCATCAGGATGATGAACCGCGGCTGCGCAGCCGGCATGTGGCTCCTCGCCGCTACGCTTGCCGTGTGGCGCCGCCCCGGCGCTTGACGGGGCTCTCTCCCCCAGGCTTCGCGCACTTCGTGTCGCTGCGCCCACCCCTTCCCGAGGGGGCCGGGGGCAACACCAGCGGTCCGGCAAAGCCGGTTCCGCGGTGTTCCTGGCAATCCCGGTCACCCTCTTCGCTTGAAGAGCAGCAACAGCACGCCGGCCAGCACCACGGCCACGGCGTACCACTCGAAGCGAGTGACCGTCTCGTTGGCGATCCATACGCCCAGCAGCATCGCGATCACCGGGTTCACGAAGGTGTAGCTTGCCGCCAGGCCGGCCGGCGCCCTGGCCAGCAGCACCATGTAGGCGTTGAAGGCGATCAGCGAGCCGAACACCACCAGGTAGACCCATGCGGCGAGCGCCTGGGGCTGCGGCGGCCAACTCATGGTCTCGCCCGACAGGGCGGCCAGCACCATCAGCACCACGCCACCGCAGAGCATTTCGCTCGCGAAGCCCATCGCTCCGGGCGCCAGCGGCAGGCTGCGCTGGCTCAGGACGCTGCCCAGCGACCAGCAGGCGCAGCCGATGCACAGCGCCAGCAGCCCCTCGGGCGAGGATTTGAAACCGCCGCCCTGCGTGAGCATCAGCACGCCGGCAAGGCCCACCGCGATGCCCGCCGCCTCCAGCCGCGAAGGCTTCACGCCCCAGATCAGGTTGAGCAGCGCGATCAGCAGCGGAATCACGGCAATGAACGCCACCACCAGCCCCGAGCCGATCGACACCTCGGCGTACGCCGTGGCCCCCATGCCGCCGCCCAGCATCAGCGCACCCACGACCAGGGCATTGCGCCACTGCACCATCGACGGCCACGGCGCCCCGCGCCAGCGCATCCACGCCGCCAGCAGCACGCCCGCGAACAGGAAGCGCGAACCCATCTGCAGGAATGGCGGGAAGCTGATCAGCGCGTACTTGATCGCGAGATAGGTCGAGCCCCACACCACCCAGGTGGCGGCAAGGCAAAGCCACAGAAGCGGCGGCAATCCGGAGCGTACAGCCGCGGGCGCGGCGTTGGCGGGGGAAGCGAGGGTCGGCATGTCGAGGGTGTCTCTTCTTGGTATCGGATGCCGGCCATGGTATGAAAGCCATCTTTCCGCAGCCATGCAGATTTCATGGTTCTGCCCCTGCCGCACCGTCGATTTGAAGGACTTGCATGGACTTTTCCTTGAACCCCTCCCTGGATGCCCACGACACCCGCATCCTCGCCGAACTGCAGGCCGACGCGCGCCTGACCATGGCCGAGCTCGGCCGACGCGTGCACCTGAGCCAGCCGGCCGTGACCGAGCGCGTGAAGAAGCTGGAGGCAGCCGGCGTCATCAGCGGCTACCGCGCCACCGTCAACCTCGGCAAGCTGGGCTACGGCATCCGCGCCATCATCCGCGTCGGCCGCGCCGACTACGACCTCGTCGTCAAGCTGGTGCAGGAGACGCCCGAATGCGTCAATGCCTACAACGTGACCGGCGAGGACAGCTGGATCCTCGAGATCGCGGTGATCGACGTGAGCCACCTCGACGCGGTGCTCACCAAGTTCTGCATCCTGACCGAGACGGCGACTTCGATCATCCTGAACCCGGCGCGCGAGCACCAGCCGATGCTGCCGCCCAGGCGCTCCGACGTGAAGCCGCCGATCAGGAAGATCGTCAACGCGTAGCGGCCAGCGCGCCGAAAGCCGCCACCACCTCGGGCGGCGCCTGCACCATCTCGATCAGCACGCCCTCGCCCGCGATCGGGAATTCGTCGTTCGCCTTCGGATGCAGGAAGCAGATGTCGAAACCCGCCGCGCCCTTGCGGATGCCGCCCGGCGCGAAGCGCACGCCCTGCGCGGTGAGCCATTCGACGGCCCTGGGCAGGTCGTCGATCCACAGGCCGACGTGGTTCAGCGGTGTCGTGTGAACGGCGGGCTTCTTCTCGGGGTCCAGCGGCTGCATCAGGTCGACCTCGACCTTGAAGGGCCCCGAGCCCATCGCGCAGATGTCCTCGTCGACGTTCTCGCGCTCGCTCCTGAACGTGCCGGTGACTTCGAGCCCCAGCATGTCGACCCACAGCTTCTGCAGGCGCAGCTTGTCGGGGCCGCCGATGGCGATCTGCTGGATGCCCAGCACCTTGAAGGGACGCGTGGTGGCGGCGGTCATGCTGCGCAGCCTTCCGCCTGCTCCTGCACCTGGCGCGAATTCAGCCCCAGCTTGCGCAGCAGCACCGTGTCGGCCTCCACGTCGGGGTTGCCGGTGACCAGCAGCTTGTCGCCGTAGAAGATCGAGTTCGCGCCCGCCATGAAGCACAGCCCCTGCACCGCATCGCCCATCTGCTGGCGGCCGGCCGACAGACGCACGCGCGCGGTCGGCATCGTGATGCGCGCGACGGCGATCATGCGCACGAAGTCGAAGGGATCGACCGGTTCCGAGTCGGCCAGCGGCGTGCCGGGCACGCGCACCAGGCTGTTGATGGGCACCGATTCCGGGTACGGATTCAGGTTGGCCAGCTGCGCGATCAGCCCCGCACGGTGCACCGGCTGCTCGCCCATGCCGACGATGCCGCCGCAGCACACGCTGATGCCGGCGCTGCGCACGTTGGCCAGGGTGTCGAGGCGGTCCTGGTAGGTGCGCGTGTCGACCACGTCGGTGTAGTACTCGGGCGCGGTGTCGAGGTTGTGGTTGTAGTAGTCCAGGCCGGCGGCCTTGAGCTGATGCGCGTGGTGCGGCTCCAGCATGCCGAGCGTGGCGCAGGTCTGCATGCCCAGGCCCTTCACCGCCTCGACCAGCACGGCCACCTTCTCGACGTCGCGGTCCTTCGGCGCGCGCCATGCGGCGCCCATGCAGAAGCGCGTGGCGCCGGCGTCCTTGGCGGCCTGCGCGGCGCGCACCACCTCCTCGACCTCCATGAGCTTCTGTGCCTTCACGCCGGTGTCGAACTCGGCCGACTGCGGGCAGTAGCCGCAGTTCTCGGGACAGCCGCCGGTCTTCACCGACAGCAGCGTGGCCAGCTCGATGTCGCCCTCGGGGAAATGCTGGCGGTGCACGGTCTGCGCCTCGAACAGCAGGTCCATCAGCGGCTTGTCGAGCAGCGCCTGGATCGCCTCGACGGACCACGGCCCCTGCGGCGTCGCGATCTTCGCGGGCCGGTGCAGCGTGATCGCCTGTTGCGCCTGTTGAAAGTCGTTGGCACCCATCAGTTGAACTCCAGAATGATCTGATCGACGGCGAGCGATTCGCCCTTGTTCGCCGAAATCTTGCCCACCACGCCGTCCTGCGTGGCGAACAGCACGTTTTCCATCTTCATCGCCTCGATCACGGCCAGCTTCTCGCCGGCACGCACCTGCTGCCCCGGCTGCACCGACACCTCGACCAGCAGCCCCGGCATAGGCGACATCAGGAACTTGCTGAGGTCCGGCGGCGCCTTGTAGGGCATGAGCTCGAGCAGGCGCGCGCCCAGCGGCGACAGCACCATCGTCTCGATCTGCGTGCCGTCGTGCGAAACGCGCAGCGCCAGCGGGTTCTTGCCCGCGCCGCGCTCCACCTGCGCGGTGAAGGGCTTGTCGTTGACGACGCCCTGCACGCGGATCGAGCCCAGCGCGAGGCTGCTGTCGATCTTGTATGTCTTGCCGCTCACGGTCACCGAGCTCGCGCCGGTCTTGCCGTGGAAGTCGGTCACCGAAACCGGGTGGTGCACATGCTTGCCCTCGTGCCCCAGCTCGACCACGACGAACTGCTCGCCCACCTTCACGCCGTGGCCCTCGAGCTGCCCGCTGATGCCGGAAGCGCGGGCGCGGTAGCGCCGATGCACGTACGCCGCCAGCGCGACCAGGAAGGACGGATCGGTGTGCGGCACGTCTTCCGCGTGGAAGCCCTTGCCGTAGTGCTCGGCGATGAAGCCGGTGTTGAAGTCGCCCACCACGAACTTCGGATGCGCCAGCAGCGCCGCCTGGAACGGGATGTTGCTGCTGATGCCGCGAATCACGAAGCCGTTGAGCGCCTCGCGCATGCGGGCGATCGCGTGCTGGCGGTCCTTTCCGTGCACGATGAGCTTGGCGATCATCGAGTCGTAGTACATCGGGATCTCGCCGCCCTCGTACACGCCGGTGTCCACGCGCACGCCGTTCAGGTGCTGCGTGTCGCTCGCGAACATGGTCTCGCCCGGCGGCTGGAACTTCACCAGCCGGCCGGTGGAAGGCAGGAAGTTGCGGAACGGGTCTTCGGCGTTGATGCGGCACTCGATGGCCCAGCCGTCGCGCTTCACCTGCTCCTGCGTCAGCGGCAGCTTCTCGCCGGCCGCCACGCGGATCATCAGCTCGACCAGGTCGAGACCGGTGATGCACTCCGTCACCGGGTGCTCCACCTGCAGGCGGGTGTTCATCTCGAGGAAATAGAAGCTCTGGTCCTTGCCGACCACGAACTCCACCGTGCCCGCGCTCTGGTACTTCACGGCCTTGGCCAGCGCCACGGCCTGCTCGCCCATCGCCTTGCGCGTGGCGTCGCTGATGAAGGGCGACGGCGCCTCCTCGATCACCTTCTGGTGGCGGCGCTGGATGGAGCACTCGCGCTCGTTCAGATAGATCACGTTGCCGTGCGAGTCGCCCAGCACCTGGATCTCGATGTGGCGCGGCTCCTCGACGAACTTCTCGATGAACACGCGGTCATCGCCGAAGCTGTTGCGCGCCTCGTTGCGGCAGGAGGTGAAGCCCTCGAAGGCTTCCTTGTCGTTGAAGGCCACGCGCAGGCCCTTGCCGCCGCCGCCGGCCGAGGCCTTGATCATCACCGGGTAGCCGATGTCCTTGGCGATCTCGACCGCGCGCTCCGCCGTCTCGATGGCGTCGTTCCAGCCCGGAATGGTGTTGACCTGGGCTTCATTCGCGAGCTTCTTCGAGGCGATCTTGTCGCCCATGGCCGCGATCGAATAGTGCTTGGGGCCGATGAAGGCAATGCCCTCTTCCTCGACCTGCCGCGCGAAAGCTTCGTTCTCCGACAGGAAGCCGTAGCCCGGATGCACGGCCTCGGCGCCGGTCTTCTTGCAGGCCGCGATGATGCGCTCGGCCTGCAGGTAGCTCTCGCGGCTGGGCGCGGCGCCGATGTGCACGGCCTCGTCGGCCAGCTCGACGTGGCGGGCCTCCTTGTCGGCGTCGGAATAGACGGCGACAGTCAGGATGCCCATCTTCTTGGCCGTCTGAATGACGCGGCAGGCGATTTCGCCGCGGTTCGCAATCAGGATCTTCTTGAACATGTTCTTCTTCTCCGTGCCGCTCACAGTGGAATGTTGCCGTGCTTGCGCCACGGGTTCTCGAGCTTCTTCTCGCGCAGCATCACCAGCGAGCGGCAGATGCGCTTGCGCGTCTCGTGCGGCAGGATCACGTCGTCGATGTAGCCGCGCGCGCCCGCCACGTACGGGTTGGCGAAACGGGCCTTGTACTCGGCCTCGCGGGCGGCGAGCTTCTCGGGGTCGTTCTTGTCCTCGCGGAAGATGATTTCCACCGCGCCCTTTGCGCCCATCACCGCGATCTCGGCGCGCGGCCAGGCGAGGTTCACGTCGCCGCGCAGGTGCTTGGAGGCCATCACGTCGTAGGCTCCGCCGTAGGCCTTGCGCGTGATGACGGTGATCTTCGGCACCGTGCACTCCGCGTACGCGTAGAGCAGCTTGGCGCCGTGCTTGATGATGCCGCCGTACTCCTGGCCGGTGCCGGGCATGAAGCCGGGCACGTCGACGAAGGTGACGACCGGAATGTTGAAGGCGTCGCAGAAGCGCACGAAGCGCGCGGCCTTGATGCTGCTCTTGATGTCGAGGCAGCCCGCCAGCACCAGCGGCTGGTTGGCGACGATGCCGATGGTCTGGCCTTCCATGCGCGCGAAGCCGATCACGATGTTCTTCGCGTAGTCGGGCTGCAACTCGAAGAAGTCGCCGTCGTCCACCACCTTCAGGATCAGTTCCTTGATGTCGTAGGGCTTGTTCGGGTTGTCGGGCACCAGCGTGTCGAGCGAGTAGTCGAGCCGGTCGGCCGGATCGCCCAGCCCGTTGTTGCCCAGGCGCACCGGAGGCTTCTCGCGGTTGTTGAGCGGCAGGTAGTTGTAGAGGCGACGCAGCATCATCAGCGCCTCGACGTCGTTCTCGAAAGCCATGTCGGCCACGCCGCTGCGCGTGGTGTGGGTGATGGCGCCGCCCAGTTCCTCGGCGGTCACGCTCTCGTGCGTGACGGTCTTCACCACCTCGGGGCCGGTGACGAACATGTAGCTCGAGTCCTTCACCATGAAGATGAAGTCGGTCATGGCAGGCGAGTACACGGCGCCGCCGGCGCAGGGGCCCATGATCATGCTGATCTGCGGCACGACGCCCGAGGCCATCACGTTACGCTGGAACACGTCGGCATAGCCGCCGAGCGAGGCAACGCCTTCCTGGATGCGCGCACCGCCCGAGTCGTTCAGGCCGATGACCGGTGCGCCGACCTTCATGGCCTGGTCCATCACCTTGCAGATTTTTTCGGCATGCGCCTCGCTGAGCGCGCCGCCGAAGACGGTGAAGTCCTGGCTGAACACGAACACCAGGCGTCCGTTGATCATGCCGTAGCCGGTGACCACGCCGTCGCCGGGGATCTTCTGCTCGGCCATGCCGAAGTCGACCGAGCGGTGCTCGACGAACATGTCCCACTCTTCGAAGGTGTTGTCGTCGAGCAGCAGCTCGATGCGCTCGCGCGCCGTGAGCTTGCCCTTGGCGTGCTGCGCGTCGATGCGCTTCTGCCCGCCGCCGAGACGCGCCTGGGCACGGCGCTTTTCGAGTTGTTCGATCAGTTCTTGCATGGTGTGCTTTCGAAGCTGTGGTCCTGGATTCCGTGTCTTTTCTTCATGGTCCGGCGGCGATGGCGGCCGCGGCGAGCAGGTTGCGCGCGGCCGTGGAGGCCGGCAGCGTGCCCTGCGTCACCTGCTGCGTGAGCTGCGGCAGCAGCTCGCGCACCTGGGGGTGATGCCTGAAGGCCTGCTTGAGGCCTGCGTCGATGCGTTCCCACATCCACGCGGTGGCCTGCTTCTCGCGGCGCTTCGCGAGGCGGCCGTTGGCGGTCTGCAGTTGCCTGAATTGCGTGACGGCGTCCCAGAAGGCGTCGACGCCGGTGTTGGCCAGCGCGCTGAGCTGCAGCACCCTGGGCAGCCAGAAGCGCACCTCCGCGCCGCTGTGCGCGTCGTGCGCCGCATGCGCGTGCTCGGGGTTGCCCTGGTGGCCGAAAAGGCGAAGCGCCGAAGTGATCTGGGCCTGCGCGCGCGTGGCGGCGTCCTTGTCGATGTCGGCCTTGTTGATGACGACAAGGTCGGCCAGCTCCATCACGCCCTTCTTGATGGCCTGCAGGTCGTCGCCCGCGTTGGGCAGCTGCAGCAGCACGAACATGTCGGTCATGCCGGCCACGGCGGTCTCGCTCTGGCCCACGCCGACCGTCTCGACGATCACGATGTCGTAGCCGGCGGCCTCGCACACCAGCATGGCCTCGCGCGTCTTCTCGGCCACGCCGCCGAGCGTGCCGCTCGACGGGCTGGGCCGGATGTAGGCGCGCTCGTTCACCGAGAGGCGCTCCATGCGCGTCTTGTCGCCGAGGATCGAGCCGCCCGACACGGTGGACGACGGGTCGATGGTGAGCACCGCGACGCGATGCCCCTTGCCGATCAGCAGCAGGCCCAGCGTCTCGATGAAGGTCGACTTGCCGACGCCCGGCACGCCCGAGATACCGAGGCGGAACGAATTGCCCGTGCGCGGCAGCAGCGCCGTGAGCAGCTCGTCGGCCTGCGCGCGGTGGTCGCCGCGCGTCGATTCGAGCAGCGTGATGGCCTTGGCGATGGCGCGCCGCTGCGGCATGCCTTCGGTGCCGGCGATCGCGTTCTCGAGGGCCTGTGCCTTGTCGCTCAGCACGCAGCCTCCGACGCCACGCGCCAGCGGTAGTACAGGTCGACGCCCTCCCCGCCTTCGAGCACGAAGCCGTGCCGCAGGTAGAAGCGGTTGGCGTCGCTCTTCACGAGCGCGGTGAGCTTGATGTCCAGCCGCTGTTCGCGCGCCTGCGACTTGGCCCATTCGAGCACCCATTCGCCGATGCCCAGGCCCTGGAAGCCGGTGCGCAGGTAGAGATGGTCGAGGCGCAGCGCGTCGCTGTCCTCGGGCTTCAGCGTGACGAAGCCGATGCGCTGGTCGCCGTCGAGCACGATGTGGTGCATGTACGGCACCACGAAGCCCGCGTTCAGGCGCTCGCGCGAACGCGCCACGTCGAAGCGGCCGACGCGCTCCAGGCTCGGGCGCATCGCGTCGATGCGCAGGGCCAGCATGGCCTCGAAATCGCTGGAATCCACAGGCTGCAGCGACAGCCGCGACAAGAGATCGCTCACGACGACGCGCCTCAGGCCGTGACCGCCGCGCGAATCTGCTCCAGCACGTCCTTGGCGCTGGCGGGAATCGGCGTGCCCGGCCCGTAGATGCCCTTGACGCCGGCGTCGTAGAGGAATTCGTAGTCCTGCCGCGGAATGACGCCGCCGACGAACACGATGATGTCGTCCGCGCCCTGCTTGCGCAGCTCGTCGATGATGGCGGGCACAAGAGTCTTGTGGCCGGCCGCGAGCGTGCTGACGCCGACGGCATGCACGTCGTTCTCGATGGCCTGGCGTGCGCATTCTTCCGGCGTCTGGAAGAGCGGGCCCATGTCCACATCGAAGCCCAGGTCGGCAAAGGCGGTGGCGACGACCTTCGCGCCGCGGTCGTGACCGTCCTGGCCGAGCTTGGAGATCATCACGCGCGGGCGGCGGCCCTGCTCCTCGGCGAAGGCGTTGATTTCGGTCTTCAGCGTTTCCCAGCCTTCGGCCGAGTCGTAGGCGGCGGCATACACGCCGGTCACCTTCTGCGTATCGGCGCGGTGGCGGCCGAAGGATTTCTCGAGCGCGTCGGAAATCTCGCCCACGGTGGCGCGCAGGCGCACCGCGTCGATGCTCAGTGCCAGCAGGTTGCCGGTGTTGTTCTCGGCGGCTTCGGTGAGCGCGTCGAGCGCCGCCTGCACCTTGGCGTTGTCGCGCGAGGCGCGGATCTTCTGCAGGCGCGCGACCTGCTGCTCGCGCACCTTCACGTTGTCGATGGAGAGGCTGTCGATCGCATCCTCGCTCTTGAGCTTGTACTTGTTGACGCCGACGATCACGTCCTTGCCGGAGTCGATGCGCGCCTGCTTCTCGGCGGCGGCGGCCTCGATCTTGAGCTTGGCCCAGCCGCTGTCGACCGCCTTGGTCATGCCGCCCATGGCCTCGACTTCCTCGATGATGGTCCAGGCCGCATCGGCCATGTCCTGCGTGAGCTTCTCCATCATGTAGCTGCCGGCCCAGGGGTCGATCACGTTGGTGATGTGCGTCTCTTCCTGGATGATGAGCTGCGTGTTGCGCGCGATGCGGGCGCTGAACTCGGTGGGCAGCGCGATGGCTTCGTCGAGCGCGTTGGTGTGCAGGCTCTGCGTGCCGCCGAACACCGCGGCCATCGCCTCGATGGTGGTGCGCACCACGTTGTTGTACGGGTCCTGCTCGGTGAGGCTCCAGCCCGAGGTCTGGCAGTGCGTGCGCAGCATCAGGCTCTTGGGGTTCTTGGGCTCGAACTCCTTCATGATGCGGCACCACAAGAGGCGCGCGGCGCGCATCTTGGCGACTTCGAGATAGAAGTTCATGCCGATGGCCCAGAAGAAGCTCAGGCGGCCGGCGAAGCCGTCCACGTCGAGGCCCTTGGCCAGCGCGGTCTTCACATATTCCTTGCCGTCGGCCAGCGTGAAGGCAAGCTCGAGCGCCTGGTTGGCGCCGGCTTCCTGCATGTGATAGCCGCTGATCGAGATCGAGTTGAACTTGGGCATCTTCTGCGCCGTGTACTCGATGATGTCGCCGATGATCCGCATGCTCGGCCCGGGCGGGAAGATGTAGGTGTTGCGGACCATGAACTCCTTGAGGATGTCGTTCTGGATGGTTCCGCTGAGCTGGTCCTGCGCCACGCCCTGCTCCTCGGCCGCGACCACGTAGCCCGCGAGCACCGGCAGCACGGCGCCGTTCATCGTCATGGACACGCTCACCTTGTCCAGCGGGATCTGGTCGAACAGGATCTTCATGTCCTCGACCGAGTCGATCGCCACGCCAGCCTTGCCGACGTCGCCGGTCACGCGCGGGTGGTCGCTGTCGTAGCCGCGGTGGGTGGCGAGGTCGAAGGCCACGCTCACGCCCTGACCACCGGCGGCCAGCGCCTTGCGGTAGAAGGCGTTCGATTCCTCTGCGGTGGAGAAGCCGGCGTACTGGCGGATGGTCCAGGGGCGCACCGCGTACATGGTGGCCTGCGGGCCGCGCAGGTAGGGCTCGAAGCCGGGCAGCGTGTCGGTGTACTTCAGGCCCTGCAGGTCGGCGGCGGTGTACAGCGGCTTCACGGCGATGCCGTCGGGCGTGATCCAGTTCAGCGCGCTCACGTCGCCGCCGGGCGCGGACTTGGCTGCGGCCTTGGCCCAGGCTTCGAGATCGGCTTGCTTGTAGGAGGGTTCGGGTTTGCTGCTCATGAAGGGGCCGTTCGCAGTGTCTTGCAGGGTGTTCGCAAATTCGCCTGCAGGGATTTGCAAGCCGGCCGCGAGTCTAACCGATCCATAATTATTAATTCAAACGCCATTTTTGAAGTACAGTCCGGCCCATGTCCGCCGTCACCCTCACCCCCCGCGCCCTCTACGAAGAGGTGGCCGAACTGCTGCGCCAGCGGATCTTCCGCCGCGAGCTGGAGCCCGGCAGCTGGATCGACGAACTCAAGCTGGCCGAGGAATACGGCATCAGCCGCACGCCCCTGCGCGAGGCGCTGAAGGTGCTGGCCGCCGAAGGCCTGGTGACGATGAAGGTGCGCCGCGGCGCGTACGTGACCGAGGTGTCGGAGCAGGACCTGGCCGACGTCTACCACCTGCTCTCGCTGCTGGAGAGCGATGCCGCCGGCGTGGTGGCCGAACGCGCAACCGATGCGCAGCGGGCCGAGCTGAAGGCGCTGCACGCCGAACTCGAGGCTGCCGCCTCGCCCGAGGACCGGGAACACTTCTTCGCCGTGAACGAGCGCTTCCACATGCGCCTGCTGGCCATCGCCAACAACAAGTGGCGCGACCAGATGGTGGCCGACCTGCGCAAGGTGATGAAGCTCAACCGGCACAACTCGCTGCTGAAGACTGGCCGGATCGGGGAATCGCTGGCCGAGCACCGCTCGGTGATGGCCGCCATCGAGGCCCGCGACGCGGAAGCCGCCATGGCCCGGATGCGCGAGCACTTCCAGAACGGGCTGGAAGCCGCGAACTGACGCGGTCTGTCTAGCGCGGCGTTGCGCCGGCGAGGAACATCTCGACGGCGCGCTCGACCAGCGCGCGGATCTCTTCCACTGATACCGGCTCGGGATTGGCCTGGAAAAGCCGCCGCTGGGTCTCAGCCGTGACCAGCGCGGTGAACTGCAGCGCGGTCACGTGCGGGTCCATGCGCCGCAGCTCGCCACGCGCCATCGCCGCCTCCATGAACCCGGCAAGGGTCCGGATGTATTCGGTGGGGCCCGACTCCTGGAACTGCTGCCCCACGTCGGAGCGCCCGGCCTCGGCCAGCACCATCCGGTAGACCGCCAGCGCATCCGCGTCGTTGGTCAGCACGAACAGCATCCGCTCGCCGAAGCGCATCAACTGCGCTTCGAGCGTGGCGGTCTCGCTCACCTCCTGCAACTCGGCCGCGGCTTCCGCCAGATGCGAGACGGCCACGGTCTGCACGACCGCCCGAAAGAGCTCCTCCTTCGACGCGAAGTACCCGTACAGGGTGGCCTTCGACCCTCCCAGGCGCTTGGCGAGCTCGTTCATCGACGAGCGCTCGTAGCCCAGTTCCTTGAACAGCGCCACCGCCGCTTCAAGGATGACGTTGCGCCGCGCTTCTGTCCTGACCTTCATCGCGCCCTTTCAAAAGAATACCCAACTGTACAGTTTTCTTGACATCGTCAAAATCCGATTCAATAATGAACCGTACCGTACAGTTTTAAATCTGGAAACGGTCATTGCCTTGTTCATTCACCTTTTCCAACCGAGGAACGCGATGCGTGCTCTTTCCGATGCCCCGAAGGCCATCACCCTGGCGGTCTGCCTGATCCTGACGGCGTGCGCCAGTACACAGCCGGTTCCCTATGCCGGCATCGCCTCCGCGACCCAGCTGCGGCCGAGCCAGCACGACGACTCCGGTCGCATTCCCTTCGAATACAGGACAAACATCGATTGGCGACGGTATTCGGGTTTCGTCCTCGATCCGGTCGCCATCTACCGCGGCAGCGACAGCCAGTTCGAAGACGTGTCGGAGGACGACAAGGTCTTCCTGGCGCGCTACATGCAGAACCAGTTCAACGACAAGCTGAATGCACGCTTCCTTCGAAACTCCCCCGGCAGAAGCACCAACGCAATACGGATCAAGCTGACGCTCACCGGCGCCAAAGCCAACACCGCCGTTCTCAGCACCTTCTCGCGCTTCGACCTGCTGGGCGGCCCCTACAACGCCGTGCAGGCCGTGCGCGGCAAGGAAGGCGCGATGACGGGTTCTGTGAGCTTTGCCGTCGAGATCTACGACGCGTCGACCAACGAGCTGCTCGGCGCCTACGTCGCCAAGCAGTACCCGAATGCATGGAACCTCAAGGCCGGCATCGGGGCCCGCAGCGCCTCCATCGTCGGCATCGAAAAGGGCGCCGAGCAGCTCGCCGCGTACCTGCAATGACGAAGACCGCCGTCACCACCCCGTCGGGCAAGGCTCCGGGCTGGAAGCTGGCGCTGCGGCGCGAGTTGCGCAGGGCTTGCATCAAGCTGCAGTGCGCCTTCGCACGGGCCCGCCGGCAGGGACTCGGCATCTTCCACGCGAAATGAACTTCACCCATTCACAGCCGGAGCGTTCCATGACCTTTCTTCATTTCTTCCGCGCCGCGGGCAGCGCAGTCTTGCTCGTCGCGGCCTTCAATGCCCATGCCGACAGCTTCGCGTCGTCCGTGGCCTCGAGCGCCGGGTCGGCCTCCAGCGGCAGCGTGTCCGATTCGCTGCGCGGATCGAGCAGGAGTTCGTTCGACGGCGACAAGGTGGCCGAGGGCGACTACCGCATCACGGAGATCGCACAGGCCGGCGACCGCGAGGGCTTCACGCGCGTGGCCATGCAGAGCGACAGCGACCCGCAGCGCCGCATCGTGCTCGAACTGCCGCAGGCCACGTTCGCGAAGGAGCGCCTGGGTCTCGGAGACCTGGTGCGCGCACGGCAGCGCGCCTATGGCACCGCCTTTGGCCGCGGCGACACGCACGAGGCGTTCTACCTCGTGCTCGCAGACGACTGGTATCGGGGGCTCGCCGCGCGCCCCGTGAGCCTTTGAGCGCGTGGGCTTTCATCGCCCGCCGGCTTGCGCTGCCGGGCCTTGCGGCGGCCGTCGCCTTCGCGGGGAGCGTTGCGCATGCCGCCTCCGCGAAGTACTGCGATCGAACGCAGCCGCTCGGCGCAAGCCAGCAGGATCGCGTGCTGCGCTTTGCCGGCGTCGTGCAGGAAGCGCTCTCGAGCACTGGCGGCGACGCCGTGCTGATCAGCCGCTCCGGCCTCGATCTCTCGCGCTTCCGCATCCGCTACTCCCATGCCGCCATCGCCTGGAAAAGCGCGGACGGCACCTGGCTCGCGCGGCAGCTGTACTACGCCTGCGACGAAGGGCACCCGCGCCTCTACGACCAGGGCCTGGCCGGTTTCGTCATGGGCATCGACGACCCGGCGCTGGGCTACGTCTCCATCGTGTCGCTGCCCTCAGAAGCGGCGCGGGCGCTGCGCAATGCGGCACTCGACACGCCGCGCGCCCTGCACCTGCTGGCCGCGCGCTACAGCGCCAATGCCTATCCGTTCAGCCTGCGCTACCAGAACTGCAACCAGTGGGTCATGGAGCTGCTCGCGGTCGCGTGGGGCAAGTTGCCCGACGGGGACGACCTGCGCGAGCGCGCCCAGCAATGGCTGCGCGCCGCGCCCTACAGGCCCGCGCCGGTCGATGTCGGCTCGCATGCGCTCGTCTTCGCGTCGAACTTCGTGCCGCTGCTGCATCTGGACGACCACCCGGAAGACGACATCTACGCGCTGAAGCTGCGCGTCAGCCTGCCGTCGACCGTGGAGACCTTCGTGCGCGAACGACAAGGCGCCGCAAGCGAACGCATCGAGCTGTGCCACGACGGCAGGCAAGTGGTGGTGCACCGGGGCTGGGAACCCGTTGCCGACGGCTGCCGGCCCGCAGAGGGCGATCGCGTCGTGCTCTTCGACTGAAGCGCGGCAAACAGGACGACAGGAAACGAAGGAAATGAAATATCCCTCCAGCTTTGCCATCACCCACGCCACCGTGCTTTCACTGGTGGTGTGCGTCTTCCTGATGGACGGCTGCGCGCACAGACAGCGCGACGCCTCCCCCGGCACCCAGGATACGACGGCTCCGGCCCCGCTTACCTACACCGAGCAGGGACGCTCGGCAGCCAAGGATTTCCGCCCATGAATGTCCTGTTCCTCGGATCCGAAAGCAGGGTGCGCGACGAGCTCGGCGGCATGCTCGGCAGATGCGGCTTCACCGTCGACGTGGCCGCCGCATGCGACGCCGGCGCGTGGCTCTCGGCAGGCAAGCCGTACGCGCTGATCCTGCTCGACGCCGTGCAACCGGCGGCGACCCATGACGCGATACGGCTGGTCAGGCGCGGCACGAATGCCCCGCTCCTCGTGCTCACGCAGCGCGACCAGCTGGCCGATCGCCTGGAAGGACTGGCGCAAGGCGCGACCGAATACATCGTCAAGCCCTATGGTCCCGCCGACCTGCTGGCGCGCGCCTGGGCGCTCGCTTCGCGCGGTCGCGGCCCGGAAACGGCCATCCTGCGGCTGGCGGACCTGGCGATCGACCGCACGCGCGGCAAGGCGTTTCGCCAGGACACCGAACTGGGCCTCAGTGCCACGCTGTTCGAGCTCCTGTACGTGCTGATGACGCACAAGGGCCAGGTGCTCTCGCGTGCCAGGCTGATCCAGGCCGTGTGGGGGTCGGCTGCCGACGAGCGAGACAACATGGTCACTGTCGGCATCCTGAGGCTTCGGCAGAAGCTGGACGATCCATTCGGCCTCAAGCTGCTCCACACGGTGCGCGGCAAAGGCTATGTGCTGAAGCTGGAAAACAGCCGCTAGGCCGACGGCCGGCTCGCCCGTTCACCCACTCTTTCATCGACCCCGGCCGACGTGCCGACCTCGCCGGCCAGGCGCTGGGCGGTTTCGAGCAGCAGCGGCGCGATGCGCGCCACCATGGTTTCCTTGGGCAGCAGGTAGGCCGGGCCGCCGCAACTCACCGAATAGCGCTCGCCGCGCGGGCCTTCCAGGGCGAAGCCGATGGCGTGGATGTGCGGATTCCATTCGCCGAAGGAGCCGCAGTAGCCCAGCGAGCCGTACTCGTCCAGGCTGGAGACCAGGCCCGGCTCGATGGCACCCCAGCTTTCCCCGCTCTCGGCCCGGATCTGCGCCAGCAACTCGGACTGCTCCGCCTCGGGCAGCGCCGCGAGGTAGGCGCGTCCGGCGGCCGAGGTGGCGATGGTCATGCGCGTGCCCACCTCGATGCGCGAGCTGATGACCACCGAGCGGGGCCGCAGCGAATCGATGACGAGCATGTCGAGCTCGTCGCGCACGCCCAGGTGCACGCTGACGCCCGCCGCCTCGGACAGCGCCGACAGGTGCGGCCGCGCCACGGTGCGCAGGTCGAAATGGCGCAGATAGCGGCTGCTCATGTCCAGCAGCGCCGGGCCGAGGCTGAAGCGCTCGCTGTCCTGGGACTGTCGTAAATACCCCGCACTCACCAGCGTGGCAGTGAGCCTCGATACCGTGGCCTTGGGAATGCCCGTGGTGTCTGCCAGTTCGCGATTGCCTATGGGAGCCGATGCCATTCCGATGACCCTGAGGAGGGCCAGCCCTCTGGCGAGTGCACTCACTTCTTCCTTGCCGCCAATCGCGTCACTCATGTATTCCAAACCTTTTTATGTCCCTGATGCTCCTCATTCTTCAGCAAAAAACGGTTGACGCGCCACTAATCGTGAAGTAGCAATTTCGGAACAATGTTTCAGGCGAGCGATAACGGAGCCGCGCCCGGTCGGCGGCGGCCCGCAAGAAAGACCAGAAGTCGCGCGGAAAAAGGAAGGTTCAGGCAGCCTGGGCGACCGGCTCGCGGGCCAGCGCCATGACTTCGTGCGCCGGCAGAGTCTTGAGCCGGTGGTCGCTCCAGACCTGGCGCCAGCGGCGCGCGCCCGGCAGGCCGTTGCGCAGGCCCAGCATGTGGCGCGCGATCGGCCACCAGTGCGTGCCGTGCTCCGCCGCCTCGCGGGCCATGTAGTCGCACATGAGCGACTCGACCTCTTCGCGCGTCAGCGGCTGCGCCTTCGCGCCGAAGAACTCGGCGTCCCACTCGGCCAGCCACCAGGGGTTGTGATATGCCTCGCGCCCGACCATCACCCCGTCGAGCAGCCGCAGGTGCTCGTGCACCTGGGCGTTGACGGTGATGCCGCCGTTGATGGCGATGTGCAGGTCGGGAAACTCGTGCTTCAGCCGGTGCACCAGCTCGTAGCGCAGCGGCGGGATCTCGCGGTTCTGCTTCGGGCTCAGGCCCTGCAGCCAGGCGTTGCGCGCATGCACGATGAAGGTCCGGCAACCAGCCTCGCTCACCTTGCCGACGAAGTCGCGCACGAACTCGTAGCTCTCGATCTTGTCGATGCCGATGCGGTGCTTGACCGTGACCGGGATACCCACCACGTCGACCATCGCCTTCACGCAGTCGGCCACGAGTTGCGGCTCGTTCATGAGACAGGCGCCGAAAGCGCCGCGCTGCACGCGCTCGCTGGGGCAGCCGCAGTTCAGGTTGATCTCGTCGTAGCCCCACTCCTCGCCGAGCTTCGCGCAGTGCGCAAGGTCGGCCGGCTCGCTGCCGCCGAGCTGCAACGCGACGGGGTGTTCCTCGGCGTTGAAGCGCAGGTGCCGCGGCACGTCGCCATGCATCAGCGCGCCGGTCGTCACCATCTCCGTGTAGAGCAGCGCGTGACGCGACAGCAGGCGATGGAGGTACCGACAATGTCTGTCGGTCCAGTCCATCATCGGGGCAACGGAGACGACCTTCTCTTCCAAAACGCGGGCTTCCTGTGACTGTGGTCGCCGGCCCCGACGCCGGGCCGGCAAGCCCGCTAGTTTCTCACGCGGCCCTTTCCATGCGCCGCCGCCCGGGATCAGTCAAGCCGAAGCGGCGGCTTCCGCCTCCTGCAGCGCCCGCCACATCACCTTGCCGCTGCCGCTCTTCGGGAGCGCATCGACGAACTGCACCACGCGCGGCACCTTGTAGGCCGCCATGTTCTCCCGGCACCAGTCGACGATGTCCTGTTCGCTCACCGGCGGCTGCGCGGGCTTGCGCACCACCAGCGCCTTGACCGATTCGCCGCGATAGGCGTCCTTCGTGGCGATGACGCAGGCTTCCTGGATCGCGGGATGCCGGAACATCAGCGCCTCCACCTCGGCCGGCCAGACCTTGAAGCCCGAGGCGTTGATCATCCGCTTGAGCCGGTCGGTGGCGAAGAAATAGCCCTCCTCGTCCACGTGTCCCATGTCGCCGGAGCGGAAGAAGGACTTGCCGTCGATCTGGATGAAGGTGGCCGCGGTGTCGTCCGGGCGCTTCCAGTAGCCGCCGAACACCTGCGGCCCGTGGATGACGATCTCGCCCATCGCGCCCTGTTCGACTTCACGGCCCGTCTCGGGGTCAATCACGCGCGCGTCGACACTCATGAAAGGGATGCCCAGGCACTGCAGCTTGGGCGCCTCGGGCGGGTTGTAGTGCGAGGGCGCGGCGGTCTCGGTGAGGCCGTAGGCCTCGATGTAGCGCAGACCGTACTGCTCGAACAGCCGCTGCGCCACCGCCTGCGGCATGGCCGCCCCGCCGCCGCCGATGGAGACCAGGCTCGACAGGTCGAAGCGCGCGACGTTCGGGCTGGCCAGCAGGTCAATGACCATGGTCGGGATGTTGGCCCAATGCGTCACCCGGCATGCCGAGATGAGCCGACCGGCCAGCTCGCGGTCCCATCGCGGCATCAGCACCATGGTCACGCCGGCAAGGATCGCCGCATGCATGACGCCCACCATGCCGGTGATGTGGAACATCGGCACCGCCACCAGCTGCACGCTCTCCGGCGTCACGTTGCCCCAGGCATTGATGGCCATCGCGTTGTGCATCGCGTTCGCGTGGCTGAGCATGCAGCCCTTGGGCAGGCCGGTCGTGCCGCTGGTGTAGGGCAGCAGGGCCAGGTCGTCCGCGCCAGCCTCGGAGGCAGGAGGTTCGGCCTCGCGTGCCAGGCAGTCCGCCCAGCAGTGCACCGTGCCGCCGGCCAGGGACGGAAGATCGCGCCGCGTCAGCATCCAGGGCGCCCAGGCCGCGGGCATGTCTTCCGCCGGCAGCGCGGCGGGATCGAATGCATCGGTGAACTGCGTGACGACCAGGTGGCGCAGGCGCTGCCCCTCCGGCAGCGCGTCGCTGGCCTTCGCGAGTTCGACTGCGAGGTCGGCCGTGGCGACCGCCACCCGCGCATCGGGGTCGACGATGAAGTGCTTCAGCTCCTCGGCCCGGTTCATCGGATTGACCGGCACCACCACCGCATCGGCGCGCAGGATCGCGAAATGGGCAGCGACCAGCTGCGGGCAGTTCTGCATCGCCAGCATCACGCGGTCGCCCCTGCGCACGCCCATCTCGTGCAAGTGGCCCGCGAAGCGCTCGACGGCGGACCACAGCTGCGCATAGCTCATGGTGCTCCCCATGAAGATCAACGCCGCCTTGTCGGGGAAGCGACGGGCGTTGACCGCGAGGTTGTCCCATAGCGGCGTGCGCGGCGCGTTCATCGCGCGGGGCAGGCGCCGGGGCCAGAACGTGTGATGCGGACGTGTTTGCATGCGTTGCTCCTTCTTCCTGGTGAATGAGACGGGGGAGCCTGCCGGGTGCAGGCGTGGCGCTGCCCTGCCCGCATCCGGCAATGCCGATGCGGGAGCAAGTTCTTCGTCCGGGTTGCCGCGCGCGGCTGCGCCAGCTAGTGCGGCTGGCGGTCTGCGCCTGTAGCGATGCCCGCCCGCGCGAAGGCGGCCTGCGACTGGGCACCGTTCATGTAGACGTCCTTGCGCGTCACCTCGCCGGCCTCGTTGAAATCGACGACGTCGAGCATCTCCACGCGCGCGGTGAACGGCTGTCCCGCCGTGTCTTTCAGCGGCAGCACCATCACCCACTCCAGCACCCAGTGCCGTTCGGCGAACAGACTGCGGCGCAGCTCGAAGGTGAAGGGATAGCGCGCGAACACGCCGATGCAGTACTGGCGCAGCGCCTCGCGCCCTCGCACCGGCTCGGAGCCGTCATGCAGCCAGTAGAAGGTGTCTTCCGAATGCAGCGATGCGATCCGGTCCGGATCGCGCGTTTCCCATCCGACGTGATAGCGGGCGAACAACTCTTCGCCCGCCAGACCGGGGGCGGCAGCGCCAGAGAAAACCATGTCTGTCTCCATCCGTTCTTTTGATGGAGAAAATTTACCGACTCGAAGTCGGTTTGTCAATCGTGCGGCTCGCCGGCCCCGTGCTCCCGCAGTCCGCACAACATGGTTTCGAGCAGCCGGCAATGCAGCTGCACGGCGGCGACCGGGTCCTGCGCAACGCCGCAGGCCAGCGCCGCTTCGGCGACCGCGCCTGCGATCAGCCGTGTCGCGGCATCGATCTCTACCGGTGCAGTGCCCGCCGGCATGATGGCCACCAGCCCACTGTGGATGGAGGCCATGAAATGACGGTCGTCGATGCTGCGCCAGCGCTCCCAGCCGAGCACCACGGGGCCATCGACCAGGATCAGCTGCCGCAGCCCTTCCTGCGTGGCCGCTTCCAGGTAGATCCGCAGATTGGTCGCGATGGTGTGCGGCGAGCGATGCCCCTCGATGCGCTGGATGCGCGTTCCGAGTTCCGCCGCGAGCTCCGCCTGCACTGCGTCGAGCACGGCCTCGAAGATGTCCTGCTTGGAACGGAAGTGGTGATAGAGACCGCCCTTCGCGATCCCGGCGCCGGCCGCGATGTCATCGATGCTGACGGCCGCGAAACCGCGTTCGATGAAAAGCTGTCGCGCCGAGGCGAGGATCGCCCCGACAGTGGTTGCGCTGCGCTTGGCCTGCTGGACCATGTGCCCTCTTCCTCCTCGATGGCTGCCGCGCCACGTGAATACACACGCGGCCAGTATGGCACGCGGTACCGCGCGCGCCGGTGATCCGCTACGGCAGGTGACGGCGTTGTCCGACTCGCCGCGCGGCCCCGATGGAGAGAATCACCGCGTCGGCCCGAGACAAGCCGCACATGACGAAAACGAATACCGCAAGAAGCCCCGACCACGCAAGATGACCCGCATCTACCTGATAGAAGACAACCCCCTGATCGCCACCACGCTGTCCGACGGGCTGCACGAATTCTCCGAATGCAATGTGATCGGTACTGCCGCCACTTCGCGCGACGCCATCGACTGGTTCAAGGACAACCCCGGGGGCTGGGACGCCGCGGTCATCGACGTGTTCCTGGCCGAGGGCAACGGGCTCACCGTGGCGCAATACCTCAACGAGCACAAGCTGCCGGAGCAGCGCACGGTGGTGCTCATGAACCACGCGACCTCCGAGGTGCGCGAAGGCGCGCTGTCCGCCGGCGTCGACGCGGTATTCGACAAGTCGCTGCAGCTCGAAGCCTTCTACGACTTCTGCAGCAATCTGAACATCAGCCCGCGCCGCTGATGGCGCACTGATCGGTCAGTCGCCCAGCACGCCCATCACCCGCCGCTCGAGCAGGTCGCTGGCGCGGCTGAGGTGTTGCCGCATGTGCTCCGCGGCGGTGCCGAGGTCGTTGCGCTCCACCGCGTCGAGTATTTCAAGGTGCTCGTGGCACGACTTGTGGAGCAGGTCGATGTTCACCAGCGGATAGTCCGACAGGTCCGACATGCGGCGCAGCCGGTTCTGCTGCTGCACCGCGTCGAGGAAGAAGCGGTTGCCCGAGGCGCTGGCCAGCAGTTCGTGGAACTGCGCGTTGGCCTCGAAGAAATCCATCCATGAATAACGCGAGGCCTGGGCCAACAGCCCCTGCTGCCGCTCGCGGCAGGCCAGCAGCCGCTGCTGGTCGACCTTGAAGCCGGGCTCGCGCAGGCCGGCGCATTCGACCGTGAGCCGGAACCTGTAGCTCTCGCGCTCGCTCTCGACCGAATCCAGCGTTTCGGTGAACTCCCAGCGCTGGTAGTGGCGCCCGCGCAGCACGCCGTCCTGCAGCAGCGTGGTGAGCACGGTGCGAAGCAGCGGGCGCGGCACCGCGTAGGCCTGCGCGAGCTCCAGTTCGTTGACGCGCGTCGGCAGCTTGCCGGCGAGGCGATCGCGCAGCAGCCGGTAGTAGAGCGTCTTCTCCTCGTCCTCGGGCATCTCGCGCCGCGCGCGGTTCAGTGCGTCGCGATCGGCGACCAGGGTGTAGCCGCGGTTCGGCACGTGCGCCAGCAGGGCCCGTTCGTGCAGGAAGCGCAGCGCGGCGCGCACCGGCGTGCGCGAAATGCCGAGCCGGCCCGCGAGCTCGGCCTCGGTGAGGTGGCGGCCGTTCTCGTAGCCGCCGGCCAGGGCCTGGTCGAGGATGTAGCGGCTCACGCGCTGAGTGAGCGGCGGGATCGGCACAAGCGACTTGCTCATATCTGTGATGCGTCCATCCAGGGTTCTCCGGAATCGCGGTGGACTCCTCGGGAGCGATCATCAACCCGGTTTTGTATTTTTGGCCCGGAAAAACCATGTACATATCGTGCCAAAAATACAATTTGAGTTTCAAGATCGGCCCCACGACGACCCGAGCCGGGTCGCTTTCCAACGGAGAACCATCTCGTGGCCCAAGCCGACACCCTCGCCTCCCCCGCGTCGCTCGACGCGTACTGGATGCCCTTCACCCCCAACCGCAAGTTCAAGCAATCGCCGCGCCTGATCGTCGGCAGCGAAGGCGTGCACTACGACATGGCCGACGGCAGCCGCGTGCTCGACGGCATCGCGGGCCTGTGGTGCGTGAACGCCGGGCACCGCAACCCGCGCATCAGCGCCGCGCTGAAGGCGCAGATCGACGTGCTCGACTACGCCTCGAGCTTCCAGATCGGCCATCCCGCCGCCTTCACGCTGGCGCAGCGCCTCTCGGAAATGGCGCCGGCCGGCATGAACCACGTGTTCTTCACCAACTCCGGTTCGGAGTCGGTCGACACCGCGCTGAAGATCGCGCTGGCCTGCCACCGCGCACGCGGCAACGCCGGCCGCTACCGCCTCATCGGCCGCGAGCGCGCCTATCACGGCGTGGGCTTCGGCGGCATCTCGGTCGGCGGCATCGGGCGCCAGCGCAGCACCTTCGGCCCGCTGCTCAACGGCGTGGACCACCTGCCGCACACGCACGACCTGGCGCGCAACGCCTTCTCGCGCGGCGAACCCGGGCACGGCATCGACAAGGCCGACGCGCTCGAGTCCCTGCTCGCGCTGCACGACCCGTCGACCGTAGCCGCCGTCATCGTGGAGCCCGTGGCCGGCTCCACCGGCGTACTGCCGCCGCCGCGCGGCTACCTCAGGCGCCTGCGCGAGATCTGCGACAAACACGGCATCCTGCTGATCTTCGACGAGGTCATCACCGGCTTCGGCCGCCTGGGCACCAACTTCGCGGCCGACCTGTTCGGCGTGACGCCCGACCTCATCACCACCGCCAAGGGCCTGACCAACGGCGCGGTGCCCATGGGCGCGGTGCTGATGCGCGACGAGGTGCACGACGCCTTCATGCACGGCAGCGTCAGCGCCGTCGAGCTCTCGCACGGCTACACCTACTCGGGCCATCCGCTGGCCTGCGCCGCGGCCCTGGCCACGCTCGACGCCTACACACAGGACGGCCTGATCGCCCAGTCGGCCGCGCTGGCGCCCTATTTCGAGGAATGCCTGCACGCACTGCGCGGCCTGCCGGGCGTGATCGACATCCGCAACCTCGGCCTGCTCGGCGGCGTGGAACTGGAGGCCTGGGCCTCGGGCCCCGGCATGCATGCGCAAGCCGTGGCGCAGCACTGCCTGGACAACGGCCTGCTGGTGCGCCCGGTGGGCGAGACCATCGCGCTGTCGCCGCCTTTCACGCTGGAGCGCCGGCACGTCGACCAGATCGTCGACACCCTGCGCGCGGCCATCAAGCAAACCGTCCAGCCCGCGAGCGCCGCGGCCTGAACACCCCGGAAAGCACGAACGAGATGGACATCGAATCCTTTCCCCTCTACGACATCGAAGGCGACGCGCGCCAGTGCGGCCAGCAGTACGGCCGCGCCGCCGGCGAGCGCATCGACCTGAGCCTTCGCACCTACCGCGCCGCCTTCGAGCGCGTGGGCCTGAACTGGGACCGCACCCGCGCGCTGGCCCGCCGTTTCATGCCGATGATCGAAGCCTTCGACGCCGGCATGCTGCGCGAGATCGAGGGCGTGGCCGAGGGCGCGGGCGTGCCGCCGGAAGACATCGTGGCGCTCAATGCGCGTAGCGAGATGCTCTACGCCTTCCAGCAGCTCGAAGCGACCGAGCCGCCCGACGGCTGCACCGGCGTGGTGGTCATGCCCTCGGCCGCGCGCGAAGGCAGGCTCATCCACGCGCAGAACTGGGACTGGCGCATCGAGAGCCTGGAGCTCGGCGTGGTGCTGCGCATCCAGCCGGCCAAGGGCCCGTCGATGCTGACCTTCGCCGAGGCGGGCACACTCGCGCGCGCCGGCCTCAACAGCGCGGGCATCGCCGTCACCGGCAACTTCATCAAGGCCGACAGCGACGGCCGGCAACAGGGCGTGCCGCTGGCGCTCATCCGCCGCGGCATCCTGCAGTCGGAGCTGTACGCCAACGCGCTCGGCGTGGTGTGCCGCACGGCGCGCTCAATCTCCAACAACATGATCCTCACGCACGCCGACGGCGAGGCCGTGAGCCTGGAGACCTGCCCCGAGCAGGTGTTCTGGCAGCAGCCCGAGGCCGGCATCCTGGTGCACGCGAACCACTTCAAGACGCCCGCTGCACTCGCGCGCGTGGTGGACCGCAGCCTGGAGACCACGCCCGACTCGCTCTACCGCGACCGCCGCGTGACCGAGGCGCTTCAGAACAAGCGCGCTGCCGCCCTCCTCACCGAACAGGACGTGCTCGACGCGCTGCAGGACCGCTTCGGCGCGCCGCGCGCCGTGTGCCGCAGCCCGAGCGCGGGCCCCGGCGGGGCATCTTCCGCCACGGTGGCGACCATCGTGATGGACCCGGCGGCACGAAAGATGCGCATCGCCCCAGCGCCCTTCAAGGAACACCGCTTCACCGAATATTCCCTCTGAGTCCGACCGCTCTATCGACCGCCCAGCCCATGCCAGGAGTGTTGCCATGAAGAAAGTCCCCGTCCCCCCTTCTCGCCCGCCCTCTCGTCCGTGTTCCGCACGTCGAATCGCCGCCCTGGCACTGGGCCTCGCCGCCGCGGCCTCGTCTTCCGCCCAGCCCGCCGTGGGCACGGGCCAGACACTGCGCATCCAGATCAACTCCGACATCCGCACCACCGACCCTGGCGGCAACCGCGACGACAACACCGACAACGTGCTGCTGCATGTGGGCGAAGGGCTGGTCGCGCTGCGCGAGGACACCTCGGTGGGCCCCATGCTCGCGAGCAAGGTCGACACTTCGGCCGACGGCCTGACCTACACCTTCACCCTGCGCGACGGCGTGAAGTTCCAGAACGGCGCCACTCTCACCGCCGACGACGTGGTCTGGAACTGGCAGCGCTACCTGAAACCCACCAGCGGCTGGCGCTGCCTGCCCGAGTTCGACGGCAAGGGCATGACCAAGGTGCTCTCGGTGGAAGCGCCCAATCCGAAGACGGTGGTGTTCAAACTGGAGCGCGCCAGCGCCCTCTTCCTCACGATGATGGCGCGCCCCGACTGCGGCGGCGCCGCCATCCTGCACCGCAGCTCGGTCGGCCCCGACGGCGCCTGGAAGGAACCGGTGGGCACCGGCCCCTACAAGCTCAAGGAATGGAAGCGCGGCCAGTACGTCGAGCTCACGCGCTTCGACGGCTACAGCTCGCGCGCAGAGCCGCGCGACGGCCTCACCGGCGGCAAGAAGGCGGAAGTCGAGAACCTGCGCTTCGTCGTCATTCCCGACTCGGCCGCGGCCAAGGCCGCGCTCTACAGCGGCGGCATCGACGCCTTCGTCAGCCCCAGTCCGGCCGACGTGGTCGAGATGCGCAAGCGAAGCGACGTGCTGGTCGACACCACGCCGGTGATGACCATGGTCGGGCTGCTGCTGCAGACCAACGACCCGGTGCTGAAGGACGTGCGCGTCCGGCGCGCGCTGGCGCTCTCGCTCGACACGCCGGAAATCGCCCGCTCCGTCACCGAGGGCCTCTCGGCCGTCAACAACTCGGTGGTGCCCTCTTCGAGCCCGTATTACGACGCCGTGCAGGGCAGCGGCTTCAAGCGCGACCTCGCCGCCGCGAAGAAGCTGCTCGCCGAGGCCGGCTACCGTGGCCAGCCGATCCGCATGATCGCCAACAAGCGCTACGAGGCGCTGTACTCGGCGGCAGTGCTGGTGCAGGCCATGGCCTCCGAGGCCGGCATCAACGTCGAACTCGAAGTGCTCGACTGGGCCACGCAGCTCGACCGCTACACCAAGGGCCAGTACCAGAGCATGGCCTTCATCTACTCGGCGCGCATCGACCCCTCGCTCAACTACGAGATGGTGTCGGGCGACAAGGCCACCCAGCCGCGCAAGGTGTGGGACAGCCCCTATGCCCAGGCGCGCCTCACCGAATCGATGGTCACGCGCGACAAGGCGCGCCGCCAGGTGCTCTTCGACGAGATGCACAAGCAGATGCTGCAGGACGTGCCGATGATCGTGCTCTTCAACGCCAGCGACGCCACCGCCATGCGCAAGAGCGTGACCGGCTTCAAGGGCTGGGCGCCGGCCAAGCCGAGGTTCTGGAACGTGCGGCTGGCCGCCGCCGGCTGAGCGGGATCTCGCGAGCAATGCCCGCCTACCTCCTGCGCCGGATCGCGATGACGATCCCGACGCTGCTGCTGGTCTCCATCGCGGTCTTCACCCTGATGCGGCTGATTCCGGGCGACCCGGTGCTGCTGATGCTGGGCGAAGGCGCCGACCCCGCGCAGCTCGAGCTGATGCGCCACCAGATGGGGCTGGACCAGCCCCTGCCCGTGCAGTACCTCGTGTGGCTGCGCCACGCGGTGACCGGCGACCTGGGCCTCTCGACCACCAACGGCCTGCCGGTGCTGCCGCTGATCTGGGAGCGCTTCCACGTCAGCGCGGTCATCGTGCTGGTCGCGGTGGCGCTGGCCTCGCTGATCGCGGTGCCCGCCGGGCTCGTTGCCGCCTGGCGCAAGGACAAGCCCACCGACCTCGCCATCATCGGCGCGGCCACGCTGATGCTCTCGGTGCCCAGCTTCTGGCTGGGCCTGCTGCTGCTGATGTTCTTCGGCCAGTACCTGGGCTGGCTGCCGGTGGTGGGCTACGTGCCCATGTCGGAGAACTTCTCGCAGGGCGTGCTCTACGTGATCCTTCCCATCGCGACGCTGCTGCTGGTGGAGACCGGCGTGCTCACGCGCATGTCGCGCGCCAGCACCATCGAGATCCTGCGGCTCGAATACGTGACGCATGCACGCGCCAAGGGCGTGCCAGAGTCGCAGGTGCTGCGCCGCCACGTGCTGCCCAACGCCTTCAACCCGACGCTCACCATGATCGGGCTGATCCTCGGGCACCTGCTCAGCGGCATCGCGGTACTGGAGACGGTGTTCACGCTGCCCGGCCTCGGCCGCCTGATGATCGACTCGATCTTCGCGCGCGACTATCCGGTGCTGCAGGGCTGCCTGCTGTTCACCGCGTGCATCTACGTCGTCATCAACCTGATCGTCGACATGTGCTACCCCCTCTTCGACCCGCGGGTCTCGGTGCAGTGACCAAGAAGTTCAAGACCCATACCCTCATCGGCGGCGTGCTCATCGCGGCGCTGTTGGCCACGGCCGTGGTGGCGGCCTTGTGGACGCCCTACAACCCGGTGGGCATCGACCTGCGCTCCAAGCTGCAGTCGCCCTCGCTGGCGCACTGGCTCGGCACCGACGAGTTCGGCCGCGACGTGGCCAGCCGCGCCATGCAGGGCGCGGCCACCAGCTGTCTGGTGGCGCTGCTGACGGTGACGCTGGCCACCGCCATGGGCCTGGTGGTCGGCGTGGTAGCGGGCTTCGTGCGCGGCTGGACCGATCGCGTGCTGATGGCCTTCAACGACACGCTGCTGGCCTTTCCGGGCCTGCTGCTGGCGCTGGGCGTGATGGTGATCGTCGGCGCCAACAAGTGGGGCATCGTGCTGGCGCTGAGCCTGGCCTATGCGCCCTCGGTGGTGCGCGTGGTGCGCGGCACGGTGCTGTCGCTGCGCGAGCGCGAGTATGTCGAGGCCTCGCGGATGATCGGCAACGGCGAGCTCTACACCATGTGGCGCCATGTGCTGCCCAACTGCATGGCGCCGGTGGCGGTGCTGGCCACCAGCATGTTCGGCTGGGTACTGCTGTCGGAAAGCGCGCTGAGCTTCCTCGGCCTGGGCGTTCCGCCGCCCGCGCCCACCTGGGGCAACATGCTCGCTAGCGCCCGGCCCTACATGGCCTCGGCCGTGTGGCTGTGCGTGGTGCCAGGCCTGTGCATCGCGCTCACGCTGCTGGGCATCAACCTGCTGGGCGAATCGCTGCGCGACCGGCTCGATCCACGGACGGAGAAGTCATGAGCGCCGCATCGAACCCGACCGTGCTGTCCGTCGAGCACCTGAAGATCGAGCTGCGCCACGGCACCCAGCCGCTGGTGCACGACCTGTCCTTCGAAGTGAAGGCCGGCGAGTTCCTGGCCGTGGTGGGCGAATCGGGCAGCGGCAAGACCATGGCGGCGCGCGCCATCCTGCAATTGCTGCCGCCGGGAATCTCGCAGACCGGCGGGCGCATCGTTTTCGACGGCGAGGACCTGGCCTCGCGCGACGCGAAGGCAATGCGGCCCATTCGCGGGCCGGGCATCGGCATGGTGTTCCAGGAGCCGATGGTCTCGCTCAACCCGGTACATCGCATCGGCGAGCAGATGGCCGAGGGCCTGCGCATGCACACGCAGCTGCCGGCGGCGGAAATCCGCACGCGCATCGTCGACATGCTGCGGCGCGTGCAGATCGCCGACCCCGAACGCTGCATGCACGCCTACCCGCACGAGTTCTCGGGCGGCATGCGCCAGCGCATCATGCTGGCCAGCGTGATGCTGCTGAAGCCGCGCCTGCTGATCGCCGACGAGCCGACCACCGCGCTCGACACGCTGAGCCAACGCGAAGTGCTCGACCTGATGGTGGGCCTGGCGCGCGACAACGGCACCGCCGTGCTGCTCATCACGCACAACCTCGGCCTCGTGGGGCGCTACGCGCAGCGCGCCATCGTGCTGGAGAAAGGCCGGCTGGTCGAGACCGGCGAGGTGCCCGGCATCCTGCTCGAGCCGAAGCAGACCTACACCCGCAAGCTGGTCGACGCGCTGCCGCGCCGGCAGGCCGCCAGGGCGGAAACCGTCGCACCGCAACAGCCGCTGGTGCAGGTGCGCGGACTGTGCGTGAGCTATCCGGGCGCGCGCACCGGCCTGTTCAAACGGCATCCTCCGATCCGCGTGATCGACTCGCTCGACCTCGACATCCACTCCGGCGAGATGGTCGCGCTGGTCGGCGGCAGCGGCTCGGGAAAGACCACGCTGGGACGTGCCATCTTGCGGCTCGCGCCATCGCACGCCGGGCAGATCATGTTCCGCGGCGAAGACGTGCGCACCGCCGACCGCGCCGCGCTGCATCGCTTCAGACTGGCCTGCCAGCTGGTGTTCCAGGACCCGTTCTCCTCGCTCGACCCGCGCATGCGCGTGCAGGACATCGTGGCCGAGCCGCTGCGCCACCTGCCCCAGCTCGATGCGGCCGCGCGCGTGCGACGCGTGAAGGAGACGCTGGACGAAGTGGGCCTGGACGGCCTCGGCGCGCGCTACCCGCACGAGCTCTCGGGCGGCCAGCGCCAGCGCGTGGCGATCGCCCGCGCGCTGGTGCGCAGGCCTGCCTTCGTGGTGGCCGACGAACCCGTGTCCGCGCTCGACATGACGATCCAGGCGCAGGTGCTCAAGCTGTTCCAGAGCCTGCAGCAGCACCACGGCTTCGCCTGCCTCTTCATCAGCCACGACCTCGCGGCCGTGGAGCAGATCGCAGACCGCGTGATCGTGATGGAGCGCGGGCGCATCGTGGAACAAGGCGCGCGCGACGCGGTGTTCGACGACCCGCGGCATGCCTACACGCAGGCGCTGCTCGCGGCGACGCCCCGGCCGCTGGCGGCGCTGGATGCCGCCGAGGCAATGCCCGAAGCGGGACGGGCTTTCGCGTGATCGCGGGTGGCACGGCGGCACAATCGTTCGCGTGCCACCCATTCGACACCACCCCCCCGCCGCCCTCCTCGCACTGACAGTCGCGCTCGCCATGCCCGTGGTGCACGCTGCGGAGCCGGTGCTGCTCGTCACGTCGCCCGCCGCGCTGCAGGCCGCGGAGAAATCCGGCGCCGGCTTCGCGCGCTGGATGAACGGCGAGACGGCGCAGTCCGCCGATGGCGTCACAACCAACCAGGCGTTGATGCGTGCGCCGGCCTGGCGCTCCATCGCGGACCCGCTGGGCGCCAGCCTCGCCGGCATCCAGCGGCGAGACAAGCAGGCCGGCGTCGGCGTCTCGCGCTATCCGCACCGGTTGTTCGACGCGCGCTGGCTCGCGAGCCCCGACGCCTTCTTCGAACTCGTTGGCGTGGCCAACCGCATGGACCGCAGGCCCTTCCAGGATGGCGCGTGCGGCGAGACACGGCTCGTGTACCGGCTGGCCTACCGCACGGCCGAGATGCAGTCGCGCCTGCCGATGACGGTCAACGTCGAGCTGCGCGGCGATGCGCCCGATGCGGACGGCAGCTGTGCGAGCGCCGCGAAGCGCTGGCAGCCGCCGCAGGCCTCGATGGCCGACGAGGCGCTGGGCCGCTGGCTGGTGTCGGCCGACGGTCCGCTGGCGCCGCGTCGCCTCGAGCACGCGCGCATCGCGCAAGTAACGACCAACCTCCAGAGCGTGCGCTGGCCTTCGGCGGTGCGGCCCGACCTGGGCGGCCATGCCGAATACATGCTGCGCGCCTTCCGCTGGAACGCGCCGGCGAAGCGCTTCGACGTGGCGCCGCTGGAGAACACGCCCGACGTCGCGAAGCTGAAGGCCAACGCCCCGCTGCGCAAGGAGCTGGAGCAATGGCTGCAGCAGCCCGCGAACCTGCGGGCGCTGGACGAAGCCACGTTGCGGATACCTGAAAAGTTCCTCGCGACCGAAGCGATCTCGGTCGCGCCGCGCGGACTCGAACGGCTGGCGAACCGACCCTTCGCGCAGGTCTTCGCGCCGGGCGAGTGGCAGGCCGTCGCGGGCAGCCGCACGCTGCAATCGCCGCAGGCCGTGCTGCGCCGCCTCGACGACCTGAGCTGCATGGGCTGCCACCAGAGCCGCGCGGTCGCGGGCTTTCACCTGCTGGGCGTGGACCGGCGCGGCGCATCGCGCACGTTCACCACGGGCAACGCGCTCGCGGTGCCGCATTCGCCTCATGTGCAGGACGAACTTGCACGCCGCGGCACCTATGTGCAGGCGTCGCTGTCGACGCAACGGCCTGACCCGTTCCGCCCGCTGGCCGAACCCGACGACGCCGGCACAGTGGCCGAGAAGCCCACGGTCGGCGCACGCTGCGAGCCCACGCGCATCACCCAATCCGCCAACCCATGGCTGGACCGCGCAGAGAAGCTGCCTCGCATTTCCTGCGAGGGCCTCCTCTCCGTGTGCGAGAAAACCTCGGTCGGCTTCCCCGGCGGCATGTGCTCGGGCCCCTGCGATCCGAACGACAGGAACGGCACCTGCGGCGGCATCGCCATCCTCAGCGACTTCAACAGCTGCCTGGCCGCGAAGAAGCCTTTCGGCGAATGCCTGGCGAAGCACACGCGCCCCGGCAACCTGCGCAGTTGCTCGGCGCAGCAGGCGTGCCGCGACGACTACATCTGCGCGCAGGCCGAGGGCCAGCCCGAGGGACGCGGCGCCTGCATACCGCCCTACTTCCTGTTCCAGATGCGGGTGGACGGGCACTCCTGAGCAGCGCCCCTTTCGCCGTTCACTCGTTCACCGTGGGGCGCATCAGCCAGGCCGAGACCGCCGCCACCACGCCGAGCACCGCGACATAGACGCCCACCGGCACGATGCTCGAGTACTTCGCGACCAGCGTGGCCGCGATGATCGGCGCCAGCCCGCCACCGATGGCCGCCGCGAACTGGATGCCGATGGAAATGCCCGAGTAGCGCAGCTCCGCCGGGAACTGCGCGGCGTAGAGATTGGACTGCGGCGCGAACATCAGCGGGTAGTTGAGCGACAGCGCCAGCACCATCGCCACCGTGTAGGCCGTGAGCGATCCGCTGCCGATGGCCTGGAAGAGCGGCACCGCCATCAGTGCCAGCAGCAGCCCGCCGAACACGTAGAGCCGCCGCGCGCCCACCTTGTCCGCGAGCCAGCCGCTGGCCGGAATGGTGAAGACCATCGCAGCGGAACCGGCGATCAGCGCATGCAGCGCGTCGGAGCGCGAAAAGCCCAGCCGGCTGGTCGCGTACGAGATCGAGAACACCAGCACCGTGTAGATCAGCGTCACCTCGGCCAGCTTGCCGCCGATGGTCAGCAGCAGCGGCTTCAGGTGCGCCACCACCACCTCGCGCGCCGGCAGCACCGCCGTCTTGCGGTGGACCTTGACCTGCATGAACTCGGGCGACTCCTCCACCTTCATGCGGATGAACACGCCCAGCACGATCAGCACCGCGCTCGCGAGGAATGGCAGCCGCCAGCCCCAGCTCAGGAAGCTGGACTCGGGCAGTTGCGTGACCAGCGCGAAGGCACCCGAGGACAGCAGCACACCGATGGGCGCACCCATCTGCGGCATGCTGCCGACCAGCGAGCGCCACTTGGGCGGCGCATGCTCCACCGCCATCAGCATCGCGCCGCCGAGCTCGCCGCCGAACGACAGGCCCTGGCCGATGCGCAGCAGCACGAGCAGCACCGCGGCCCACAGGCCTATCGACTCGTAGGTCGGCAGCAGCCCGATCAGCACCGTGCAGATGCCCATCATCAGCAGGCTCAGCGTGAGCATCGACTTGCGGCCCAGCCTGTCGCCGTAGTGCCCGAAGATGATGCCGCCCAGCGGACGCGCGAGCATGCCGCTCGCGAAGGTGCCGAAGGCCGCGAGCGTACCGACGGTGGGGTCGAAGTTGGGAAAGAAGAGCTTGTTGAACACCAGCGCCGCGGCGGTGCCGTAGGCGAGGAAGTCGAAAGCCTCGATGGCCGTGCCGACCATGGTGGCGGCGCCGATCTTCCACACGCTCTGGTGCTTCTTTCCGGCGGTGCCCTGCAGCGGGGGCGCGATGCTGTTCATGGGCGATCCCCGGTGATCTGCCGCGCGAACATCGCGAAGCTGGCGTTGACGATGCTCCGCTGCAGCAGGAAATCGTGCGACTCCTTCGCCAGCACCGGGTCCACCAGCTTGAGCCGGCCGTAGGCCGACTGCGCGATCAACTGGTTGCGCGCCGCGCGCTCGATGAGCACCGACATGTAGAGCGACTCCTCGATGCTCGAGGTGGCGGCCAGGAAGCCGTGGTTGGCGAGCAGCACGCAGCGCTTGCCGCCCAGCGCGGCCGAGATGATCTCGCCCTCGACGTCGGCGATCGGCAGGCCGGGCCACTCGGGCAGGAAGGCGCAGTCGTCGAAGAAGGGGGTGGCGTCCATGTGCGCGATCTGCAGCGGCTCGCCGGTCATCGACAGTGCCGACACGTACGGCGGATGCGTGTGGATCACGCAGTTCACGTCCGCCCTGCGCCTGTAGACCCACAGGTGGAAGCGCACCGCCGGGTTGGGCACGCCGCGGCCTTCCAGCACGCGCAGCGAATCGTCGATGCGCATCACCGATTCCGGGCGAATCTCGCCGAAGGCGTGCGCGAGCGGCGTGGTGAGGAAAGTGCCGTCCGGCTGCCGCACGGTGACCTGTCCGGCCAGGGTTTCGGAGTGGCCCTCCTTCGCGAGGATGCGGCAGCTCAGCGCGAGCTTCTCGGCCTCGGTCCAGTTGCCGTAGCTGAGGCCGTCGAGGGACGGTGCGGGGGTGTCGTGTCTTCCTGGGCTCGTGTCGCTCACGCTGTGGCTCCTGTGCGTTCGTGGGGGGGTGCGGCCAATGTAAGAAGCAGCCCCTTGTTGGCTCTTGCGCCTGGGTGCACGCGCATTGATCCAGCGTGCCAACTAGTGGAAAGTCTTAGCCCGTGCGCAACGGATGGCTGCCTAGACTGCACCGGCCGCCCCGCCTGGCATGAAGCGTGCGGGCCGACGGCAGGAGCCCCACCCATGCACCACGACACGACAGCAGCCTCCGACCTGAGCTTCGCGCCCCGCTTCCGCTCGTTCTATCCGGGCGACGTGCAGGGCTACTCGAACGCGCTCGATTCGCTGGTCTATCCCGGCGAGCTCAGCGTGCGGGACAGCAACCCGAGCATGAGCCTCGAAGCCTGCCGCCTCGTGGGCGGCGGGCTGGCGATCAGCTTCTCGTCGACGCCGCTGGCCGTGCGACACGACTCTGCC
This sequence comes from Variovorax sp. YR750, assembly GCF_900109805.1. Lineage (NCBI taxonomy): Bacteria > Pseudomonadati > Pseudomonadota > Betaproteobacteria > Burkholderiales > Comamonadaceae > Variovorax > Variovorax sp. YR750. The sequence goes on from NZ_FOBJ01000008.1 coordinate 164,450, forward strand.
CTGGCCTCCATCGGCGGTGCGGGCGACGTGCTTGCCATGATCGCCGTCGAAGGCGAAGGCACCATCGACCAGGGCGGGCGACGCATGGCCTTCCGCAAGGGCGACATCACTTTCCGCACGACACGGCTCCCCTCGACCTGCACGCTGAACTCATCCGGCAAGCTGGTGATGCTGCGCGTGCCCTCCGACCGGTTCTTCGGCATCTACGCCGACCTGCACGATCGCTTCGTGCCCTCTCTCGCGCAGGCGGATTCGCGCCTGGCCGAGGCAGCGCGCTCGCACATGGGGCATGTGTTTCCGGGCTCGGCACAGGTTGCGCCGGCGCTTGCCTACTTTTCCGAGCAGTCCTTCGTTTCGCTGCTGGCCGCGGCCTACTGCGAATCCATCGATGACGATGCCGCCGACGGCAAGCGGCGCGAGCGCGACCGCTGGCAGCGGCTCGCAGCGTTCATCGAGGCGCACCTGGGCGATCCGGAGCTGTCCGTGGATGCAGTCTCGAGGGAACTCGGCATTTCGAGACGGCTCACGCATCGCCTGTTCGAGATGCAGCGCACGCAGTACGGCGCCTACCTGAAGATGCGTCGCCTGGAGCGCGCGAAGGACGAGCTGCAGAACCGGCGCCTCGATCACCTGAGCGTCTCGGAGATCGCCTATCGCAACGGCTTCGGCGATGCGAGCCACTTCAGCCGCAGCTTCAGGAGCCGGTTCGGCGTTCCGCCCGGGGCCTTCCGCAGATCGCCGGACTGAGACGGCTGCATGGCCGCTTGACCGCGCGACAGAAAATATCGCTTGCCATTAGATCGCATGCGATCTAATATTCGCGCCATGCCAGCCAAGCGCTCCACCGCCCAACCAGCCGACGCCTCCGCGAGCAATCCGCTGGCGCTCGACGAGCAGCTCTGCTTCGCCGTCTACTCGACGATGCTGAGCCTCAACAAGGTGTATCGCGGCCTGCTGCGCGACCTGGACCTCACTTACCTGCAGTACCTTGTCATGCTCGTGCTGTGGGAGAAGGACGAGATCAACGTCTCCGAGATCTGCTCGCGCCTCGCGCTGGAAACCACCACCCTCACCCCTCTGCTCAAGCGGCTCGAAGCCCGCGGACTGATCCAGCGCGCTCGCTCCTCAAGGGACGAGCGCCAGGTCATCGTGTCGCTCACGGCCGATGGCCGCGCGCTGCGCACGAAGGCGCGAGGGCTGCCGGGTTGCGTGGCACAGGCCATGGAGCTTTCCCCCGACCAGATCGGCGCGCTGCGCACCCAGCTGCTGGAAATGCGCGCCAGCCTCGACAGGAACGCGTGATGCCCGATCGCTTTGCCGTTCCTGCTTTTTCCGGCCAAATACATCGCATACGATATTAATTCATGCGATCTTTCTTACTCCATTCCTTCCCTCGACCAGCCACCCAAAGCACAGCACCATGACCCCGGAACACAACCAGTCCCCAACCAACACCGCACCGACCCGCCGCAGCCTGCTGCTGGGCGGTGCCTCCGTCGCAGCCGGAGCCCTCGTGGGCGCCGGCTTCTCAAGCGCGGCATCCGCCGCTTCCACCGCCGCGCCCGCATCGGGCGCGGCCCACGCCTCTTCGAAAGGAAAGCAACCCATGAGCAAGAACATCATCGTCACCAAGGACGGCACCGAGCTCTACTACAAGGACTGGGGCCCCAGCACCGGCCAGCCCGTCGTGTTCAGCCACGGCTGGCCCCTGAACTCCGACAGCTGGGAATCGCAGATGCTGTTCCTCGCATCGCAAGGTTTCCGCACCGTCGCCCATGACCGCCGTGGCCATGGCCGCTCGAGCCAGCCGTGGAACGGCAACGACATGGACACCTATGCCGACGACCTCGCCACCGTCATCGAGACGCTGGACCTGAAGAACGCCATCCTGGTCGGTTTCTCGACCGGCGGCGGCGAGGTGGCGCGCTACATCGGCCGCCACGGCACGAAGCGCGTGGCCAAGGCGGCCCTGATCTCCGCCGTGCCGCCGCTGATGCTGAAGACCGCCGCCAACCCCGGCGGCCTGCCGATCGAAGTGTTCGACGGCCTGCGCGCGGCACAGCTGGCGAACCGCTCGCAGTTCTACAAGGACGTGCCCTCGGGCCCCTTCTTCGGCTTCAACCGCCCCGGCGCCAAGGTGTCGCAGGGCCTCATCGACTCGTGGTGGGCGCAGGGCATGCTGGGCGGCCACAAGAACACCTACGACTCGATCAAGGCTTTCTCGGAGACCGACTTCACCGAGGACCTGAAGAAGTTCGACGTGCCCACGCTCATCGTGCACGGCGACGACGACCAGATCGTGCCCATCGGCGCGGCCGGCCTGGCCTCGGCCAAGCTGGTGAAGAACAACAAGCTGATCGTCTACCCCGGCGCGCCGCACGGCCTGACCGACACGCACAAGGACAAGTTCAACGCCGACCTGCTGGCGTTCGCCAAGTCCTGATGCGTTGACGCACTGACCAGGAAGTGAAGGGGCCCGCAGCGGCCCCTTTTTTTATCGGACGGGGCGACCCGAGCTCTTAGTATTCGGGGCAAACAACACCAAGACCGAGGCCCCGATGGACATCTTCGAGAACGTGCTCGTCATGCTGGTCGCCGCCTGCCTGCTGCTTCAGCTCTCGCGGCGTCTCGCGCTGCCCTATCCATCGATGCTTGCGCTGGCCGGCGTGGCACTCGGCGCAATGCCGTGGGTGCCGCATATCAGCCTCGATCCGCACCTGGCGCTGGCTCTCTTCATCGCGCCCGCGCTGCTCGACTCGGCCTTCGACACCTCGCCGCGCGAGCTGCGGCGCAACTGGATGCCGCTGGTCTCGCTGGTGCTGGTGGCGGTGCTGCTGACCACGGCCGTGGTCGCATGGGCCGGCTGGGCCTTCGCGGGGCTGCCGCTGGCTGCGGCGATCACGCTCGGCGCCATCGTCGCTCCGCCCGACGCGGTGGCCGCGGCGGCGGTGATGCAGCAGTTCCGCATTCCGCGGCGCACGCTGTCGATCATCAACGGCGAGAGCCTGCTCAACGACGCGGTGGCGCTGCTGGTCTTCGGCGTGGCGGTGTCGGCGGCCGGCGCGGCGCACGTGCCCATGTCGAGCTCGCTGCCGATGCTGCTGGTGGCGGTGCCGGGCGGCGCGCTGGTGGGCTTCGCCTTCGCCAAGCTCAACCTGCATTTCGGCGCGCCGCTCTTCGCGGGCACGCGCTCGGCCATCATCTTCCAGTTCGTGATGACCTTCGGCGCGTGGATCGTGGCCGAGCGGCTGCACCTGTCGCCCATCATCTCGGTGGTGGCCTTCGGCATGACGCTGGGCCAGTTCGCGCCGAAGCGCCATGCGCCGCGCGACCGCGTGCATTCGTACGCTGTGTGGGGCGCGGTGGTATTCACGCTCAACGTGCTGGCCTTCTTCCTGATGGGGCTGCAGGCGCGCGGCATCCTCACGCGGCTGTCGGGGCCGCAGCTCGCCCACGCGCTGGAGTTCGCCGGCCTCGTGCTGGTGCTGGTCATCGCGGTGCGGGTGGCATGGGTGCAGGTCTACGGCGCGGCCATGCGCAGGTACAAGCTGGGCCTGATCGCGCGAGGACGCGACGTTCCCCTTCCGTCCAGGCGCATCAACCTGCTGATCGGCTGGTCGGGCATGCGCGGGCTGGTGACGCTTGCCACGGCTTTCGCGCTGCCGGAGGACTTTCCGGGGCGCGACCTCATCGTGCTCGCAGCGTTCGCGGTGGTGCTGGGCACGCTGGTGATCCAGGGCTTCACCATCGGGCCGCTCATCAAGGCACTGAAGATCGCACCCGACGATTCGCTCGAAAGGGAGATCTCGCTGGCGCGCACCACGATGATGGATGCGGCGCTCGCCGCCCTCGAAGCCGAGACCGGCGGCGAAGCCGCAGCGGTGCGCGAGGAGTACCGTGCGGCACGCACCTTGGCGCAGGACACGCAGCAGCCACAGGCGAAGACGGCGCACGACCGGCTGCGCGCCGCGGCGATCCGCGCTCAGCGCCGCGCGCTCGATGCGCTGCGGCATGGCGGTCAGATCGAGGACGACGTCTACCACCAGCTCGAGGAAGAGATGGACTGGGCCGAACTCAACGCCATCCCGGCGAGCGACGTCCGGCTGCAGAGCGTCTGACGCGCACTGCTCCCCCCTCCCTCCGGGAGAGGGAACAAGACCGTCAAACCTCCTCGTACCACCGGTCCTTCGCCAGCATCACCCGGTGGTGCCCATGCCCCGAGGGCATCATCGGAAAGCAGTTCTCCTGCGCTTCCACCTGCACGTCGAGAAAGAACGGCCCTTCGCTCGCGAGGCACTCGGCCAGCGCGTCCTCCAGCTCCGCCGGGTCGGACACCCGCCGCGCGCCCCAGCCGAAGGCCTTGGCCAGCGCCACGAAGTCGGGCAGCGCCTCGTTCCAGCTGTGGCTCAGGCGGTTGCCGTGGTTCAGCTCCTGCCACTGCCGCACCATGCCCATGTAGCCGTTGTTGCTCAGCACGAGCTTCACCGGCGCGCGGTGCTGCACGGCAGTGGACAGCTCCTGGATATTCATCAGCACCGATGCATCGCCGCTCACGCACACCGTGAGCGCGCCGGGGTGGCCGATCTGCGCGCCGATGGCGGCGGGCAACCCGTAGCCCATGGTGCCCGCCCCGCCGGAGGTGAGCCATCGGCGCGGGCTGTCGAAGCGAAGGTACTGCGCGGCCCACATCTGGTGCTGGCCCACGTCGGTCGACACGATGGCGTCGCGGCCGGCAATGGCGCGCTGCAGCGAGCTCATCAGCTGCTGCGGCAGGATCGAACCGGCCTTCGGCTCGAAGGCCAGGCAGTCCTCGGCACGCCAGCGCTCGATGCGCGTCCACCACGGTGCCAGGCGCTCCGGCGCGAAGCCTTCCGCCGGCAACAGCGCCAGCAGGCTCTCGAGGATCGCCGCGCAGTCGCCCACCATCGGCACGTCCACGCGCACCACCTTGTTGATGCTGCCGGGGTCGATGTCGATGTGGATCTTGCGGGCGTGCGGGCAGAACTCGTCGAGCTTGCCGGTCACGCGGTCGTCGAATCGCGCGCCGACGCACACCACCAGGTCGGCCTCGTGCATCGCGAGGTTGGCCTCGAGCATGCCGTGCATGCCCAGCATGCCGATGAACTTCGGGTCCGACGCGGGGAATGCGCCCAGCCCCATCAGCGTGAGCGTGCACGGCGCATGCATCAGGTTCACGAGCTTCGCGAAGGCTTCGCAGGCGGCAGGGCCCGAGTTGACCAGCCCGCCGCCGCCGTAGATGACGGGGCGGCGCGCGGTCGAGAGCAGATCGGCGGCGCGCTGCACCATGGCCTTCGGCGGCAGCGCCGTGCGGCTGGTGCGCAGGGCGCGCAGCGGCGCGGGCTCGGGGGCGTGGCCCAGGCGCTGGAGCTGGATGTCCTTCGGCACGTCGAGCAACACCGGCCCGGGACGGCCGCCGGCGGCGATCTCCAGCGCCCGGCGCACCAGCGAGGGCATGTCGTCGGCCGAGCGCACCTGGCGGTTCCACTTGGTCACCGGGCGCGACATGCCCAGCGCGTCGCTCTCCTGGAACGCCTGCGTACCGATGACGGCGGTCGCCACCTGCCCGCTGATGCACAGCACCGGCACCGAATCGCTCATCGCATCCAGCAACCCGGTGATGGTGTTGCCCACGCCCGGCCCCGAGGTGACCAGCACCACGCCCACGCGGCCGGTGCTGCGCGCATAGCCTTCGGCAGCGTGCACGGCCGCCTGCTCGTGGCGCACCAGCACGTGGCGCAGCCGGGGTTCGCCGTGCAGCGCGTCGTACAGCGGCAGCGCCGCGCCGCCCGGGTAGCCGAAGATGGTGTCCACGCCGCACTCGACCAGCGTGTCGAGCAGGGCTTCGGCGCCGTTGCGGATCCTGGCCGGCGTCTCGGCATGGAGAGGACGGAGGGACGGAGATGACGTGGGGGGTAGGTCGAGCAGTCGCATGCCGTCAATTCTTCCGTTTCGGGCGCAGAATATGCATCTTTCTTTTGGCCCTTTAAGCTCGATTCATGAAAACCAATCGGCAAACCCCGAACGATGGCGAAGGATCTTTCGACAAGACCGACCTGGCGATCCTGCGGGTGCTCCTGCTCGACTCGCGCAAGACCCTGCAGGAGATCGGCAACGAGGTCGGCCTCTCGCCCACCAGCTGCTGGACGCGCATCAAGAAACTGGAGGCCACGGGCGTCATCAAGCGCTACACGGTGGACGTAGACCCGGCCAAGCTTGGCTACCACGACTCGGTGATCGTGCAGGTCACGCTCGAGAGCCACACCGACGAGACCCTCTACGACTTCGGCCGTACGCTCGCCACCATTCCGGAGATCCAGGAGGCCTACCTCGTCTCGGGCGACTACGACTACTACATCCGCATCGCCGTGCGCGACACGCGCGACTACGAGCGGCTGCTGCGCGAGAAGCTCTACAAGATCCCGGGCATCCGGCACAGCAAGTCGCACTTCGTGCTGCGCGTGCTGAAGGAAGCGAGCGTGCCGGTCATCTGAGCCAGTCCGCCGACCATGGCCGGGCCGAGTCCGGGCTCAGAGCCGGATCAGCTCCACCCGCCGGTTCTTCGCCCGCCCGGCCTCGCTGTCGTTGGGCGCGACCGGCTCCGAGGCGCCCGCCCCGCGCGTGGTGAAGCGACGGGGGTCCACTCCCGCCTTCACCAGTACCGCGATCACCGCCAGTGCCCGGCGTTTCGACAGGTCGTCGTTGTGCTTCGCCTCGCCCTGTGCATCGGTATGGCCCACCACCGACAGCTTCAGCGGCGGGTTGTTGCGCATCAGCTTGGTCATCTCGTCGAGCGTGGGCTGCGACTCGGGGCGGATCACGTCCTTGTCGAGGTCGAACAGGATGCCGTAGAGATTGACGCGCCCCGTCTCCGCCAGGCTCTTCTGCATGGCCGTGGCGTCGAGGAACACGATCTTGTTCTCCTCCATCGCCTTGCTCTCCACCACCCGCACGAAGGCGTGGTTGCCGACGTCGGCGTTGTGCTCGGCCAGCGCGATGCTGGCGTAGACGGTGCCGGCGGGCCCGCTCTTCCTGGCCAGCAGGTAGCGGCCGCTCACGGCGAAATAGTTGCGCGCGTAGTCTCCGCGGCTGCCCAGGCGCGGCCATTCGGGGTCGTCGAAGGCCAGCGCGAAGTCGTAGGGCGTGGTGGAGTCCCCGCTGCCGGGGCGCGGCTTGTAGCAGGAGGCATTGGCGGTGCCGCAGCTGAACACGATCTCGAAGCCCTTGGCCTTCAGGCTGGCCTCGTAGTTGCGCTGCACCTCGAGCAGCGAACGCTCCTTGGGCAGCCTGTACAGATAGAGCGTGACCCTGCCCTCGACCTTGAGCAGGTCGGGCTTGCCGCCGCCCCAGTTCTGGAACGGCTCCTTGATGAGGCCGACCTCGTCGTACGCCGACGCCTTGTAGCCGTCGAGCACCGAGCCTTCGTAGCGGCCGACCAGGGGATGGTCCTTGCCGGGCTCGGCGGCGGAAGTAGAGGCGCAGGCGCACAGCGACAGCAGGGTCGCGCCAGCCAGGCGGACAAGGGAGGCCATGAAGGCAGGCTGTTTCATCGGCAGGCCCGGACAGGAAATATGAAAAGGGAAAACCCGAGAAAGCGGAGAAGGCGGCGAAAGCGGGAGAAAACCCGCCCCGCTCCATGCTAGGCAGCGACGCCGCCGCTGTGCATTCGACGGACGGCCTATGCCATGCCCGCCCATCGCCTGCCTGCGCGCATCCCCATGGATCGCCGGAATATCCGGGCAGGGACATAATTGCGCCCGGCCGCCGGGAGCGGGGGCTCCGGCCCCGCCACAGCGGGCCGAGTGGCGTCGGCGCTGGGCTGACGCATCCAACAAGAGTGACGTCCAAGGCAGAAGCGATCTATGAAGCTGGGCAGCAAGAGCTGTTGGCGAGTCGGCCAGTTGATCGCGAAGTTGTTGCTGGCCGTCGCGCCGGCTCTCCTGCCATGCGCGAACGCCGCCGAGCCGGATGAGCCGGCCGGTCCGGCCGGCACGACACAGGCCTCCCCGCAGCGCGAAGGCGCGATCCACGTCACCCGCGCCGAATTGCTCTCCGTCGTTGGCACCGGCTACACCGCGCCCCCGCCACGCGTCGAAGACGCGAAGCTGCCCGCCGACGGCTGGAAGGCCATCGGCCTGCCTCACACGGTCGGGCGCGAACTGGTGCCCGACGGGGCCAGCGGCGCACGCACCGTCACGGACTGGTACCGCATCGACCTGAGCCGGATGGCGCCCTCGAACGAGCCGCGCCTGCTCTACCTGCCGCGATGGAAGACGCTGGGCCAGATCGCCGTGTACGGCGACGGCGCCCTGCTCTACCAGTCGCACGGCAGCCCCATCCACAACGGCTACAACCATCCGCTGCTGCTGCCGCTGAACGCGACCGCCGGCACGCTGTCGCCACAGTCCGTATTGATCCGCGTGGACCGCCTGCGCAACAGCGGCAGCGGCTTCTCGACCCTGTGGGTGGGCGACGAAGCCTCGCTGAGCTGGCGCTACCAGCTTCGCCAGCTGCTCCAGGTGCAGCTGCCGTTCATGGGCAGCGCAGCCTTCCTGGCGGTCGGCGCATTCGCGTTCGCGGTGTGGCTGGGCAGGCGGCGCGAATCGCTCTACCTGCTGTTCTTCGCCATCTCGGCGATGGCTTTCCTGCGCACGCTGCACTACTACGCGGGCGGCAGCTACATCCCGATCTCGGACGACTGGTTCGAGTGGATGACCGTCTCCAGCCTGCTCTGGCTGATCATCCTCATCCACCTGTTCCTGCAGCGCCTTCACCAGCAGCCCTCGGTCTGGCTGACGCGCATCTCGATCGGGCTGGTGCTGGCCTGCAACATCACGACGCTGCCCCACCTGTCGACGAAGATCGTCAACCTCTACCTGTTCACGCCGCTGCTCAACCTGGCGGTACTGCCCGTCGCGGTGCTGATCTTCACGGTCAACCTGCGCAAGTCGCTGCGCACGCAGCTGACCGAGGGGCAGCTGGTGGCGGGCTGGACGGTGTTCGCGGTGGCGCTCACCTCCTACGACGGGCTGCTGCAGAACAACCTCGTCAGCCCTGAGAGCGTGTACATGTCTCCGTACGCGATCATCAGCCTGTTCTTCGTGTTCTCGTACATCATGTTCCAGCGCTACACCGGTGCCTTCGCCGAGGTGGGCCGGCTGAACAAGGGCCTGGCCCAGCGCCTGCAGGCTCGCGAGGCCGAGCTGGAACAGAGCTACCAGCGGCTGCGCGTGATCGAGAACCAGAACATGCTCAACGCCGAGCGCCGCCGCCTGATGCAGGACATGCACGACGGCCTGGGCTCCTCGCTCATCAGCGCGATCCGCTCGGTGGAAAGAGGCGCCATGACCGAAGCCGAGATTTCCCGCGTGCTGAAAGGCTGTATGGAAGACCTGCGGCTGGTGATCGACTCCATGGAAAGCGTGGAGGCCGACCTGCTCCTGCTGCTGGCGACCATGCGCTTCCGCCTCGCGCCTCGCATCGAGAGCGCGGGCATCACGCTGCAGTGGGAAGTGCAGCCCGTGCCCAGCCTCCCCTGGCTCGACCCGGACGGCGCGCTGCACATCCTGCGCATCGTGCAGGAGTGCGTGGCCAACGTGCTGCGCCACACCCGGGCCACCACCATCTGCGTCAGCACCGCGACGGTCGACGACGGCGTATGCGTGGTCGTCGAGGACAACGGCGGGGGCTTCGACTTGCAGGAAGCCATGCGCCGTGGCGGCCGGGGCCTGCGCAACCAGCAGCGCCGCGCGCATGCGATCGGCGGCACGGTGGGCTGGCAGTCCGGCGCCAACGGAACTCGCTTCACGCTCTGGCTGCCGCTGCACCGCAAGGCCGAGACCGACAAGGCGGCCATCAGCACCTTCTGAGAAGCAGCAGCCGACTCAGAGGCTCGCGACGATCTGCTCGCGCAGCCATCTGTGGGCCCGGACTCGGTGCCGGAACATCGGCATCTCGTCGCCCCTGCCATCGACTACATTCATCGGCCTCAAGAAAAGTTCTCTCGGGAGCCCAGTCACTCGCATGCTCAGACAAGCACTGAAATTCCCTGTTCACCTCGCCGTCTTGCTCGGTGTGATCGCCTTGCCGGCACATTCGGGCCCTTCCGGTACGCAATCGACGTCCGAAGCTCGGACGGGTAGCGCAATGATCGATCCCATGGTTAAGTGCATGCTTTCGAATCTCGATATGCAAAAGGCCGAAGAACTCGGTGCACTCGTCGCGGCAAGCGGAGCGTATTGGGTACCTTCACCAGGGGGAGGCATATCAGACCCCTATCTGCTGAAACACTTCGACGGAACGGTGCCTTCTCAAAGAAAACGCTTCAGCGCTGTCGTCAATGCGGAAAGCACGATCGTGACGGTACTGGGTGACGGAGCGGACCGGTGCGGAATCGACGAAGAAGAATTCGAGCACGGCGTGGGAACACTGTTGGGAACAGAGAACGGGACGATATCCCACGAGATGGTGAAAGAGATGCCCGAGAGAATTCAGAAGATATGGGCTGCATTCAGGGTTGTGCGGTCTACCTTGCTGAATTCGGATGAGTTCAGGCAAGGCTATCAACGCACCGTCGCTGAACACGGGCGATCCGACAAATAGCGCGCAGCCCGATCCGTCCTAAAGGCCCGCGACGATCTGCTCGCGCAGCCATCTGTGGCCCGGATCGCGGTGCCGGCGTTCGTGCCAGAGCATCGCCATCTCGTAGCCCGGCACCTCCAGCGGTGCCTCCACCACGCGCAGCCCGGACGCGCCGCGCGCCAGCCGCTCGGGCAGCATCGCGACCATGTCGGTGGCGGCCAGCGCCGACATCATGAAGAGAAAGTGCGGCACCGACAGCACCACGCGCCGCGCCAGCCCCCGTTCGGCGAGCGCCTCGTCGGTAGGCCCCGCGAAGCCGCCGCCGGCGAGCGAGACCACCACGTGCTCCAGCGCGCAGAACTGCGCGAGCGTCGGCCGCCGCTTCAGCCGCGGATGACCCGCACGCCCGACCAGCACATAGCGCTCGTGGAACAGCACGCGCGCGTGCAGGCCGGGCGGCGCGCCCACGCTGGTGTGGAAAAACAGGTCGATCTCCCCGCTCTCGAGCTGCCGCGCCATGCGCGAAGGCACGGCCTCCACCACCGCCAGCCGCGTGTTCGGCGCGGCGGCGCGCAGCCCGGCCAGCGCCGGCAGCAGGATGGCCGACTCGGCGTAGTCGGCCGCGGCAACGCGCCAGGTGGTGTTCGCCTCGGCGGGGTCGAAGGGGCGCGTCGGTGCCATCGCACGGCCCAGCGCCTCCAGCGCCTCGCGCAGCGGCTCCCGCAGTTCATCGGCCCGCGCGGTGGGCCGCATGCCGCGCTGCGCGGGCAGCAGCAGCGGATCGCCGAACACCTCCCGCAGCTTGGCCAGTTGCACGCTCACCGAGGGCTGCGACAGGTTCAGCCGCTCGGCTGCGCGCGTCACATTGCGCTCGGCCAGCAGCGTGTCGAGAGTGACCAGCAGGTTGAGGTCGAGGCGACTGAAATTGTTCATGGCAATTCCTGGAATTCAGACTATTCATTTCCAATATATCGCCACGGAGCCTAACCTGAGGGCATCTCCACTCGAATCCTCCTGAAATCATGAATGTCCTGCTGGTACTCGCCCACCCCGAAACCGCTTCGCTCAACGGCTCGCTCCACCGCTTCATGCTCGAACGCCTGACGGCCGCCGGGCATTCGGTGCGCGTGTCCGACCTGTACGCCATGCGCTGGAAGCCGGCGCTCGATGCCGACGACTTTCCCGCGCGCAACACCGCCGCGCGCTTCGACCCGGCCCTCGATTCGCAGCAGGCCTTCGAGGCCGGCACCCAAACCGCCGACATCGCCGCCGAGCAGGAAAAGCTGCTCTGGGCCGACGCGGTGATCCTGCAGTTCCCGCTCTGGTGGTACTCGATGCCCGCCATCCTCAAGGGCTGGATCGAGCGCATCTACGCCTACGGCTTTGCCTACGGAGTCGGCGAGCATTCCGACACGCACTGGGGCGACCGCTTCGGCGAAGGCGTGATGGCCGGCAAGCGCGCCATGCTGGTGGTCACGACCGGCGGTTGGGCCTCGCACTACGCGCCGCGCGGCATCAACGGGCCGATGGACGACCTGCTCTTCCCGATCCACCACGGCATCCTCTACTACCCCGGCTTCGACGTGCTGCCGCCCTACGTGGTGCATCGCACGCACAAGGTCGACGAGACGGCCTATGCGCGCATCACGGACGAACTGGGCCAGCGGCTGGACACCCTCTTCACCGCCGACCCGATCCCCTTTCGCCGCCAGAACGCGGGCGACTACGAGATTCCCGCGCTCACCCTGCGCGAGCACATCGCGCCGGGCAAGTCGGGGTTCGCGGCGCACACTGCCTGAAACAGATGCCGGCAGCGCTTGTGCCGGCACTTCTCCAACCTGCCTCCGGTAGGTCGCCGCAAATCAGACGCCAAAGATCACAACGACCAGCACGATGGCGAAGTCCAGTGCAAGGATGCCGACGATCACCATGAGCAGTGCAAAAAGCGCGAGATACATGACGCGCCTTGGAATGCTCGGGGTAGACGGCACGCAACGCCAATAGATCCAGAGGCCCCACAAGATCATCGCCGTCCACGCAAGCGGAACAGGCAACCAGTCGGTGATGATGGTCGGATAGACCGTCCTGGCGAGCACCGAGGTCAACACACCGATGACAGGAAACGCGACAGCCCAGAGGGCGACGCTCAGAGCAAGTCGCCAACCGACTTTCACCGCAGGGCCTCGCCCTTGAAGAAATGCAGGGGCATGGGCTCTTCCCAACCGGGCATCTGATAGCCGGCTACCTTGAGTTCCGGCACATACCCCATCACGCTGCGAAGCAATGCAGCGAGATACGAGCTGCTGTTGTACTCACCGGGGTTCATCCTCTCGCCTCTCACCTTTGCCGGGAAGCTGTACGGGGAGACATAGCTTGCAAAGTTCAACGCCCGCTTGATCAGCTCCTGCGCGAATGTTTGACGGCTCATACCGCTTGGAGGGTCCAACGGGATCCGGATGAGTGCTTCAGCGGGCAACTGGTTTGCATAGATGTTGGTCCTGATTCGCAGGACATTGCGCAAGCCCGCTTCTCCATATGTAGGTTGTCCATCGATTACGGTGATACCGCTGTAAGCAGCATCGATTACCAGCGAGATGTGATCCCCCTTTTTTTGATAGGCAAGCCTTCCGGCGAGCCCGTCAATTGGAGGACACACGCATTGCAGTGATAAGTCGATATGAGCCCGCAGTTCGACTGGTCGCCCCCTCCAGGGATCCAACCAGTGCGTGCATCACAGCAGATGCCCGAGTCTCAGGGCAACACGGGATTGGCCACCGCATTCGCGATGGCCGAGTCCGCATCAACGCGCAGCATGAAGCGTTTCGCCACCAGGTCGTTGGCGGCCGCAGTCACCGCCGCCACATAGCCCGCCTGGTCCGTATAGCGCTCCTGCAGCGAAGGACGCGGGTCACTGCCACGCAACGCGGCGGTCTTCGCGAGCGGGAAGTACGAGCCGAACAGGCCCGCCTGATCGATACGCCCGGGCACGCTCGTGTAGTTCCAGCCGGTGTTCGTGCCCAGCGGTACGGCTACGTCGAGGCTGCGGATGCCGGCGATGTCGTTGCCGTCGGCGTCCACCTGCGGCACCAGGATCGCGTAGTCGCGGCCGAGGTAGGCCGGCGGCACCTGCGTGGCGATGCCGCTCTCGTCCTGCGGCCGGTAGTTCGGGCCCCAGTCGAGCAGCGAATAGTTGTTGACCAGCCCCGTGTAGCTCACGCCCGGAATGGCCGGAAACTTGACCTGCTGCGGGCGCACCAGCGTGGCGTCGGCGATCTTCGGCACCTGGCTGTCGGGCGGCGTGGTGCCCTTGACGACCCAGTCTTCCAGGTTCTGGTACAGCGCGCGCACCACAGGGATCACGCCTGCATTGCCGTTGGTCGCGTAGAGCGCGCCGGCGCTCGCGCCCGGCAGCGATGCCAAGCCCAGCAGATGGTGCGTGCTGGCGTAGTAGTAGACGCGCGCGTTGGCGGGCTGCACGAGGTCGGTCGTGCCCCAGGCGTCGGTCAGCAACGGCGAGCCCTGCAGCACGTAGAACTCGGTGCCGCTGAAACCGATGAAGAGCTTGGGGCAGGTACCGCTCGCCTCGCAGCGCGACAGGATGCCGCCGCGGCGCTGTGCCACGTCGTCCACGTAGTCCTTCGAGAGGCCGCGCGTGCCGGCCTGTCCGAAGGCCGTGTGGTCGGCACGCACGCCGCCACCGCCGCCCGGAATGGAAAAGCGCATGTTGATGTTCGTCTGCCGCGCCGCGATCTGCGCGAACACGCCGTCGAACACCTTCTGGCCCACGCGGTCCTCGTTGAAGCCGAGGTGCACGAAGGTCTTCATGAAGTTGCCGCACTGCGAGACGCCGGAGGCGATCGTGTTCTTTATCGCAGCAGCCACCGGGTTGGCCGTGCCAGCCGAGTCGCTCGCGTCGCGGTGGAAGAAGGTGATCATGTCGCGCAACGCCGCGAGGCCCAGGCCCATGACCTTCGGGTCCTTCGCGACGTAGACCAGCTCGTAGAGGTAGGCCGGGTCCCACTTGTCCTTCAGGCACACGTTCGTCTCGTCGGGCGTGCCGGGGAATGGCGTTGCGGCGCCGCACTTCGCAAACTTCCAGTCGCTCGCCGGGATGAGCTGCCGTGCGTCGCCCTCGTTGATGCGGCGCGTGAGCACATAGCCGGGCTTGGTGTTGTCGAGGCTCGCGGTGGCGTAGGCCTGCATCGCGGCATTGAACGGACCGCCCGGCAGCGGCAGCGAATCGTTGGTGGCGGCGGTGGGCAGCAACTCGGCCCGATAGGTGCCGGTGATGCTGCTGCCATCGGCGTTCTTCGCGACCGGCACCTTCAGCGTGAGCTTGCCGGCTGCGGCCGGCACGTCGCCCTGCCATGCGGCCGTGAGGAACACATAGCCGCGCGAGGCGAAGTACGGATCGAGGTTCACGATGTTGCCTCGGTTCGGCGCGTCGTAACGCAGCACGCCGCTGGCCTTGCTCATGTCCTTGGGCTTGAAGAGCACGAAGTCGGACGTGTACTCGACCTTGCCGTTGGCGTTGAGCGGCGCGAGCTGCAGGTCCTGGATGATCGCGTTGCGCGCGTCCTTCGGGTCGACCTCTCCGGTGAAGGTGCCGCTGATCTTCTCGTAGGCACCGACGCTGCCGAAGGTGCCCGGCACGTCTTCCGTCGCGGTGATGGCGAGCTTGTATTTCGGTGCCGATGCGGCCGCCGGTGGTGTCGTGGCCGGCGGCGTGGTGGCGGACGGCAGCAGCAGGCCGCCTCCTCCACCGCCGCTGCCGCCGCAGCCGCTCAGAAGAAAAAGGGCGGCCGAAGCCACCGTGGCAGCCCTGAGGCTCCAGCGTTTCATGGTTTGTCTCCTTCGTTGTGTGTCTTTGTCTGCGTGCGGCGCCGATCCCCGCTACGGCGCGCAGGCGGCTACTCGGCCTCGATGCCGGCGGCCTTCACGATGCGGCCCCACTTCTGCGACTCGCCAGCCTGGAACTTCCCGAGTTCCTCGGGCGAGCTGGTGAACACCTCGGTGCCGGTCGGCTCATAGAAGGCGGTCTTCGCGGCCTCGCTCTTCGCTGCCTTCACCAGCAGCTTGTTGAGCCGCTTCACCACGGCCGGCGGCGTCTTCGCGGGCGCGTAGGCCGCGAACCAGTAGCCCATCTCGTAGCCCTTGACGCCCGCCTCGGCGATGGTGGGCACGTCGGGCGCAAGCGCCGAGCGCGTGGAACTGGAGAAGCCCAGCGCACGCAGCTTGCCGGCCTTGACCTGCGGCAGGCCGGTGGCGGTGTCGGTGATCATCATGTTGATCTGCCCGCCCAGCAGGTCGGTCACGGCGAGCGTGTTGCTCTTGTAGGGGACGTGCAGCAGCTTGATGTCGGCCATCTGCTGCAGCAGTTCGCCCGCCATGCGGCTCGACGAGCTGCCGCTGCCGAAGCTGTACTTGCCCGGCTCCTTCTTCGCCAGCGCGATGAACTCTGCCACGCTCTTCGCGGGGAACGTGGGGTTCACCACCATGATCTGCCCGCCCTTGCCCAGCGCGGCGACGGGCGAGAAGTCCTTCACCGGGTCGTAGGGCAGCTTCTTGAACAGGTGCTCGTTGGCCGCGTGCGTGGTGTTGGTGGTGATGAGCACCGTGTAGCCGTCGGCCGGCGCCTTGGCCACGTTCTGCGAAGCGATGAAGCCGCTGGCGCCGGCCCTGTTGTCGATGACCACGGCCTGCTTGGTCTCGGCGGTGATCTGGGTGCCGAGCGCGCGGGCGATCTGGTCGGTGGCGGTGCCCGCCGCGAACGGCACGACGAAGGTGATGGGCTTCTCGGGAAAGGCCTGCGCATGGCCCAGCAGCGGCACCAGGGCCAGGGCAGCAGTCAGCATGGTGAGGGGGAATCGCTTCATTGTCTTGTCTCCGTATGGAATCGCTTGGCAAAGGAAAAGGAAAAGGGTTGCGGCTACGGCCCGGCCAGCAGCGGCACCAGCTCGCGCGGCACGAGCACCGGCATGTCGAGCAGCAGGAAGGAAAGCGCCTTGCCGTGCGCATCGAGGTTCAGCGCGTCGTTGACGCCGCCGTCGAGAACCGCGTCGAGCACGAAGTTCATCGCATGCAGCTTCGGCAGCAGGAAGCGCTGCACCTGCGAAGGCGAGCGGTGATGGAACTGCGCCGCCACGCGCTCCGGCGTGATCTGCTCGACCAGCACGGGATAGAGCCGCGCGTGCCAGGCAATGACGCTGATGTTGGATCGATCGCCCTTGTCGCCGGTGCGGCCGTGGGCGGCGCGGTACAGCGGCACTTCGACGGTGTCTGCGATGTCGTTCATGCCAGTTCCTCCTGCGGGATCAGCTCGAAGCGCACCGGTATCGCCTCGCGCGGCAACAGGCACGAAAGTGTGTTCAGCCTGGGCGTAAGCGCGGTGCGCACGCCGCCGCCGCCCGCCGGGCCGCAGGTGTAGAGCGCCATCACCTCGCGCGCCAGCCGCTCGGCCTGCGCGCGCTCCGTGTGCGAAGCCGCGACGCGCAGGCGCACGTCGCGAAGGCCGGCATCGGGCGTATCCGCCAGCGCACGGCCGGCGTCGTCGCCGAAGATGCTCAGGGCGCCGATCAGGTCCACGCGCAGCGAGAGGCCCTCGAGGCGCTTTCTCAGCACCTCCGCCGCGAGCCGCGCACGGGCCTCGGCGCGCGGGCCTGCATAGGAGATTTCGCCCTCCGCCAGCCAGCCGCCTTCATGGCACACGTTGACCTTGTAGCGGTCGGGCCGCGCGTGGCCTCGCACGCCGGAAAGCGCCACCCGATCGGCTCCGTCGAGCGCATGTACTTCGGCTTCGGAGATGTCGGCGACCACGTCGGGCGTCAGGTAGGCGGCCGGGTCGTGCACCTCGTAGAGCAGCTGTTCCTTCACCGTCGCCTCGCTCACGAGGCCGCCGGTGCCGTCGGCCTTGCCGATGGTGCAGCGGCCGTCGGCGTCGATCTCGGCAATCGGGAAGCCCACTGCCTCCAGGCCCGGCACGTCCTTGTAGCCCGGGTCGGCGAAGTAGCCGCCGCACACCTGCGCGCCGCATTCGAGCAGATGGCCGGCCATGGTCGCGCGGCCCAGCCGGTCCCAGTCGTCGCAGCGCCAACCGAAGTGCGACATGGCAGGACCGACTGTCAGGGAGGGATCGGCCACGCGGCCGCACACCACGATCTGCGCGCCCGCATCGAGCGCGGCCGCGATCGGCTCGGCGCCGATGTAGGCATTGGCGCTCACGACGCGCAGGCCCTCCATGCGTGCCCCGAGCGCTTCGTCAAGCAATGCGCGGTGTTCCGGGCCCGACAGGTCGTCGCCCTCCACCACCGCGATGCGCGGCGCGCCCGCACCGAGTTCGCGCGCCATGCGGGCGATGTGCCGGGCGGCGGCGCGCGGATTGGCCGCGCCGAAGTTGCTCACGATGCGGATGCCGTGCGCCAGGCAGCGTGCGAGCACGGGCCGCAGCATGGGGTCGAGCAGCGGCTCGTAACCCGCCTCGGGGTTGTCGCGGCGGCGCAGTTGCGCCAGCGCGAGCGTGCGTTCGGCCAGCGTCTCGAAGATCAGGAAGGCGCGCTGCCCTGCGGGACCGCTGGCCAGGCGCGCGATCAGCGTGTCGACCACCGGCCCGGCGGCGTCGGTGCGGTCGCCAGAGAAACCGGCGGCGCAACCGATCAACAGCGTGGGCGGAACATTCGGATTCATCGGCGTGCACTGTAGGCAGCACGGGGTCATCCGTAAAATCGAAAATCCGGATCGATTGATCCGCTTTTCAAATAACAAGAGAGACATCATGAGAAAGACGCCCGACCTCTCCACGCGCCAGCTGCGTGCCTTTCTCGCGCTGGCCGAGCACCGCAACTTCACGCGCGCGGCGCAGGGCAGCCATCTCTCGCAGCCCGCCTTCAGCGCGCTGATCCGCACGCTGGAAGACGCCGTCGGCACCCGCCTGTTCGACCGCGACACGCGCAGCGTGCAGCTCACGCCCGAAGGCCGGCTGTTCGAGGGGTCGGCGCGCCGGCTGCTCGACGACATGGGCAGCGCCATGGGCGACCTGGCCGACCACGTGGAGCGCCGCAAGGGCCGCGTGCGCGTGGCCGCCCTGCCTTCGCTCGCGGCCGGCTGGCTCCCCACCGTGTTCGCGGAGTTCATGCAGGCCTGGCCAGGCATCCGCATCGACCTGGACGACGCACTCTCCGACGCCTGCATCGCCCTCGTGCGCAGCGGCCAGGCCGATTTCGCGCTTGCCGCATCGGGCGCCGGCGGCACCGCCGACAGCGACCTGCGCGCACGCAAGCTCTGCACCGACCGCTTTCATCTGGTGTGCCGCGCCGATCATCCGCTCGCGCACGAGCCGCGCCTGACGGTGAAGAAGATCGCGCCTTACCCCTTCATACAGATGGCGCGCAACAGCAGCGTGCGACAGGCGCTCGACGCTGCCCTGCATCCGCAGAGGCTGAACGCTGTGTTCGAGGTGGAGCACCTGGCCACCGTGATGGGCCTGGTCGAAGCCGGCCTGGGCATCAGCGTGGTGCCCGCGCTCACGCTGTTCCACTTCCAGCGCGAGACGCTGGTGACGCGCCCGCTGCCCCTGCCCTCGCTCACGCGCACGCTCTACGTGGTGCAGCGGCGCGAAGGCAGCCTGTCGGTGGCCGCGCAGACGCTGCACGACCTGATCGTCGAGCGCCTCGGTTCGCTGCGGCTGGACTGAAGGCCGGCGCCGCGCCGGGCGCCCGGCCATGCCGAAAAGCGATATCTCCCAGTGCGAACGCGATCTTGCCGGTGGCCGCACCGGCGGGAATAGTCCGGGTTGGCGGCGCACATGGCCGCCCGCAAGTTCAAAGGAGACCCATGAGACATTCCCGCCGCGGCTTCGCCGGCCTGATGCTGGCCCTGGCCGCCGGCCTGCGCGCATCGCCATCAGCGCTCGCCGCTCCCCTGTCCTCCCGCCCGATCCGCCTGGTGGTGCCATTCGGCGCCGGCGGCGTGGCGGACCTGGTCGCGCGCAGCGTGGCCCAGAAGATGTCCGAATCGATGGGCCAGAGCATCGTGGTCGACAACAAGCCCGGCGCGGGCGGCGTGGTGGCCTCCGACACCGTGGCCAAGGCGCCGCCGGACGGCCACACGCTGCTACTGATGTCCAACGGCAATGCCGTGAGCGTGGGCCTGTTCAAGTCGCTGCCCTACGACACGCTGAAAGACTTCGCGCCGGTCTCCACGCTCGGCTACTTCGACATGGCCGTGCTCGCCGCGAGCGACAGCAGGTTCAAGAGCTTCGCCGACCTCGTGGCCCATGCGAAGGCCCATCCGGGCAAGCTCAACATCGGCACCATCAACGTCGGCAGCACGCAGAACCTGGCCGGTGAACTGCTGAAGACTTCGCTGGGCATCGATGCGCAGGTCGTGCCCTTCAACGGCACGCCGGCCGTGGTGACGGCGCTGCGCGGCGGGCAGGTCGACGTGGCGGTGGAAATCCTCTCGCCCGTGCTCTCGCAGATCGAAGGCAAGGCGCTGCGCGCGCTGGCGGTCATGGGCGAGAAGCGCTCGCCCAGCCTGCCGGAGGTGCCGACGGTGGCCGAAAGCGGCACGCCGGGCTTCCAGGTCGCGTCCTGGAACGCACTCGCCGCGCCCGCGAAGACGCCACCCGACGTGATCGCCCGGCTGAACCAGGAGGCGCGCAAGGCGCTGGATTCCCCCGAAGTCCGCAAGCGCCTTCAGAACCTCGGCGTGGAGCCGCGCGGCAGCACGCCGCAGGAACAGGTGCGGCTGCTCGACAGCGAGATCCGGCGCTGGTCGGGCGTCATCCAGCGCGCCGGCATTCCCAAACAGTGAGCAACACCTTGATGAAGACCATCGCCCCGCCCCATCCGACCCCGAGCCGCCCCACCTTCCGCCTGCCCGCCGGCGCCTGCGACGCCCACTGCCACGTGTTCGGCCCCGGCGACGTGTTCCCGTACTCGGACAACCGGCGCTACACGCCGCCCGACGCACCCGCGGCGAAGTTGCGCGCCCTGCACGAGCTGCTGGGCATCGAGCGCGTGGTGCTGGTGCAGGCCAGCGTGCACGGCCACGACAACCGCGCCATGCTCGACGCCATCGCGCAGTCGCCGGACGCCTATCGCGGCGTCGCCATGGTGGGCGCGGGCATCTCCGACGCCGAACTCGCCGGGCTGCACAAGGCCGGCGTACGCTCGGTGCGCTTCAACTTCGTGCAGCACCTGGGCGGCGCGCCCGACCTGCCGACGGTGCTGCGCATGGCCGAGCGCATTCGCCCGCTGGGCTGGCACCTGGTGCTGCACCTGGACGCGGAAGACCTGCTGACGTATCGCGCCTTCCTCGACACGCTGCCAGTGCCCTTCGTCGTCGACCACATGGGCCGCACGATGGTCGAGCACGGCCTCGGCCAGCAGGCCTGCACGATGATGCTGGAGCTGATGCGCGACGAGCGCGCCTGGGTCAAGGTGAGCGGCGCCGAGCGCATCTCGCAGGCGCTCTCGACGCAGGGCCAGCCCTATGCCGACGCCGTGCCTTTCGCGCGCCAGCTGATCGAGGCTGCGCCCGACCGCGTGCTGTGGGGAACCGACTGGCCGCATCCCAACGTGCGCGAAATGCCCGACGACGGCAAGCTGGTCGACTTGCTGCCGCTCTTCAGCGATGACCCGGTGCAGCTTCGCAAGCTGCTGGTCGACAACCCGACGCGCCTGTACTGGTACGACTGAGCGCCTCGCCGCTCACCGCTTCCACTGACCGATACCGCTCCCACGCCACGCCCCCCCCGTGGCGTGCGGCAGCACGCGCCTGCGCCACTGCAGGCCACGAGCCACAGAAAACCAACGAGGAGACAGACGACATGAGAAAACTTTCCCGCCTTCCGGCACTCTCGAAGCGCACGGCCTTGCGCACGCTGCCGGCGCTGGCCCTGTGCACCGCCACGCATTCGGCGTGGGCACAGGCCGCCGATGCATCCAGCGTGCAGATCTACGGCCTGCTCGACGCCTTCGTCGGATCGATGAAGCGCAGCGACGAGCCCGGCCGCACGAAGCTTCTGGGCAGCGGCGGCATGACGACCGCCTACTGGGGCGTGCGTGGCAGCGAGAGCCTGGGCGGCGGGCTGCAGGCGCAGTTCGCGCTGGAGAGCTTCTTCCAGACAGACTCCGGCACCTTCGGGCGCAACAGCACCGATCCGTACTTCTCGCGCAACGCGTGGGTGGGGCTGGCGGGCGGCTTCGGGCAACTCTCGCTCGGTCGGCAGACCAACCCGATGTTCGTGGCCAGCGGAGCCTTCAACCCCTTCGGTGTCTCGCTGCAGTTCTCGCCCGTGATGCTTCATACGTGGCAACCGACGTACAACCGCGCCGTGCTCGGCGACAGCGTGTGGAGCAACGCCATCCAGTACACCTCGCCCACCTTCGCGGGCCTGCGCGCCAGCCTGCTCTACGGCATGGGCGAGGTGCAGGATCGCGAGGGCATCCGGAACCTGAACCTCACGCTCAACTACGCGGCCGGCCCGTTCGCCGCGGTGGTGTCGGTGCAGCAGGCGAAGACCGGCCCGGGATTCACCGCGACCATCGGCCGGCAGGACGCGGCACTGATCGGCGCCTCCTACGACTTCAAGGCCGTGCAGCTCTACGGCCAGCTGCAGCGCACCCGCACGCCCGACATCCGCACCACCGCCGACACCGCGCAGCTGGGTGCGGCCGTGCCGGTGGGTGCCGGTCGCTTCCTGGCCTCGGTGGCGCGCACCGAGCGCAAGGTCACCGGCAGCCCCGGGACGGGGCGGACCACCTGGGCGCTAGGCTACGACCACTTTCTGTCGAAGCGCACCGACCTGTACGCGGTCTACATGCGCGACAGGCTGACCGGCTTTTCGGGCAGCGGCAGCGTGGGCGTCGGCATGCGTCACCGCTTCTGATCCGCGCTCTCCACGGGCGCCGTGGCGTTCGCGCCCAGGTGCTGCCCGACCAGCTCGCGCAGCAACTCCCCCATGGCGCGCTGCGTGCGCGTAACCGGCCGCTGCGAGCTCGCCGCCAGTGCGAGCCGGCTTCGCAGCACCGGCTTGACGATGGGCCGGATCGCATAGCGCCGCGAGCGCTCGGCGATGGCGACGGCATTGCGCGACAGCACCGCGTGACCGGCACCGTCGGCCACCAACGCGAGGATCGCGGCGACGCCGTCGATCTCCAGCGCGATCTGCGGCCTGCGGCCGATGGCGGCAAGCTCGGCCTCGACCAGCATGCGGATCGCGTTGGGCCGGGTCGGAATCACCAGTTGCTGCTCGGCCAGCTGGTGCAGCGCCAGCGGTGCGCCGCTTCGCTTCGCGCCCGAGCCCTTGGTGGCGCTGACCAGGAACAGGTCTTCCTCCAGCACCGTCTCGCTGTCCACGTCGGGCGAAGGCTGCGGGTTGTAGAGCAGCGCGATGTCGAGCCGGCCGGTGAGCAGCGATTCCTGCATCGCGGTGGAAAGGTTTTCGGTGATCGACAGCGCCGCGTCGGGCAGGCGCTCGCGCGCGGCCCGCACCAGCGGCACCGTGAGCACGCCCGCCACGCTGGGCGGCAGGCCCACGGCCACGCGGCCGGCCAATGCGCCGCGCATCCGGTTCATGTCTTCCTTCGCGCGCTCGACCTGGTGCAGGATGCCGCGGCCATGCTCCAGCAGGCGCTTGCCGGCGTCGGTGGGCACCACGCCGCGTCCGTTGCGCACCAGCAGGTTCTGCCGCAGCTCCACCTCGAGCTGGCGAACCTGGCGGCTCAGCGCGGGCTGCGCGATGGCGATGACGTCCGATGCGCGGGTGAAGCTGCCGAGTTCGGCGACGCGGATGAAGTACTCCAGCTGCTTGAGATCCATGCCCCTGAGGCTATCGGCATAACCGGTTCGCAGCTATGCGTGTTTGTTCTATCCGGCAGGCGGAACACGACCAGTTGAAGCAAGCCGCCGCGGCGGGCGCTCGCCACAATCGCGCGCATGAAGCAGGAAGAACAGATCGCCCTGATCCGGCGCGCGCTCGCGCTGATCGCTGCCGGCGGCAGCGAGCGCGGCGAGCCGGCCGTGAGCCCGGTGACGCGGTACCTCGATCCGGCACGCCATGAGCTGGAGGTGGAGCGCATCTTCCGCCGCTATCCGCTGGCGCTGTGTCCTTCGGCCTCGCTCGCGAATGCGGGCGACTCGTTCGCGATCGACGTGGCCGGCATGCCGCTGCTGTTCGTGCGCGGGCATGACGGCGAAGTCAACGGCTTCGTCAACGCATGCCGCCATCGCGGCGCACGGCTGAAGCCGCCCGGCGCATCGCCGGGCCAGCGTGCGCTGATCTGCCCGTATCACAGCTGGACCTACGGCCTCGACGGCGCCTTGCGCGGCCGCCCCTCGGCCGAAGACTTTCCGCATGCGCCGGCATCGAAATGCAGCCTCGCACGCGTACCGGTCGCGGAAGCGCTGGGTTTCGTCTGGGCCGTTCCGCGCGTGCTGGCCGATGGAGAAAGCCCCGGGCTGGACATCGCCGAGTGGCTCGGCCGCTTCGGCGCCGACCTGCGCTCGTGGGGCTACGACGGCTGGGTGCCCTTCCATCAGCGCGCCTTCGACAACGCGGCCAACTGGAAGATCCCCTTCGAGGCCAACCTGGAGACGTACCACTTCCAGTACGCGCACCGCGACAGCATCGCCGGGCTTTTCTACGACAACCTGCTGGTGGCCGACCAGGATCGCCAGCACCAGCGCCTGTTCCTGCCCAAGCGCAGCATCGCGGGACTGCGCGACGTGCCCGAGCAAGAGTGGCAGGTGGGACCGCACTCGAACATCATCTACTACTTCTTCCCCGCGACCTTCATCCTGCACGAGGGCGACCACGCCAACGCCTTCACGGTGCTGCCAGAGTCGCCGGGGCGCTCGCGCGTGATCGCGAGCACGCTGATTCCCGAACCGCCGAAAACGGAGAAGTCGGCGAACTACTGGCGCAAGAACATCGAATCGTTCTGGGGTGCGCTGAACGAAGACTTCGCGCTCGGCGTGTCGGCGCAGTCCACGCTCGCAAGCGGCGCGCAGTCGTCGCTGTATTTCAGCGCCACGGAATGCTGCTCGGCGCGCTTCCACGCCGACGTGGAGGCGGCGCTCGCAGCCTAGCGACGGCTCAGGCCGCCGCGGTGCCCGCTTCCGCCATCGCGGCGCGCGCCGTCGGGTTCGGCGTGGGCTCGCCGATCTTGCGCATCGTGTTGCGGTCGGTGTGGCTGAAGGGCTCGGGCTTTCCGAGCACGTCCAGCACCGTCTCGAGTTCGTACGACCAGCTGCCGTCGTCGTGCACCGTTACCTCGATGCTGTAGCGCAGCGTCTTGAACGCATGCTCCAGGAACGGGTTGGCCACGATGCCGTTGGTTTCGCCGCCGCGCACGGCCTCGAGCCTGAAGCTGCGGTCGTCGGCCTTCGCGCGGCCCGTGGCCATGGCGGTGAGCCCGCGCGGGATGGTCAGCGTCTGGATCAGCGCGCCCGTGGCGGGCTCCCAGAGCCAGTAGCCGACCTGGTCGTGGAAGCTCTCGACTTCGTCGGGCTTCACGATGCGCAGGTGGTAGCGCAGGCCGTAGAAGATCTGCGGCCCGTTGGTCTGCGCGTCGATGGGCTGGAATTCCGCATGCTCGATGTAGGCCTCGGCTTCCGGGCCGTCTTCCTTGGGGCTCACGTCGTGGCCTGCCGTGCCGGTCCAGATGCCGGCCAGCGCGGCGAGCGGGCCCAGGTTGGCCAGCGTGTGCGGATCGGGCTCGGGTTCGGTGTAGATGTCGCGCGGGAATTGCGTGGGCTGCTGTTCCATGTTCTTCTCTTCCTCAATGAATCTTCTGGTGCGGGGTTCCGAAGTGTCGCTCACCGGCTCACTGGTCGAGGCGGATTCCGACCTTGGCGATGATCGCACCCCACTTGCGGCCTTCGCTGTCGATGAAGGCCTTGAACTCCTCGGGCGAGCCGCCTCCTACCGCCAGCCCCTGGTTGGCCAGCAGCTCGCGCACCGCGGGTTCGCGCAGCACGGCATTGACGTCGGCGTTGATGCGCTGAACCACATCGTGCGGCGTGCCCGCGGCGGTGAAGAAGCCGTTCCAGGCCAGCGACTCGAATCCCGGGTAGCCCGACT
The DNA here is from genome assembly GCF_900109805.1 of Variovorax sp. YR750. Taxonomy (NCBI): domain Bacteria; kingdom Pseudomonadati; phylum Pseudomonadota; class Betaproteobacteria; order Burkholderiales; family Comamonadaceae; genus Variovorax; species Variovorax sp. YR750. Next base: position 190,134 of record NZ_FOBJ01000008.1, read on the forward strand.
CGGCCACCGTCGGTAGCTCCTTCATGAGCTCGGAGCGCTTCGCGCTGGTGACGGCGATGAGCTTCACGCGCTGCCCCTGGATCAGCGGCAGCAGCGCGGGCGCCACGGTGAAGAGCGCCTGCGTGTCGCCGGCCGCGAGCGAAAGCCCGGCGGGCGGCGAGCCCGAGTACGGCACGTGCACCGCCTCGATGTGCGCCACGCTGCGGAACAGCTCCATCGTGAGATGCGAAGAGCTGCCCGCCCCCACCGACGCATAGCTGAAGCTGTTGCCGCGCTTCTTCGCCCATTCGACGAACTCCGGCAGCGTGTTCGCCGGGTTGTCTGCCCGCACCGCGAGCACGTTGGGCTGCGACGTGGTGAGCACGATGGGCACCAGGTCGCGCGAAGGCTCGTAGGGCATGCGTGCATACATGTAGGGACCGAAAGCGATCGGGCCGTTGAAGCCGACGCCCAGCGTGTAGCCGTCGTGCGGAGCCTTCGCCACGGCCTCCATGCCGATCAGCCCTCCGGCGCCGGCCTTGGTCTCGATCACCACGGGCTGCTTCCACATCACGCGCAGGCGATCGGCCAGCGTGCGCGCGATCAGGTCGAGCGAACTGCCCGCCGGCGCGGGCACGATCACGCGCACGGGCTTCGACGGCCATGCCTGCGCCCATGCGCCGGCGGCCAGCAGGCTGGCGAGCAGGAAGGTGGCGAGCTGCTTCTTCTTCACTTCGGTCCTTCGATGGCGTGGGGTCGCGGGAAGTTATCACCGAATCCGGCGCTCAGGCCCGCTCTCGCGCGGCCTGCCGCGCCGCGTCGATCTGCGCATGGTTCGCCTCGGCCCAGCGGTCAACGGCGATCAGCGTCCTGCTCAGCGAAAGGCCGATCGGGCTCAGCCTGTACTCGACGTGCGGCGGCACGGTCTGGTGGTCTTCGCGCAGCACCAGCCCGTTGAGCTCGAGATCGCGCAGGGTCTGCGTGAGCATCTTCTGAGAGATGCCGCCCACCTTGCGCAGCAGCTCGTTGTTGCGCTGCGGCTTTCCGCGCAGCAGCGGAATGAGCAGCAGCGCCCACTTGTTGGCGATGAGCTCGAGCACGCGACGCGAGGGGCAGCCGGCGCTCCACACGTCGGCCGGTGCCGTCTCGGCCTGCGTCTCTGCCACAGCCGTTGTCTTCCTAGATGACATGCCTGGATTTCCCATGGTTACCAGAAGGTGCGTACTTGTCGCCCGGTGCCTGGCCCGGAATTATCGGGCTCCTGTTCTTCCCGCAACAACACCAAAGGAGCTTTCATGGGCTGGGTATTTCTGCTGGCGGCCGGTCTCGTCGAGATCGCGATGGCCGCGGCACTCAAGCAATCGGAGGACTGGTCGAAGCTCGTGCCTTCGGCCATCGGCGTGCTGACCGCACTGCTGAGCATCTACCTGCTGGCCAAGGCGCTGCGCTATCTGCCGCTGGGGCCGGCGTACGCGATCTGGACCGGCATCGGTTCGGTGGGCGTGGTGCTGATGGGCGTGCTGTTCTTCGGCGAAGCGCTTTCGCCTGCGCGGCTTGCATGCATCGCGCTGGTGATCGGCGGCACCGTGGGCCTGCGCCTGGTCAACGGCTGATGCGGGAAGGACACAGAATCGTGACCACACGCATCCTGCACATCGAAGCCTCGCCTTCAGCCGCGCGTTCGCGCTCCGCCGAGACGGCGCGTCACTTCCTGCAACAACATCGTGCACTCCACCCCGACGTGGAGATCGAGACGCTGCGCCTCTGGGACCTCGACCTGCCCGCCTTCGACGCCACGATGATCGAGGCCAAGTTCGCGGTGCTTCGCGCCGCCAGCGCCACCGAAGAGCAGAAGCGCCACTGGCAGAAGGCCGTGCGGCTGGCGCGCGCCTTCAACGCGGCGGACAAATATGTCTTCAGTCTTCCCATGTGGAACTTCGGCATACCTTACATACTGAAGCACTACATCGATGTTGTTACCTTGCCTGGCGAAAACTGGCTCTGGACGCCCCAGGAAGGCTACAGCGGCCTCCTGCACGGCAAGCGCGCCGCGCTGATCTATTCGAGTGCAGGCGACTATCCGGTGGGCCTTCCGTCCCTCGATAAGGACTTCCAGAAACCATACATGCGCACGTGGCTCGGCTTCCTCGGAATCGACGAAATCCTCGAGATAACGGCGGCGCCGACGCTTGCATCGCCGGAGGCCGTCACGGCGTCCCTGGCCCGGGCACGAAATGAAGCCGAAAGGCTTGCAGAGCGGTTCTGATGGAGATTCAGCCTTTAACCATGTCGGCAATGGGCTGATTTTCCGGGGACTTCAAATCGACACGCGGTCGCGGCAATATCCGCATCCCCCGATTCTTGTGTCAACCGATCTGACCTGAGGACTAAGGAGCCTTCCATGTTCGCTACAGCAGAGCGCACCATCAAGACCCCCGGCCCCGAGCACCCGATCACCATCACACCCAACCCGCTGCGCGTGGTGGTGTCGGTCGACGGTTGCGTCATCGCCGATACCCGCGAGGCCCTGACGGTACGCGAAGCCCACTTCGGCACCGTGCACTACTTTCCTCGCAAGGACGTGAAGATGTCGCTTCTGGAACGTACCTCGCACGCAACCTACTGCCCGTACAAGGGCGAGTGCAACTACTACAGCATTCCCGCCGGCGGCGAACGCTCGGTGAATGCCGTATGGACCTACGAGTCGCCGTACGACCCAGTCTCGCAGCTCAAGGACTACGTGGCGTTCTATCCCGATCGCGTGGGTCCGATCGAAGAGCGCGTCTACTGACCACTCGACACGCAGCACACACATCAACGCAGACAAGCAAAAAGCCGGGCCCCGCTTTCACGGGGCCCGGCTTTTTACTTTTGCTTTCGCGCTATCGCACCATCGCGCCACAACGCTCCAGCCGATTACAGCGGCAGTGCGTCGCCGCGTGCGGCGGCACGGGCAGCTGCGCGCACCGTGGAGCGGTCCAGGCCGCTGGCGAGAACCGGTGCGACGCGCGAGGTCACGCCTTCGGCATACGGGTTCTCGCTGTGGGCGGCGGCCACGGCTTCGGCGCGAACGGCGGCACGGCTGGTCGTGGAAGCGATCAGTTGCACGGGGCCCTGGTTGGCGCCGTCCGCATACGGGTTGCCGCTGCGGGCGGCGACCACGGCCTGGCTGGCAACGTCGGCACGGCTGGTGGCCGAGGTCAGTTGAAGCACGCCGTCATAGCTTTCGGCATGAGCGGCACCAGCGGCGGCCAGCAAGGCGATGGAGATGGCGGAGAGGAGCTTCGAGGCGGTCATTTGGATTTCCTTCAATTCAGTTCTTTGCATACAGGATGGTTTCGAACCGGTCTTGGGTGGGGCACCGTCCCTTTCGGGGGCGGCCACCTCGCTCGGGGCCTGTTCATCCAGATCGGCTTGCGGGCTGGTCTGTGAGATGAATTGTGAGCCGCCGGATAGGTAAAAACCCGCAGCAAAAAGAACCGCGGCGTTCATGCGATGGAAACAATCGCAGCGCCGCAGCGGGCGTGCCCCCTCAGCCCCAGGTCAGCGGGTCGAGGCTCAGATAGAAATCGAGCCGCCCGTCATCGGGCTCGCCGATCTCCAGGGTGTCGAACAGGCTCTTGCGAGCGGCAAGCTCGTCGTCCGGACCTCGCCAGCTGTCGCGCGCATTCGCAAGAAAGAGCGAAAGATCGACATACCTGTCGGCCGTGCCGAGACGGCCGAGATCGATCAGCCCCGTGCAGCGAAGCGTCCGCGGATCGACCATGAAGTTCGGCATGCATGCATCGCCATGACACACGACACGGTCGCGCGCCTCCTGTGCCAGGCGCTGCGGCAACTGCACGCGCAATGCATCGAGCAGGAGCTGCGGCGGAATGTCCTGCTGTTCCGGGTCCAGGAACTCCTTGTTGACCGCATTGCGTGCCACCACGTCGCAGGCACGCTCGAACATCGTGGAAAGAGCGCGCGCGAACGGGCAGCTTGCCGCGGGAATCTCGTGCAACAGCCTCAGCCGATGGGCCATGGAGGGCCACGCCTGAAGCAGCTGTTCGGCCGGCAATTCGCTGGCAGGCACACCGGGAACGGCACTCATGACCAGGCATGCGCCCTCCTGTGACGCATGCCAGTCGAGCACCTTTGCGGAACCCAGATCAAAAGGCTCCAGCCATTCGGTGCGAAGCCTCTCGCCGGCCAGCGACTCCACGCCATCGGCGCCGCTCACGGACACCTTGGCGAATGCAACCCCATCGCTGCGGCGATAGACGCTGTCTCCCGACTCCCCGAGATTCACCGGGAGCCACTCGATGCCGGCTGGAGGAACAGGAAGAAGATGCCGGGGATCCGGAAGGCCTTGTGTCGACAAATGCATGCGGCGGGTGCGGGCGCAAAGTGTGTTGGGTTGCCCTCGGGAATCTATCCAATCCCGCCCGCCGCGCAGCCAATGCCCCTATCGGCCGGCCTGCGCCACGTTCACCGCGCCCTTCATTCCCGCGTCGTAGTGTCCCGGCTGCAGGCAGCCGAAATCGACCTTGCCGGCCTTCGTGAACTGCCAGACGACCTCGCCCGTCTTGCCCGGCGCCAGCGTCACCATGTTCGGCTCGGCGTGCTCCATTTCCGGGTTCTTCATCATCGCGGCGTAGTGCGACTTCAGTTCCTGCGCAGTGCCGAGCACCAGCTCGTGCTTCAGCTTGCCCGAGTTCCTGACAACGAAGCGCACGGTCTCGCCCTGCTTGACGCTGATGTCGGCCGGCGTGAAGCGCATGCCGTCCGTCATATCGACTTCGATAGTGCGGGTCGCTTTGGCCGCCACGCCGGGCTTGCCGATCGCGTCGTTGTGCGTGCCCGAAGCCGATGCACCAGTGGCAAGCACGGCGAGCAGCGTTGCGAAGGCGGAGGTGGCGAGGAATGCGTGTTTCATGATGCGATGCTCCTTGAGGTGAATGGCGAATGAAGAAAAAAGCAGACAGACCGACACGCGCCGGATTCTGGAAAGCCCACCCGGCCATCGCCTTTCACGCGGATTACAAGGGCGTAATCCGCAGGCACGCCCGTAAGATGGCGCCCGCCACTTCGGCCCTTGCCCGGAGCGAAGAAGAAAAAGATGTCCCACCCCGTCTACCTTTCCAGCTCGCACCTGCCGCGCATGCCCGAAGGCAGCCGCAACGAATGGCGCGGCTTCTTCGGCCATGGCGGCGAGCTGGAGGCCAATGCCTTCTTTCCGCTCTTCTGGCGGGCGCTCTTCGGCGAAGGCGACATCCGCCACGCGCGCTTCATCGACTCGTACGACATCGATGACGAGGACAGCGCCATCGAACGCGAGGAGTGCCTCGAAGACTTCGGTGCCGACGCCGCCTACCCCTACCTCGTCACCGACAAGGCCAGCGCGCTCACGCGACTCGCCGCACGGCGCGAAGCCGTCGTCGCAGCCATCGGCGAACGCTACCGCCCGCTCTACGAAGGCTTCGAAGCCTGGACCGCTCAAGGCTTCGCGGACTACATCCTGCTGCGGACCGAAGGACTGCCCGATGTCGCGGATGCCGAGCCATGGCTGCGCGCCGAGCAGGCGTCCATCGATCGCCTCGACGACAGCAGCCTGATCGGCAACCTCATGTCGGATCTCTCGCGCCACGACTCCGACCCGGTCTGGCGACTGGCCGGCATCGGTGCATCGTCGGACAACCCATGGCCCACGCCGGAACTGAGACGCCTCTTCCCCGACCCGAGGCAACGAAAGCCGCGAAAGGAAGGAAGCGCGCAACCAGCGGAGAAGCTCAGGAGCCGGCCCAAGAGCTGGATCGACCCGGTGCTCGAATGGCTGGCCGTCGCGCTGTCGGCAGCCGCGACGCTGGGCACCTATTTCTCGACGCGATCGATGTGGTTGGCACTGCTGGTCTTTCTCTGCGCGGCCTTCGCGCTCGGCTTCGGCATCGTCAAGCTGCGCGGCCCGAGGTCCTGATGGCGGCAAGGGAAACTATCGGGGCCGCTCACAATTCCAAGCCGCTCAAGGAGCCCATCGACACCATGCGCACACTCGCAGCCAGCACCCTCTTCTGTCTTGTCGCCCTCATGCACGCCGGCAGCGCGTCGGCCCAATCGCTGAGCTGCGGCGGCACGCTCTCCGGCGTGGGCGACTCCAAGTTCTCGGTGGTTCAGAAGTGTGGCGAACCGATGTCGAAGGAATTCGTCTGCGTGCCCCGCCCGCAGGTGGCATGGGTGCTTTCGCCCTACCCCGGCGCACCGGCGCAGCAGGTGGTGACGCAGGCGTGCGTGCCGATGGAAGACTGGGTGTACCACCGGGGCCAGGGCAACTTCCTGGGCATCGTGAGGTTCTACAACGGCACCATCGAATCGGTGCGCGACGGGGAAAGGGTGCGGTAGCGGCCGATGAACATCCATATCCGGAACGAAGTTCCCGCGGACGCACCCACCATCGAAGCGGTGACGGCAGCCGCCTTTCTCGATGCAGAGCATTCGAGCCACACCGAGCAGTTCATCGTCAATGCATTGCGGCGCGCCGGCCAGCTCTCGGTCTCGCTCGTCGCGGAAGATGCCGGGCAGATCGTCGGGCACGTCGCCATTTCCCCTGTGCGCATCTCCGACGACTCTCTCGGCTGGTACGGGCTCGGTCCGGTGTCGGTTGCACCCGGACATCAGGCTCTCGGCATCGGCAAGCGGCTCGTGAACGAAGCGCTGGCCGCGTTGCGCGGCATGGGTGCATCCGGCTGCGTGGTGCTCGGCGACCCGGCCTACTACGGCCGCTTCGGTTTCGCGGCCATGCCTGCTCTGGTCTACCCCGGCGTGCCGGCGCAGTATTTCCAGGCGCTGCTGCTGGCCGGAGCGATGCCGTCCGGCACCGTTTCGTATCACGCGGCCTTCGAAGCGACGGCCTGAGCGCTCCGCAGGTTCAGGGCGGCAGCAACAGCGGCCCGCAGTTCTCCTCGGCTACGAACACCGCCACCAGCCTGGCCGGCTTGACCGGATCGGGGTTCTCCGCGAACAGATGCAGCGTGCCCGGCGGCTCGAAGAAGGTTTCGCCTGACTTGTAGTCGCCCACCGGAGTGCCGGCCAGCTGCGAGCGCACCGTGCCATCGAGAATGATGGCGGTCACCGAGCCCGGATGCCGGTGCGCCGGCGAATAGGCCATCGGCGGAAAGTCGACGATCACCGTGGTGACCGACTTGCCCGGCACGTTGGGCAGGGCCTCGCAGGAAATGACCCGGGAGGAGGTCTGCGGCCGCGCCGCGGCGGCCGAGCCTTCGGGAGCCGGTGCCGAAGAGAACATCGGCCGGCTCACGCTGCTGCAGATGTCCTCGATGAGCCGGAGGGTCGATTGCCTGCCGGCATGCGGCAGCAGCGCCCAACCCGCCGCGGCGACGGCCAGCGCGGCGAGTCCGGCGCCCGCATGGCGGTGTGCGGGAAAAATCCGGGCATTCATCGCGGGGCTCCCTGCGGCAGCCGCTCGTCCGCACGCCAGCCCAGCACGCGCTTGGCCTTCTCGCTGCTGGCCTCGGCCCCGTCCTCGGCGATGTTGAAGATGCCGCCCGGTGAGCGCTGCAGCGCCCGCAAGGCAGCCCGTGCGGCGGCCTCCACATGCAGCGGACTCGGCCCCTTGGGCGTCCCGGTCGACGTGTTCGGCCCGTAGAGCTGTCCGTAGCGCAGCACCGTGGCGGTCATGCCGCGCGCGGCCATCACGCTCCGTTCCAGCGCGGCCACGCCGTCGACGCTGATGCGGCGCGAGCCTTCGGCCTCCGTATCGAGCGGCCACTCTTCCGCGAAGGGCCTGGGCCCCGGCGCGTAGGCCCAGGCGATGCTCTGCGCCACCAGCCGCTTCGCACCCGCGGCCTGCGCGGCGGCCACGAGATTGCGCGTGCCTTCGATGCGCACGCGCGCGTTGAGCACTGCGGCCTCGGCCATGCGGGCCGGGTCCAGGTCTCTGGGCAGGTCCGTGAGCTGGTGGATCACGCCCCATGGCGCGATGCGCACCAGCGCGGCATGCAGCGCGTGCGCATCGAACACGTCGACGACAACCGGGTGCACGCCCTGTGCCTCCAGCACCTCCGCGCGGTCCGCACGCCGCGTGCTGCCATGCACGGCGTAGCCCGCCTCGATCAGCATCGGAACCAGCGCGGTGCCGACCGCTCCGGTGGCGCCGGCCAAAAATACCTTCTCGCTCATTGCGTTTCTTCCTTCCAGGCTGTTGCGAAGGTCGATCATGGATTTACCATGCCCCATCGAAAAGAGCCAAGAATCATGAAAACGACCAGGCCATGACACTCAGGATCGACCGCTCGAAGCCGACGCCGCTGTTCCGCCAGATCTACGCGCGCTACCGCAGCGCCATCGAGCAGGGCACGCTGCGCCCCGGAGATCGCGTCGCCTCCGCGCGCAGCCTCGCCGCCGAGCTCGGCGTGGCGCGCGGCACCATCGAAACGGCCTACAACCAGCTGACGGGCGAAGGCTACTTCTCATCACGCGGACAGGCGGGCACCGTGGTCTCCCCGTCGCTTCCGCTTCATCGGCCCGCTCGGCGCGATGCGCCTCGCCGAGCCGATACGCGCACATCCGGCGACGCGCTCAAGCAGCCGGGAGAGCCGCCGCCGATGCAGCTGGGTATTCCGGCGCTGGACGCCTTCCCGCGCAAGCTGTGGTCGCGCCTCGCCGCCCGCCGCGCGCGGGCCATGAACGCGGCCGACATGTTCTACGGCGACCCTTGCGGCTATCCGCCGCTGCGCGAGGCCATCGCGGCCTACCTGCTGGTGTCGCGCGGCGTCTCGTGCCATGCCGCGCAGGTGCTGGTGACGGGCGGCTATCGCGCATCGCTCTCGCTCGTCGCGCGCACGCTGCTGAAGAAGGACGACCGCGTCTGGATCGAGGACCCCGGTTTTCCTCCCACGCACGAGGTGCTGCGCGCAGCCGGCCAGCGCGCGGTGCCGGTACCGGTGGACGAAGACGGCCTCGTCGTCGCGCGCGGCTTGCGCAAGGCGCCGAAGGCGCGCATGGCCGTCGTCACGCCTTCGCACCAGGCGCCGCTGGGCGTGTCGATGACGTTAGCGCGCCGCCTGCAGCTGCTCGAATGGGCCACTCGCGCGAACGCGTGGATCGTCGAGGACGACTACGACGGCGAATACCGCTATGCCGGAGCGCCGCTGCCAGCGCTCAAGAGCCTGGACGGCAACGACCGCGTGCTGTACGCGGGCAGCTTCTCGAAGGTGCTCATTCCCGGCCTCGCGCTGGGCTACCTGGTCGTGCCCGAATCGCTGCGCGTCCGCTTCGAGGAGGCCGCGCGCATCGGTTCGAACGGCTGCCCGCAGGCCACGCAGGCCGTGGTGGCCGACTTCATGCGCGAGGGGCACTTCCCGCGCCACCTGAAGAAGATGCGCCTGCTCTATGCGCGGCGGCGCGCGATGCTCGCAGCCGGCTTGCTGAAGGCATTCGGCGACGAAGTGCGCATCGACCTGCGCAGCGGCGGCATGCACCTGATCGCGCGCTTCGACAAGCGCCGCGAGAGCGATGCAGAACTCGCCCTGCGCGCGCAGCAGGCCGGGCTGAACTGCCAGCCGCTCTCGGCGCGCGGCGTGGCGGGGCCGGCCGCGCAGGGCCTGCTGATGGGCTTCACCAACATCGCCACCGCCGACGAGGCGAACAGGCTCGCGGCGAAGCTGCGAGCGGCCTTCGGCTGAGCCTCCTTCAGGCGGCTTCGTCGTCGAGAGCCGCGCTGCGGTCCTTGATGCGCGTGACCTGCGACAGCACCGCATCTTCGGCCGTCATGTCCGGCCGCTGGCCCTTGTAGACGGGCTGCTCGAACTTGCCGCCGGCATAGCGGTAGAGGTAGCGCACCTCGACCAGCGTGCCCACCGCGGGCAGCGCCTCGTTGGGCGGCACGGTCACGTTGCCCAGGTCGATCATGGCGCCCGCGTCGTCGCGCAGCCCCACGGCCACCGAGCGCTGTGCGTTGACGCGGATCACCTCGCAGGTCGCGCTCTGGTTGAACTTGAACTTCAGGCTGCTCGTGCTGCGTCCCGCGGAGAAAGGTGCGTCGAGTGCCTTGAGCACGTAGCCCTCGCCATGCGCGGCCAGCAGCTCTGCGGCGCGACGGCGCTTGCCCTCGGCGGTGAGTTCGAGCTCGAGCAGCGCGATCCACGGCATGGACGAGGCCACCGTGCGCAGATGGCCAAAGCGCTCGATGAAGGGCGCGCCGCGCAGGTCCTGGCCTTGGAGTTCGAGCAGGTCGAAGGCCATGAAGGCATCGCCCACGTGCTCGCCGGCGATCACTGTGCGCCCTGCCGCCGCGCCTGCCGTGCCGGTCCAGGCCTGCGGAACGTCCACGAACAACCCGCGCCGGTTGGTGCCGCGTACGGCCTCGCCTTCGATCAGCAGGATGCGGTTCTCGCCATCCGCCTTTTCCTGCAGGCCCCAGCCCGGGTCGTCGAAGTAGCGCGCGGCCTGTTCCTCGAGGATCAACGTCGGCAGCTGCGGCAGCTCGCCGCTCACCCGGCCTGCGAGGTCGGTCGAGGTGTAGAGCGCGCCGGACTGGTCGGGCGTGTAGCCCTTCGAGGTCTTTTCCTTGACGACCTTGTCGTAGATCTTCAGCGCGGCCTCGTAGGCGACCGGGCTGCTGGTCTTGGTGCCGGTGGAGAGCGTGCCGCCGCGGCGGCCGTTGCCGTAGTCGACCACCCAGCCGTCGTCCTTCGGGCGCAGATGCACCTGGTAGACCTTGTCCGAGCCCTGGCCCGTGAAGTAGAGAAAGCTCGATCGCTCAGCCTGTTCCATATTCGACACCTGAAGAACCCCCACACGATTGCCGGACCGCGCATGCTACACAGGCGGCGCCGACGCAAACGCCCGCTAAGATGCGCGGCGATACAAGAAAGCAGCACAAGCATCAACCGAAGGCAGGGGAGGCCTCCGCGTGAAGCGCATTCGCTCAGAAAAATTCATCCGCTCGAAGCCCGGCGTGGCAGGCGCCGCCGGCTTCAGCACCGTGGAACTGTTCGCCCTGCCGGAAGCCACCGGCCACGTGGTGCACGTGAGCACCAGCCGCGACGGGTTGCAGTGGAAGGAGACGGTCCATACCCCGTCGCCGCTGCCGCTCGAAGCCGCCACCGCCGCCTTCGAGCGCGCCGTGGCGGCGCAGATCGCGCAGGGCTATGTGCCCGAGGGCTCCGCCGTCGCTCCTGCCGCGGCCCCCGTGGCCGCCGCCCTCTCCCACCCCGGCGACGCCGTCCTGCTCGCCAGCATCCGCCCCGACGCATGGAGACTGCTGCCCCCGGTGCGCCGCAGCCGCGTGGTGTGGCGCATCGGCGAACGCCGGCTGGCGGCCGCGGTGCCGCAGCTCGTCGACCACATCGAAACCGGCGAGCCGATGCTCGACTACTGCATCGCCTGGGCCATCGGCCGCTGCGGCGACGGCGGCGCCTTCGAGGCGATGCGCGAACTCTCCCGGCGTGGCCGCACGCCCGTGGTCACCCGCGCCGCGCGCTGGGCCGCGCTCGCCCTCTGGCCCGCCGAACAGCGCGCGGCCGAAGCGGCACGCATCGTCGACGACTGGCCCGCCCCGCTTCGCCGCGCCTGGGCCGCCATGGGCGAAGCGCCCGCCGGGCAGGCCATGCCGATGCTGCGGCAGCACCTGGCCGACCCCGCGCTCTGGAACGGAATGAAGTACGCGGCCTGGGTCGAGCAACTCTTCGACCTCGCGCTGCTCGAAGGCCCCGCGGGCGACGGGCTCGCGCATGCCGCGCTGCTGGAGATCGCGCCGACGCTGCAGCTCGCGGCCGGCAGCTTCCGCGCGTGGCGCCGGCTCTACAAGGGCGCGGAGTTCTCGGGCGACTACGCCCTGCTCGGCGTGCTGCACCAGCGCCTCGAAACGCAGCGCGCGGCCTTCCGCACCGGCGGACGCTGGGCACAGGTCAACGGCCGCTACGTTGAGATCGCGAAGGAAATCGTGCGGCCCGACAGCCGCCTCGCTTACAGCCAGCGCACGCGCGACTACCTGCGCCGCCGCACCTGGCGCAACCTGCGCCGGCTGGCGCTGGCCGGCACGGCCGACGAACCCGACTGGCTGCGGCTCGCCATGGGCGTGCTGCTCGCCGCCGACGACAGCGAAGCCGGCACCGCCGGCCAGCAGCGCGAATCGCGCTGGACGCCCGAGCCCCGCAGCTGGCACACCGGCCCCTACAGCCGCTGGCTGGTGCTGATGCAGCTGCTGCATCGCCACGACTCCGAATGGGAGGCCCAGCGTGGAGGCCTGCAGTGGCGCCGCAGCACGCCGCTGCCCGCGCAGCGGCTGAACCGCACCGAAGCCTGGCCCGAGCGCTGGGACCGGCATCCGCAAGCACTGTTGCAGTTGATGCAGCAGGGCCGCTGCGCTGCCGTGCACGCCTTCGCAGCGCGCGCGCTGCAGGACAACAAGCCCTTCTGCGATGCCCTCGAGCCGCCCGCGGTGTGGCGCCTGCTGGCCAGCACCTGGGACGACACCGCGCGCTTCGCGCTCGCCATCGCGCGCCAGCGCATCACGGCGGGCGAGCCAGCCCGGCCCTGGCTGCCCGCGATGCTGGGCTCGCCGCTGGCCGAGGCGCGCACGCTCGCGCTCGAGTACATCGGACAGGATCCGGGCCTCTACAGCCAGCAGGTCGACCTGCTGCTGATGCTGCTGACCTCGGCCGATGCCGAAGTGCGCCGCGCCTCGCGCCTGCTGCTGCAGGCCGCCGCCCCGAATCTTTCGACGCTCGACGCGCTGGGCACCGAACTGCTCGCATGGCTGTCCGCCTGCGACGCCACGCAGCCGGCGCTCGACGCCATCTGCGAGAACGTGCAATGGGCACTGCAGGGTCTGCTGCGCACGGCCGCCGCGAAGGCGCCGCTGAACCGGCTGCTCGCGCTCTTCGATCACGCGAGTCCGGACGTGGTGCGCACGGCCGCCGAGTGGCTGCTGCTGCATCCGGCCGCGGTCCAGGGCCTTCCGGTGAGCGTGCTCACGCGCCTGCTGCAGTCGGACGACGAGCGCCTGCGCGGCGCGGGCGTGCGGCTCTTCACCTCCCTGCCCGATGCCACGCTGGTCGTCCAGCCCGAGCTGTTCGCGGCCTTCTGCAGCAGCCCGATGCCGGCCGTGCGCGCCGCCGTCGCGCCGCGCCTGGCACAGCTGATTCCCGCTCACCCCGAATTCGCCGCGGCGCTGATGCCGCTGCTGCGCGACGAGCTGTTCCGCTCCGAAGCGGCCGAAGGCGTGTTCGACTCGCTGCTGCAATGGCTGTGCGGCCCGCTGGCCGAGCACACCCGCCGCGGCGATCCTGCCGTCACGCTTCGCCTGCTCGAGGCACGCAGCAAGGGTGCGCAGCGCCTGGGTGCATGGCTGCTGCCGCAACAGGACGCACAGGGCTTCGACGTGCTGCAGACCGCCAGCCTCGGCCTCGTCGACACCGCCGCCGCGCGCAGCTGGGCCATGGACCAGTTGGCCTCGAACCCCGGGCGCACGCTCTCGAACCTCGGCGATGCGCTGCGCATCTTCGACAGCCGCTGGGACGACGCGCGCGACTGGGCCCGCCAGTGGTTCGGCGCACAGAGCGACGCCAGCCAGTGGACGCCCGCACTGCTGGTTCGCCTGTGCGACCACAAGGACGCGGGCGCACAGCGACTGGGCCGCGAGCTGCTCACCACGCATTTCGACGTGACCGACGTCACCACTTACATGCTGCAGCTCAGCCAGCACCCGTCGGCGGGCATGCAGCTCTTCGTCACCAACTGGCTGGCATCGGCCGCGAGCCGCAATGCGGACGTGCTCGCACGCCTGGAGCCCTACTTCCTGAACGTGCTGTCGCAGGCCAACCGGGGCCGGCTGGCCAAGGCGCGCGTCATGGAGTTCCTGGCTGCCCAGGCGGCGCACTCGGAAGACATCGCGCGCATCGTGGCGCGCGTGTTCGCGCGGCAGGCCGTCACCGGCGCCATCACCGAACGGGCCCAGTACGTGGCCGGGCTGCGCAGCATCCAGGCCCTCTTCCCGGACCTGGACAACCCGTTGCAGACCGCACCGGTGCGCAGCATCGCGCCGCGCCGCACCCTTCCCTCCGTTGCCCCTTCGCGAGGGTCCGCCGCATGAGATTCCAGTACCGCTATTTCGGCCATTCGGGCGCGCAGCACACCGCCAACAGCACCGCCCTGCAGTTCGCGCCCGACACGCTGCGCGCGCCGGTGCACTTCGTCGCCGACATCAACCGCCACCTGCCGTTTCGCGAAGGCATGTCCGCGCTGCACGACGTGGTGGTGGGCGACCTGCGCTTCAAGCCGCGCGACAAGAGCGCGTACCTCGAATGGCTGGCCGGACAGGAAGGCGAGCTGCTCGCGCAGTTCATGGCGCGCAGCGATGCGATCAAGGCGCAGATGGAGCCGATCAGCAAGGAGCTGACCGAACTGCGCAAGAGCAAGCGCGCGGTGATGCAGCCCTTCATGAGCGCGCAGCAGCGCTACTTCGACCACATCTACAAGGTCAACCGCGAAGCCTGGTTCGTGCTCGACCCGGTGATCACGGTGCACCCCGACCGCGTTTTCTTCGAGTGCTTCAGCCAGGACGAGTCGAGCTACGGCATGTTCTCCTGCAGTCACGACATCTTCGACCGGGTGAGCGACCACGCCTTCGGCACCACCAACGTCGACTACTCCGAGTCGCTGTACGACGAGTTCCAGAAGATCCGCGACTACAAGACCACGCGGCTGGCCATCGACCCGGGCGGCTTCCAGGTGCAGAGCGACAACGACCCGGCCTTCCACGAGCCGAAGATCGACGTGCCCGACAGCTGGGTGCGCGGCTTCCTGCAGGTCAGCAGCGCGATGCTGCTGCCCGCGCAGCGGCTGCAGCTGCATCCGATGGACATCCACAACATCTGCCTGGTGCTGCGCCGGCGCAAGGAGCGCGCGGGTCCGCGCTCGCTGCGCTTCATACTGCGGCCGGGGCAGCCGGTGCGCATCCTGTTCGAGCCCTGGGGGCACGAGATGGTGTGCCCGCGCTCCACGCACAGCGCCGTCTCCGACACCGACATCCGCGTGTGGGGCCGGCGGCGCCTGCTGCAGCTCGAACGCCTCGTGCCAGTGGCCCAGGGCTTCACGGTGCACCTGCTGGGCACCGGCATGCCCAGCTTCTGGGTGGCGCAGTTGCCCGACATGGAATTCACGCTCGGCCTTTCGGGCTGGACCGCCAACGACTGGTCGCGCAACGGCCACTTCGAGCTGCTGCAGCCGCGCCAGACGGTCGACCAGGACAGCCTGCTGCGCGTATTCGCGGCACTGGGCGAACGCTGGCGCGCCACCACCGACGAGCTCGCGGCAGCCACGGGTCTTTCGACGCTCACCGTCGATGCGGCGCTCGGCGGCTACGTGCAGGCCGGCCGCGTGGTGTACGACATCGCGCACGGCGTGTGGCGGCTGCGCGAGCTGAGCCGCGAACCTCTGCCGATGGACAAGCTGCGCTACGCCAGCCCCGAGGAAGAAGCCGCCGCCGAGCTGGTGCGCGCACGCCGCATCACGAACGTGAAGACGCAGGCGCGCTCCGACGGCGGCGTCTCGATCAGCGGCAAGTGCAAGGGCTCGGCCGGCCAGCGCGAGTACTTCACGAGCCTGCAGCTCGACGCCGACCAGCGCGTGGCCTCGGGCGAGTGCCAGTGCAGCCACTTCGTGCGCCACCGCATGACCAAGGGCCCGTGCGAGCACATGCTCGCGCTGCGCCTCTCGGCCGCGCCGGCAGTGACGGCCATGACGGAAAAGACAACAAAGACGACAGATCAGGAAAGGACCACCGCCCACATCGGCTGATACACTGCTTTCTGCGAACGGAGCGGGAAGGCTCTTGCAATCCGGTCGGCGTATCGCCGCCCTCGCATACAGCACTTCCCAAGCGTCACTGGACGTCTCTTCACTGTGCCGGATGGCCATGGTGACGCGACAACAGTGCGGCTTCCTCGAAGCTCATCGGCGTCACCATGGCCATCCGGCGTCGAGTGGAGCCCTCCAGTCCCGAGGCTCTTCGACGAGATTCCCGCTTCGTTCGCAATCTTTCTCTTCAAGCAGTGCATCGGCCGGTGGCGCAGCGCCACGACCATGCAGTCTCCCGCCTCCTCTTCATCTTCCATTCCCGACTCGGCGCTCACCCGCGAGGAGCTGTACGAGCGCATCCGCAAGAGCTCCAAGCAGGAAGTCGTCCTCGAGGAAATGCAGCGCCTGGGCTTCTGGCCTCAGGACGCGGCGCGCCCGACGGTCGAGGAACAGCTGATCCGCCGCGAAGGCGAGTTGCAGACAGCGCTCACGAAGCTCGGCGACGAGCTGCGCGGCATCGAGGATCGCGACAGGGCCCTGAAGACCATGCGCAAGGAGCGCATGGCCAGGGCTCGCGAGCGTCGCGAGGAAACCCGTCAGCGCCTCGCGCAGGGCCGCCATGCACGCGCCGTCGCATGGCACGAGCGGCGCCATCGCGAGCTGCTGTACGTGGGCGACGGCGTGTCGGGCGGACTCAACGACGCGCACAGCGACAGCCAGGCGCTGGCGCGCAATGCCCTGCCCGCGCTCGACCACGCGGGTGATCTCGCGCAGGCCATGGGCATCGGCCTGGGCGAGCTGCGCTTCCTGGCATGGCACCGCGAAGTGTCGAGCGTGAGCCACTACCAGCGCTTCACCATGCCCAAGAAGCGCGGCGGCGAGCGTCACATCTCCGCGCCGATGCCGCGCCTGAAGCGCGCGCAGTACTGGGTGCTCGACAACATCCTCGCGAAGATGCCGGTGCACGAGGCGGCGCACGGTTTCCTGCCGGGCAGGTCGATCCTCACCAATGCCGCGCCGCACGTGGGCCGCGACGTGGTGATCAACCTCGACCTGAAGGACTTCTTTCCCTCCATCGGCATGCGTCGCGTGCGCGGCGTGTTCCGCCAGCTCGGCTACTCGTCGCAGGTGGCGAGCCTGCTGGCGCTGGTGTGCACCGAAGCGCCTACGGACGAAGTGCAGCTGGACGGCAACCGCTATTTCGTCGCGCGCGGCGAACGCGTGCTGCCGCAGGGCGCCCCCACCAGCCCGATGCTGACCAACCTGCTGTGCCGCCGCCTCGACGCGCGGCTGGCAGCGAGCGCCGCGAAGCTGGGCTTCCGCTACACCCGCTATGCCGACGACCTGACCTTCTCGGCCGGCCCCGAGCACAGCCGCGACACGGCCAGGCTGCTGTGGCGCGTGAAGCAGATCGTGGCCAGCGAAGGCCTCACGGTGCACCCCGACAAGCAGCAGGTGATGCGCAAGCACCGGCAGCAGCACGTGACGGGCATCGTGGTCAACGACAAGCTCTCGGTCGACCGCGACACGCTGCGGCGCTTCCGCGCCGTGTTGCACCAGGCCGAACGCAGCGGCCCGCAGGGGCTGCAATGGAACGGCAACAGCGACGTGATCGGCGCGCTGCGCGGCTATGCGAACTTCATCGCGATGACCGACGCGGCACGTGGCGAGCCGTACCTGAAGCGCGTTCGCGCGCTGGCAGCGAAGCATGAGGGCAGCCGCGCCTCGACGACGACGACCAGCACGCTCTCGCCGCGCAAGCTCGCCGTGGGCGAATTCCGCAAGCAGTCCGCCGCCGGCAAGGCTCCGTGGCCCGAATGGTGGCAGCCGGCCCAGGCGCCCGCACCGGTGCTCGAGAAGACCGCCGAGCAGATCGCGGAAGAAAAGAAGGCGCAGCGCGAAGCGGCGCGTCCGCAACCGGCCAGGACCGGCCTGGCGCAAGCGACGGCGCGCGCACCCGCACCCGCACCGGCGCAGCCCGCGGCCGGGGAAACCACCCAGCAGACTGCGAAACAGGCACTGGGCGCCCTCTCGCAGATCGGCTGGATCGCCAGCATGATGCTTCAGGCCCTGTACGTCGTCAGCGTCTTCCTCTCGGGAAGCAGCCCGCTGATCTGGCTGCTGACGGGCGGCGTCGCCATCGGCAACTTCGTGCAGCGCAAGTCCGGCTGGCTGCGCTTCATCGTCGCAATCTTCATTTCGTCGGCGCTGGCTTCCCTCGTCCACAGCATGAAGAACTGAGGTCCCATGCCCGCGGCAGCCAACGCACCGATCGCATTGCGCCGGCTCTCGCGCGCCGACTTCGCGATGCTCGGGCGTTGGCTCGCCGAGCCGCACGTGGCCCGCTGGTGGAACCACGAGACAACGCCGGAAGCACTCGAACGCGACTTCGGGCCGTCGGTGGACGGAAGCGACACGGCCGAGATCCACATCGCCGCCATCGAGGGCCGCGACTTCGGCCTGGTACAGCGCTACACCTTCGAGGACAACCCCGGCTACATCGAGGAGCTCGCGCCGCTCGTCGAAGCGCCGGGCGAGGCACTGAGCATCGACTACTTCGTCGCAGAGCCCGACCTGCTGCGCCGGGGCCTTGGCGCGGCGATGATCCGCACGCTCGTCGACGCCACCTGGCGCGACTACCCTGCAGCGCCGTGCATCGTGGTGCCGGTGTCGGCGGCCAACACGGCTTCCTTTCGCGTGCTGGAGCGTGTGGGATTCATTCGCGTGGCCGAAGGGCCGCTCACGCCCGACAACCCGGTCCACGGCACGGCGCACTTCGTCTATCGCATCGACCGCCCTCGCACCCTGCGTTGATGCGCTGCACGCGCGCAAACAACGCGGCACTTCACAGCACGCGGCAAGCCCGCTACATTCACCGCTTCGACAACCACGCAGGAACAGGAGGTACGAGATGGAAAACGCCGTAATTCATGCCCCCACCATCGTGCGGTTCGTCGGGCCTCATCTGAACTGATCGTTCAACAGCAGCAAGCACCGACCGCCTGGCCGGTCAGCCCAGCGGCCATCTTCTCCGGCCGCAGCGCCCCCGAACCGCCCCGATTCAATCAAGACGCCGCCGCAGGCACGCCCGTGCCCGCGGTGCCCCGTTCATTTGTCGAATCAAGGCAGCAACCATGCTTGAAAACCGTGCCGCTAACGCGCGGCATACCGTGACAACAACAGTGTTCGATCCCCAGCGCGCGAGCGAAGCCGACTGGGCCAACTTTCTCGCCTACTGGCGACTGCGCACCGAGGAAGACTTTCCCGGTGACCCCGTCGCTCCCGATGCCGATACCCGGCACAACGTGCAGCAGTCGAACCCGCTGTACGAGTTCCATCGCGTGCTGGCCGTCGGTGCGAGCGGCGAATTCATCGGCAGCCTGAGCGCGAGCTTCCGCCGCGAAGGCACGCCCGGACACGAGGCCTTCGCGCCTTTCCTCGAAGCCTGGGGCGGCGTGCTGCGCCCGCACCGGCGCCAGGGCGTCGCGAGCGCCCTGCTTCGCGCGCTGCTCGAGCTGATGGAAGCGCGAGGCAAGTCCGTCGCGACCATCAAGACCCACCTGCCAGAGGGCCACGCCTTCATGCAGGCCGTCGGTGCCCCTCATCGGCACCGCAGCGTCGAGAACCGCATGTACTTCGCGGATCTCGACTGGCATGAGCTCGCACGCTGGCGCGCCGACGGCTTCGGACCCGGCCACGGTCTTCGCGCCGAGATGCACGCGGGGCGCGTGCCGCTGGAGCGGCTGGCAACGCTGATGGCGCCGCTGTCCGCGCTGCTGAACGACGCGCCCACGACGTTGCTCGAACGTCCGCCGCTGCGCTACGACCTGGAAGACTTCCCGCCCTGGTACGCCGACATGGACCGGCGCGGCGGCGACCACTTCCTCGTGCTGCTGCTCGACGGCGACGAAGTGGTCGCGGTGTGCGACGCCGCGTGGAACCGGCACTTCCCCGACCGCATGCACCAGCGGCTCACGGCCGTCGACCGCCGCTGGCGCGGCAAGGGCCTGGCCAAGGCCGTGAAGGCCGCGATGCTGCAGCTCGTGCGCGAGCGCCACCCCGAAGTGACGATGGCCTACACCCACAACGCCGAGGTCAACGCGCCCATGCTGTCCATCAACCACCGGCTCGGCTACAAGGCGCACAGGCACGACGGGTACTACCAGCTCGGCACCGAAAACCTGCGGTCCTACCTCTCCGCCCGGGAGGTGCGCCCATGAAGGCCCCGCAACGACTCCAGCCGCTGATCGACGAAGGCCTCGTCGACGCCGTGGTGCGCCAGCTCATGAGCGGCAAGGAAGCCATGGTCTACGTCGTGCGCTGCGGCGACGAGACGCGCTGCGCCAAGGTCTACAAGGAAGCCGACAAGCGAGGCTTCCGCCAGGCCGTCGACTACACCGAGAACCGGCGCGTCAAAAACTCGCGCGAGGCGCGCGCCATGGCCAAGGGCACGCGCTTCGGCCGAAAGGTGACCGAGGCCATCTGGCAGAGCGCCGAGGTCGACGCCCTCTACCGCCTGGCCGCCGCGGGCGTTCGGGTGCCCGCGCCGCACAACTTCTTCGAAGGCGTGCTGCTGATGGACCTGGTGACCGATGCGGACGGCGACGCCGCCCCGCGCCTGTCCGACGTGGACTTCTCGCCGCAGGAGGCGCTGCGCCACCACGCCGGCCTGCTGCGGGAAGTGGTGCGCATGCTCTGCGCCGGTATCGTGCACGGCGACCTCTCGGAGTTCAACGTGCTGCTGGCCGAAGACGGCCCGGTCGTCATCGACCTGCCCCAGGCCGTGGACGCCGCTGGCAACAACCATGCGCAGCGCATGCTGCTGCGCGACGTCGGGAACCTGCGCGACTTCTTCGGCCGGTTCGCGCCGGCGTTGCTGCGCACGCGCTACGGCGAGGAGATCTGGCACCTCTACGAGCGCGGCATGCTGCGCCCGGAAACCGAGCTGACCGGCAGGTTCGAGCCCGACACCCGCCCGGTCGACCTGCGCGAGGTGTTGCGCGAGGTGAACGACGCCCGTATGGAAGAAGCGACGGCGCGCCGGCTGCGCGTGCGGACGCCGCGACAATAGCGGGCCCTGGATGCCCGCCCGATGACCGCCACTGCCCCGCCGCCCCGCGCCCCGCGCCCGCTCTTCCCCGCCACCGCTGCCGCGCGGCGCATCGCAAAGGCCGCTGCCTTCGTGGCCCTGGGCTTCGGCCCGGCGGCGCACGCCGCCGGCATCCGGCTGGAGGACGACCGCGGCACCACCGTCGAACTGCAGGCGCCTGCAAGGCGCATCGTGTCGCTGATGCCCTCGCTGACCGAAACCGTCTGCGCCCTCGACGCCTGCGACCGGCTGGTGGGGATCGATCGCCATGCCAACTGGCCGGTGTCGGTGAAGGGGCTGCCGCAGGTGGGCGGCATCGACGACGCGAACGTCGAGCGCATCGTCGCTCTCAAGCCCGACCTGGTACTGCTGCGCCCGCGCAGCCGTGCCGCCGAACCGCTGGAGCGCCTGGGCCTGAAGGTGCTGGCGCTCGACGCCAAGACCCATGCCGACATGCGCCGCGTGATGGAAACCGTGGCCCGCGCCACCGGCCGCCCCGGCGCGGGCGAGGCCTACTGGCGCAAGCTCGACGCCGGGCTGGACGCGGCCCGTGCCCGCGTGCCGGCCGGCTGGCGGGGCCGGCGCGTGTACTTCGAGGTGCATGGCGGCATGGCCGCGGCCAGCGAAAGCTCCTTCATCGGCGAGACGCTGGCCCGCCTCGGGCTCGGCAACGCAGTGCCCGGCACGCTCGGCCCCTTTCCCAAGATGAGCCCCGAATTCGTAGTGCGAGCCAACCCCGACGTGCTGATGGTGTCGGCCCTCGGCGAAATCTCCGCCATGGCCTCGCGGCCCGGCTGGTCGGCCATGTCGGCCATCCAGCGCGGACGGGTGTGCAGCTTCGCCTCGGCGCGCTTCGACCTGATGATGCGGCCCGGCCCTAGGCTCGACGAAGCAGCCGACGCGATCGTGGGCTGCCTGAATTCCCTGGGCGACCCGAAGCCCTGAACCGACAGTCCTTTTCGTTTCCCTCCCCCCCGATGAAGCATCACAAGCGAACCTCGTCCACCCCCTTCGTGCGTGTAGGCCCCAGCGGCGTGCACGGCCTCGGCGCCTTCGCCACGCGCGACCTGCCGGCCGAAGCCTTCCTCGGCCTCTACGAAGGCCGCCGCTACACCAAGGCCGAGATCGCCACCAAGGTCTGGGACGACCAGCTCACCTACCTGTTCACCCTGTCGAACAACGAGACCATCGACGGCGCGAAGGGCGGCAACGCCACGCGCCACCTCAATCACTCGTGCGAGCCGAACTGCGAGGCGGTGGAGGAATACGACGAGGGCGGCGAGCTGGTGCTCAAGTTCCAGACGCTGATGGCGGTGGACGCGGGCGACGAGCTGTTTATCGACTACTCGCTCACGGCGGACGACGGCTCCCCGCCGTCGAAGTACCCCTGCCACTGCGGCTCGCCCAACTGCAGGGGAACGATGCTGGCGCCGCCCGACGAAGCGCCGCTGCAGGAAACGCCTCTTCCTCTTCTCCAGGAAGCTCCGGCCGGTCAGCCCGCCTGAGCGGCGTCAGCCACCCTGGCGATGCACTTGATCTCGAGCAGCCAGTCCGCGCTGCCGAGCCTCGCGACCTGCACCAGCGTCTGGGAGATCTGAGGATCGCCGCCGAACATTTCGGCGCGCAGCCCGAACAGTTCGTCGCCCCTGCCCAGAAAGCCGTCGATGTCGGTCACGAAGACGGTCTCGTCCACGACGTCCGCCATGGTCGCGCCGAAGGATTCGAGCACCGTGCGGACGTTGGCATAGGCCTGCTTCACCTGCGCCGAGATGTCGCCCGCGCCGATGGTGCGGCCCTCGCCGTCCACGCTCACCTGGCCAGAGAGATAGATGGTGTCGCCGACCTGCACGCCGTCGGCAATGATTTTTCGGAATGGTCCCTCGCGCACTACGCGCCTCGATGCCGGCATGACTGATCCTCTCGTTGCAAGGGCGGCAGTATCGAAGGACCAGCGCCGCTCATGGCGCCGCGCGGAAGATGGCCCCTCCGGACGCAAGCCGATACGCCAGTGGCCGGGCGCGCCGGCCGCTCTTGTGATTCAGGCCGTACCAGCGGCCGGCAGATAGCGCGCCTCCCAATCCTCGGCAAGCCGCCTCGCGCGATGCAGCGGCAACCGTGCCACCTCGAAGTCGACCACGCAGGCCACGTCGGCGGACGCAGGCCGCGCGGGGTGCTCGCTGCTGCGCCCGTCCGTCAGCAGCCATAGCCAGCGTTGCCTGGTCTCGCTCTTCGCCAGCAGCTGGTCGGCACGCCGCACGCCCAGCGCGAGCGGCGTGCCGCCGCCTGCCGCGATCGGCGCGATCCAGTCGTCGTTCCACGCACTGGCGCGGCGCGGCGGCAGGCGCAGCTCGACCGTGTCGCCGGCAAAGCACAGCAGCGCGACATGGTCGCGGCGCTGGTAGGCCTCATGCGTCAGCGCGAGCAGCAGGCCCTTGGCACGCGCGAGGTTGCCGTCGTTGCGCATCGAGGCCGAGCAGTCGAGCAGGAAGCAGTGCAGCGCACCGCTGCGCGCCTCCTGCGGACGATGGCGCAGGTGCGCGGCGCGAAGCCGGTCGGCGCCGCGTGCCGCGAAGGTGCGCGGCCAATCGAAGGCTCCGCCCTGCGTGGCGGGGCCGTGCCATGCGTCCCTGTGCGAACCCTGCCTCCGGTCACCCTGGCGCGCGCCAGCGGGTGCGGCGTCCCGGAGGCTCAGGCTTTTTTTGGGGCGACGGCCTGCGCCGGGGCGATCAGCGGGCGCAGCGGTTTCACGCGCTCGATGCCGACGGGCTCGGGGGGCATGGCGCCCCAGTCCTCGTCGCCCGTGCCGTTCGTGCCGCGCTGGCCGTTCGCCGTGGCATCGGGCCTTGTGGCGCGGGGTGCCGGAGACGGCGCGGCAGCCTCGGCTTCGGGCTTGCGACGGTGCAGCAGCACCGCTTCGGCCACGCGCCGAACGTGATCGGCCGTGATCTCGTCGGCGCCTTCCCACGCGGCGAGCGCCCGGGCCGAGCGCAGCATCACGAGGTCGGCGCGCAATCCGTCCACGCCGGCGGCAATGCACAGCGCGCCTACCGCCTCGTGCACCGCATCGCCGTAAGGAAGCGCCGACGCATCGGCCACGAGGGCCCGCGCGCGCGCCAGCGAGGCAGCCAGCGCGGCCTCTTCCTGCGCATGCTTCGCGCGAAAGCCCTGCGGATCGGCGTCGAAGGCCAGCCGGGCCCGCACGATGGCCTGCCGCCCGGCGGGGTCGTCGATGTTGCGCAGCTGCACGCACAGGCCGAAGCGGTCGAGCAGCTGCGGGCGCAGCGTGCCCTCTTCCGGATTCATCGTGCCCACCAGCACGAAGCGCGCGGCATGCCGGTGCGAGATGCCGTCGCGCTCCACCACGTTGACGCCGCTGGCGGCGGCATCGAGCAGCGAGTCGATCAGCGCGTCGGGCAGCAGGTTGATCTCGTCCACGTACAGCACGCCGCCATGCGCGCGCGCCAGCAGGCCGGGCGCAAAGGCGAGCTCGTGGCCGGCCAGGGCCTTTGCGAGGTCCAGCGTGCCGACCAGGCTTTCGAGGCTCGCGCCCAGCGGCAGCGTGACGAAGGGCGCGCCGGGCAGCAGCTCGGCGAGCGCGCGCGCTGCCGTTGTCTTGGCAGTGCCGCGCGGCCCTTCGATCAGCACGCCGCTCAGGCCCGGGTCGACGGCAGCGAGCAGCAGGGCCTGGCGCAGATGCGGCTGGCCCGCTATCGCGGCAAAAGGAAAAGGCACCGGCATCGGGGCGGCTGTGGTCATCGGGGGATTCCTTCCATCCGCTGCTCATGGTCGAGCAGCAGGTTCTCCAGCTGGGCGCGGTAGTCGCCGGGCGACTGCCACAGGCCGCGCTGCATGGCTTCGAGCAGGCGGTTGAGCATGTCGGTCAGCGCGCGCGGATTGTGTTCGTTCACGAAATCGCGGGTGGCTTCGTCGAGCACGTAGGCATCGGCCACCATCGCGTACTGGTGGTCGCCGACCACGCGGGCGGTGGCGTCGAAGCCGAACAGGTAGTCGACCGTCGCGGCCATCTCGAAGGCGCCCTTGTAGCCGTGGCGCTTCACGCCGTCGATCCATTTCGGGTTCACCACGCGCGAGCGGATGACGCGACCGATCTCCTCCTTCAGCGTGCGCACACGCGGCGCCTGCGGGTTGCCGTGGTCGCCGTGGTACATGGCCGGCTGCCGGCCGCTCAGGTGGCGCACGGCGGCGGCCATGCCACCCTGGAACTGGTAGTAGTCGTTCGAGTCGAGCAGGTCGTGCTCGCGGCTGTCCTGGTTCTGCATGACGACGTTCATCGCGCGCAGGCGACGAACCAGCGCCCCGGCGGCGGGCACGCCGTCGCTGCCCTGGCCGTAGGCGTGGGCGCTGCCGCCGACATAGGCCCGCGACAGGTCGTCGTCGGTCTGCCAGTCGCCGCGGTCGAAGAGCGGTTGCAGGCCCGAGCCGTAGCTGCCGGGCGCCGAGCCGAACACGCGCCAGCCGGCCTGGGTACGAGCGGCCTCGGGTGCCACGCCCTGCGCTTCCAGTGCGGCAGCTTCGCGGAGGATGCGCGCGCGGATCGGGTTGCGCTCCTCGTCCTCGTCTTCCTGCGCGGCGACGGCCTGCACCGCCGCGTCGAACATCTGCACGGCATTGGGAAACGCGTCGCGGAAGAAGCCCGAGATGCGCAGCGTGACGTCGATGCGCGGACGGCCGAGCCCGACCGTGGGCAGCACCTCGAAATCGACCACGCGCTGACTGCCCGGCGCCCACTTCGGCCGCACGCCGATGAGCGCGAAGGCCTGCGCCAGGTCGTCGCCGCCGGTGCGCATGGTGGCTGTGCCCCAGACCGACAGGCCCAGGGCCGCCGGATAGTCGCCATGCTCCTGCATGTGCCGCTCGACCAGCTGCGCGGCCGACTTGAGGCCGAGCATCCAGGCCGTGGGCGTCGGAATCGCGCGGGTGTCGACCGCGTAGAAATTGCGACCGGTCGGCAGCACGTCGGGCCTGCCGCGCGAGGGAGAGCCGCTCGGGCCCGGTGGCACGAAGCGGCCCTGCAGGGCGCGGCAAAGCTGCAGCAGCTCCTGCGCGCCGCAGGCATCGAGCGCGGGCGCGAGGTTGCGGTCGATGTGCGCCATCACGGCGGCGGCGCGCGGCAGTTCCGGCGGGCATGCGCCCTCTTCCATCAGCCTCTGCGCGAGCAGCTCCAGCCGCTCGCGTGTGTCGCCGTGGTGCCGCCATGCATCGGTGCTCACCGACTGCAGCAGCGCGGGGCGTGCGCCCTGCCATGGCGTGGCGGCGTCGATGTCGAGCGGATCGAAGCCGTCGTCCGGCAGCAGGTCCTGCGACAGCGCGCCGAGCAGTCCGGCGTTCGCTCCCGCGCCGTCGGCGGCCGGATAGCGGGCCAGCGCCAGCAGCGTGTCGCGCCGCAACCGCCCCTGCGGCGACGCGCCGAACACATGCAGCCCGTCGCGGATCTGCGTTTCCTTCAGCTCGCAGAGGTAGGCGTCCACGCGCGCGAGCACGGCGTCTTCTTCCTCGCCCGGCATGACCAGTTCCTCGACCAGGTGCTGCGCGCGCACCGCCGCGAGGATCTGCGCGCGCAGCACCTTCGCGCGGCGCGCGTCGACCA
This sequence comes from Variovorax sp. YR750, assembly GCF_900109805.1. Lineage (NCBI taxonomy): Bacteria > Pseudomonadati > Pseudomonadota > Betaproteobacteria > Burkholderiales > Comamonadaceae > Variovorax > Variovorax sp. YR750. The sequence goes on from NZ_FOBJ01000008.1 coordinate 216,608, forward strand.
GCAGCGCGTCGTAGTACTCGTCGACCTGCCGCTCCAGGTCCTGCATCGGGCCGTGGTTCTCGGCGCGCGTGAGCGGCGGCATCAGGTGGTCGACGATGACCGCCTGCGTGCGACGCTTGGCCTGCGCGCCCTCGCCCGGATCGTTGACGATGAACGGGTACACATTCGGCAGCGGCCCGAGGATCGCATCGGGCCAGCAGGCCTGTGACAGCGCGATGCTCTTGCCCGGCAGCCATTCGAGGTTGCCGTGCTTGCCCACGTGCACCACGGCATCGATGGCGAAGGCTTCGCGCAGCCAGAAATAGAAGGCCAGGTAGCTGTGCGGCGGCACCAGTTCGGCGTCGTGGTAGCTCGCGTAGTCGGCTGCGCCCAATGTGCCGAGAGCGCGCGCGGGCTGGATGCCGACGAACACGCGGCCCAGCCGCAGGCCGGCGATCATGAAACGGCCGTTGCGCAGCATCGGGTCTTGCTCCGGCATGCCCCAGCGTTCGTCGATGGCCGCCGCCATGCCCTCGGGCAGCTTCGCCAGGCACGCGCGGTACTCGGCCAGCCCGAAGCTCTGCCACGCGGGCCGCGCGGCCCATTGCGCGGGGTCGTTCGCGATGCCTTCCTGCAGCCTGCGCATCAGCGCATCGCCGTCGGCCGGCAGCGAGCCGGGCTCGCCCAGCGCGTAGCCTTCGGCCGCCATCGCATGCAGGATCGCCATCACCGAGGCCGGCGTGTCCAGCCCCACGCCGCTGCCGATGCGGCCTTCGCTGCCCGGGTAGTTGGCGAGGATCAGCGCGATGCGTTTCTCGCCGGCGCGCAGGCTGCGCAGACGGCACCAGCGCCGCGCCAGCTCGGCCACGAAGGCGATGCGGTCGGGCTCGGGCTGGTAGCTGACCACCTCGGTCTGCGTGAGTTCGCAGCGGTGCGACAGGCCCTTGAAGCTCACGGCCCGCGTGACGATGCGGCCGTCCATCTCGGGCAGCGCGATCTGCATGGCGATGTCGCGCGGGCGCAGGCCCTGGCTGTCGGCCAGCCAGTCCTCGCGGTTGCCGCCGCTCACGACCACCTGCAGCACGGGCGCGTCGCCGGCCAGTTCCACATCCTCACCCTGCCCGCCCTGCCCCAGCGCCGCGAAGGCCGTGGTGTTGAGCACGAGCTGCACGTCGTGCTCCGCGCACAGCTCGCGCAGCGTGGACAGGCACAGCGGGTCCTTCAACGAATCGAGCGCGACCGGCAACGGATTCAGCCCCTGCCCGCTCAGCGCCGCCGCGAGCGCATCGAAAGCCGCCGTGTTGCCCGACAGCAGGTGCGAGCGATAGAACACCAGCGCCACCACCGGCGCGCCCGCATGCCAGCCGGCGCGCAGGTCGTCGATGCCGGCCACGGTGTGCGCCGCGTCCATGCCGCGCGGCACATGCAGCGCCACCTGCGGCAGGCTGCGCGGCGGCAGCGGTGCCTCGCCATGGCCGAGTCCGTGAAAGGCCACCGCGCGCAGGAACTGCATCGCATTGCCGGCCCCGCCGCTGCGCATGTATTGCCAGAGCTGGCGGCTCACCGCGCGCGGCACCGTGCCGCGTGCGAGCAGGTCTTCGTCCTCCTGCAGGTCGCCGGAGAACATCGCGAGCTGCTGGCCCTTGCGTTTCGCCAGCTTCTCGAGCTGCTGCAGCCCGTAGGCCCAGGCCGATTCGGCCCCCAGGTGGTCGACCACCACCACGCGCGCATGCTGCAGCACCTCGTCGACGTACAGGTCGAGCGAGGCCGGCTGGCGCAGGTGCATCAGGTTCGCCAGCCGCAGCGACGGATAGCCGGGGTCGGTGGCCGCCAGCGCGGTGCGCGCGGCGGCGAGCAGCGCGAGCGTGGTGTCGGCCGAGCTGAGCACCACGATGTCGCCCGGCGTCTGGTCGAGACGGGTGACGACGCTGTCGTCCTCGACGAAGCGTCCGGGCTGGGTGCTCAGCAGGTGCATGCGATCAAGGCAGCGTCAGGCGGCGACCGCGCTCACCTCGTCGAGCGCCTTGCGCAGCGCCGCCTCGTCGAGGTCTTCGCCGATGAACACGAGCCGCGTGCGCTGCGCCTCGCCGTCGCGCCAGCGGCGGTCGAAATGGTGGTCGAAGCGGCGGCCCACGCCCTGCACCAGCAGGCGCATCGGCTTGCCCGGAACGGCGACGAAGCCCTTCACGCGGTAGATGGTGTGCTGCTCGACCAGCTTGCCGAGCACGGCGAGCAGGCCGTCGCGGTCCACGGGCGGCAGCTCGATCACGAGCGAGTCGAACTCGTCGTGGTCGTGGTCTTCCTCGTGGTCGTGGTGGCTCTCGCGCAGGTGGATGGTGGCCTCGGCCGCGCGGCCCTGGCCCAGCAGCAGCGCGAGCGGCAGCTTGCCTTCGCTGGCGGCGACGATCTTCACCTCGGGCGGCAGCTCTTCGCGCACCAGCGCCTCGACCTTGGCGCGCGCGGCGTCGTCCATCAGGTCGGTCTTGTTGAGCACCACGAGGTCGGCGGCGGAGAGCTGGTCTTCGAACAGCTCGTGCAGCGGCGATTCGTGATCGAGGTTGGGGTCGGCGCGGCGGGCTTCATCGACGGCCTCGGGGTTCTCGGCGAACTGGCCCGAGGCGGCGGCGGGGCCGTCGACCACGGTGACGACCGAATCGACGGTGAAGATGTTGGCGATGTCCGGCCACTGGAAGGCCTGCACCAGCGGCTTGGGCAGCGCGAGGCCCGAGGTCTCGATGAGCACCGCGTCGAGATCGCCGCGCCGCTCGGCCAGCTGCAGCATCACGGGCAGGAACTCTTCCTGCACGGTGCAGCAGACGCAGCCGTTGGCCAGTTCGTAGAGCGCGCCTTCGCGCTCGTTGCCTTCGTCGTCGCAGCCGATGCCGCAGCCGCGCAGGATTTCGCCGTCGATGCCCAGCTCGCCGAACTCGTTGACGATCACCGCGATGCGGCGGCCTTCGGCGTTGCCGAGGATGTGGCGCAGCAGCGTGGTCTTGCCGCTGCCGAGGAAGCCCGTGACGATGGTGACGGGGATCTTGGCGTTGCTTGAGGTCATGGGGTGGATTCTTTCAGGCGCCTGCGCGCGGCATGCAGCCGGCAAGGCGAAAGTGGCGCCGGATGATTCCGGCGCCACTGATGGTGATGAATGGCCTCCCCGGCGCAAAGCCGGGGAAGCGACGACAGAAGGCGATCAGACGCCGCCGTACAGGCGGCGCTCGACGAAGACGGAGCCCTGCAGCCGACGCCAGGCCTTGGCCGCTGCCAGCACGCCCAGGTCGACCAGCGGCTCGACGAGCACGACGGTCATGTAGGCGGCGCCGAAGCTGGCGATCTGGCTCATGTTCTCGATGCCGGTGCCGCGTCCATAGAGCGCCCAGAAGCCGACCCACACCACGATGCCGCCCTGGTAGGCCACCGACAGCTTGAAGGCCTGCTGGTAGCCGATGTCCACGTAGGCCAGCTTCTCGGGAATGATCCGGCGGGCCAGTGCGGAAGTCGCGAACAGCGGCACCAGCAGGGTCGTGACGTTCATGCCGTACTGCGGAATGTCCTGCGGCTCGAAGAAGAGGCCCTGGATCAGCAGGCCGCCCGCCAGGCCGATGGCGGCGGGCGCCAGCCCGAACACCAGCAGCAGCGTGGTGCCGAGGATCAGGTGCACTTCAGACACGCCCACGGGGTGATGCGGGAACACCTCGAAGAAGCAGAACACCAGCGCGATGGCGATGGCCGAGCGCAGCAACAGGGCGGCGGGGCCGTCCTTCACGAGAGTCTGGAACGCGACCTTGCCCGTGTAGGCAAGAGCGGCTGCCGCCGTCGCGTAGCTGAGGAATATCTTGGATCCGTCGACTAGACCTGGTTCGATGTGCATCGAGCACCTCCTGAAATGCACCGTGGTGCGAAAGTTGATTGTTGGTGGATGGGCTGGCGCACGCAAGCCCCCGTCATGGACGCTGGAGCGCGCGCTGCGCTCCCTGCATGGCCGTCACCGGCCAGGGCTTTCGCCGCAACCGTCGCCAGCCGATCACGACGCCGCTGGCCGAAGCCACGGCGCCGACGATGGAAAGCAGCCACACCACGAGATCCCAGGCCGGCCTGTACTGGATGAGCCAGGGGAAGTCGAGGCTGTGCGCCGCGTTGAAGAGCCAGCGGCGCAGGCGCGAGTTGCCGTCGCTGCTGCCCGCGACCTGGCCGCTGGAAGGGTCGATGTAGATCCAGCTGCGCGCCGGATCGTCGAACTGCAGACGCCACACGGGCACGATGCGCTCGCGGTGGTGGCCGTACCAGTGGAAGTCTTCACGGGTCTGCAGCGTGGCCTCGGTGATGGCGTATCCGGGCCGCAGGCGGGCCGCGGCACGCAGGATGTCGTCCTTCGCGATGACGGCCGGCTCGCCGGTGACTGCATCGACCACGCACACCCGCGCTTTCGCATCGCGCAACTGCAGCAGCGGCCTGCCGGCGAACCACAGCAGCACGGCCTCGCGCGCGGCAGCCTCGCCCTCGCCCGCCGGCAGCGAAGCCGGCGGCCACGGGAACGGCGACTTGCCGACACCCGTGTAGCTCGCCATCGCCGCCGCGTCGCCCGCCCCGCGCTGGAACCAGCCGTTGGGGTTCATCGACAGCCAGCCGCTGACGATCCACGTCAGCACGAAGAAGCCGCCGACCAGCCCCGCGATGTGGTGCCAGGCCATCCAACCCGAGTACGGCGTGACCGCACCGTTGCGGAACCTGCGGCGCAGCCGCACCCGCAGGATGCCGATGACGATGCCCGTCACGGCCGAGACGATGCAGGCGGCCGACAGCCACACCACCACGTCGTGCCACAGCGGCGGATCGGCGCGCAGCGGCGTGAAGTAGATCCAGTGCGGCACCGAGCCCAGCCAGTTCCAGAAGCGTTCGGGGCGCGTGGTGTCGCGCACCACCTCGCCGTTGACCTGCGACACGTAGAGCTCTGTGCCCGCCTCGTCGCCGACCTCGATGCGGTGCAGCGGGCGCAGCGGGTTCAGGCCCTGCGGCACGGTCCACTGGTCGCGCTCCAGCGTCTCGGCCCAGTGCGCGCCGGCGTGACCCGAGAAGGCGCGCGCGATGGCTTCGGCCTGCGCGGCATCGACCGGGCCGGGCACATGGCCGTCGCGCGCCGACACGGTGTGCCGGCCACCGCGCGCATCGACGATGCGCCAGACGGGGCTGGCGCCGTCTCCGCCCTGCATCTCCAGCACCATGCGACGCGGCGGGCGCGACCGTGCATCCTTCGGCAGCGCATCGAGCGCGGCCGCGGGAGACACCGCCGCCTGGTCGAAACGCAGCGGAGAGAGCCCCGCGAGCCGCTCCTGGTCCGTGAGGTTGGGATACCCCACGTACATCATCACCACGCCCGAGACGAACCACATGACGAACAGCAGGCAGCCGCCGATGCCCAGCCACCGGTGCGTCCAGTAGAGCCAGTGCCGGATGCGCGGCCAGGCGCGGCGCCATGCGGAGGTCATGCGTTCCCGGTCCTGTCTGCCATTCAGAAGCTGACCAGCGCCGACAGCTCGAAGGAGCGCGGACGCCCCAGCAGCCACTGGTTGCCGCCGTTAGAGAACGACACCGGGTAGCGCCTGTCGGCCAGGTTGTAGGCACGCAGCGCGAGCTTGAGCGACGGGTTCGCCTGCCAGCTCACGCCCGCGTCGGCCACGGTGTACGAACCGATCCTGCGCGAGTTGGCCGCATCGACCTGGCGCGGGCCGACGTAGCGCACGCCGACATCGGCCTCCCATTGCGGCAGGAAGCGCCAGGTGAGCCAGATGTTCGCGGCCTCCTCGGGCACGCCGGCGGGCGTGTTGCCCACGCGCGAGACCAGCCTGCCGCTGACGACCTCGTTGAAGTCGTCGTAGCGCGCGCGCAGCTTGGTGGCGTTGGCCTCCAGCCGCAACGTGGAGCTGAGCGCCAGGTCGAGCGTGGCCTCGATGCCTTCGGAAGACTGCTTGCCGACCTGCTGGGTGACGGTCGGATCGATGGCGTCGCGCGACAGCAGCTTGTTCTTCTTGATGCTGTACGCGGCCACGGTCCAGCCGCCTCGGTTGTCCGCGAGCTGGCGCTTGTAGCCGACCTCGACTTGCCTGCCGGTGCTGAGATCGAACGCCGCCTGCGAAGCCGAAGTTGTCACCAGCGAGCCCAGCGGATCGGCCGCACGCGCCACCTGCGCGTAGAACGACTGCGAGGCGTCGGGCGCGTAGACCACGCCGAGGCGGCCGGTGGCGTACTCGAAGGTCTTGCCGAAGCTGTTGGCGGCGTTCTGCAAGTCGGTGCGCGCGACCTTCGCGTGGTCCCAGCGCAGGCTGCCCACCACCGACCACTGTTCGTCGAAGGCCAGCTTGTCCTCCGCGAAGAAGGCGTAGGTGCTGGTCTTCGTCTTGTAGCGCGGCGTGTAGGCCACGGGCGAGGCGTAGTAGCCCGGGTTGAAGACGAAGGGGTCGACCACCGAGCGGCCGCCGTAAGGCGAATCGTTGGTGTGCGTGAAGTCGATGCGGTTCGCGTCGAAACCCACCAGCACCTGGTTGGCGAGGCCGAACAGCCGGTGCCTGAAGGTGGCGTCGGTGCGGTTGCCGATCTGCTCCTGGTCGTGGCCGATCTCCAGGTAATCGCCGCGCGTCACGCGACGGGTGGTGGCGTTGTAGGTGTAGGTCTCGCTGTTGCGCCAGTGGCGCTTGCTCTCCAGCCGGTAGAGCTGGTTGCGCACGGTGACGGATTCGTTGGGCGTCCACAGGGCGTCGAGGCGGGTCCACTTGTCGCGGTACTTGATCTCGGCGTCGTCCACGTTGTAGTTCTGGCGCAGCGTCTGGCTGCTCAGGCGGCCGTCGATCAGCGGCACGCCGTAGTAGCGCTGCGGCGACTGCCGGCCCTCGTCGTGCGAGAGCGTGAACTGCAGCTGCGGCGACACGTCCAGCCGCACGGCCGCGCTCACGGCAAGGCTCTCGGCCTCGCCGCGCTGCATGAAGCCGTCGGTGTTGCGCTGGCTGATGTCGAAGCGGTAGGAGAGCCGGTCATTGATCGCTCCGCCGCTGCCGAAAGCCACCTGCCGGGTGACGTCCGAGCCCAGCGTGACCAGCGCTTCATTGCGGATCGGGCCGCGCGTGGGCTTCTTCGGCACCACGTTGATCGCGCCGCCGATGGCGCCCTCGCCGTACATCACCGAGGCCGCGCCGCGCAGCACCTCGATGCGGTCGGCCGACCAGGTGTCGAAGGGGAAGGTGACAGTGCCGGCACCCGCGAAGAGGCGCGTGCCGTCGAAGAGCTGCATCACCGAACCGTGGCCCAGGAAGCCGCGAGCCCCCAGCGCGGTGCCACCGTTGCCCGGGCCCGGCGCGCCGGTGATGCCGGTGGCGCGGGTGACGGCATCGACCACCGAGACGTCGCCGCGCGCGCGGATGGTGTCGCCCGTCAGCACCTCGATGCTGGCCGGCGTCTCCAGCGGCGTGAGGCCGAGGCGGCTGCCGGTCTGGGTGGGCTCGTCGATGGCCAGCGGCACGTGCCGGTCGGCCTCCACCTGTATGGGCTTGAGGCTCTGGCCGCCGCCGACGACTGTTTCGTCCTGAGATTGCGCCAGGGCCACCGAAGGCCCGAAAACCAGCCCCAATCCCAATGAAATGCCCGAAAGGCCCGAAAGACTCGAAAGGCGTGTCCTGCGCGGTGGCGGCACACCCTTGCGATCGCGCCGCGGCGATGCATGACCCATGTAGCTTCTCCTCCGGCCTGCGTCCCCGCAGGCTCCCGACCGATGAAGGACGCGGCGGAAGAAGAGGCGAAGGGACTGCGGCGGCTCGGGGGCGAGGGATGCGGCAGGCCCGGACACGCACTCCCGCAGCGTCCGAAGGCGGTTGCGAGGGCCGGTATCCGGGCTTGCGGAGCGCCGCGGCGTGCCTTCTGTGGAGGCACGCCACGACGGAAATCCTCGCCTTCCCACGCCGAAGCGCAGTGGCTGCCCGTGCCAACCGAGATGGCACGTGCGTGAGGGTTTCCAGATCCGCTGACCGTTGCGGGGGCAGCGCAGGAATTGACGCATCGATCGATCAAGAGAACGACGACGCGGCGCACCTGCTTCCCGTTTAACCCCGTCGCCATGGATGAGATGGCGTGCGGGGCACCTTCGAACCGTGTTGCCCGGCGCGGTTAATGAAAACTGCCGCACCGGAACGGCGGGATTATAGGTAGCGCCCCCTCGGGAGGGGCCGCGCCGCGGGCTTCAGCCGGGCTTTCCGTCGGGCCCGAACAGCCGCCGCATCATGGCCACGCCGGCCACCAGGGCGTTCGAATAGGTGGCGTAGGGCTCGTGGGCGGCTTCCAGCGGCACGTAGACGTGGGAGGTTTCGCCGGGCGTGTCGTCCACGGCCTCCATCAGCACCCAGTAGAACTCGCCCGCCTCCAGTTCGTGGACGGTGAGTGCGATGTTTCTGGGAGAGGGCATGGTGCAAGGATGAATGTGCTGCCTGACTACTGGATGAACAGGAAATGCACGGGCGTGGTTGACAGAGCTTTCGGGGTTCTCCTACAGAGCACGCCCCGGGTGCGACCTAATGTTGTATCGACAGGGACTCACGAGACTCCAAGAAGAACCGACCAAGAACAGGAGGCAGCATGAAGCACTTCACTCTTGAACCCGGCATGCGATCGAGCATCGGCGGCGCCTTCTACCCGACCGGCTACTCGATGGTGATGTTCCCCAGCGCCGAGGATGCGGACCGCATCGGCCACCGCCTGATCGAAAAGGGCATGAGCGGCGACGAGGTCTACCTGCTTCCAGCCGAGACGGTTCTCGCGGAGATCGTCCCGACCGTGAGGTCGGCCGACAGCCCCCTGCCCTCCGCCGGCACCGACGCGGCCACGGTGCGCGCCTATGCCAAGCTGGCGAAAGAGGGCCATACCGGCCTGCTCGTCAGGACGAAGGACGGCGCGGCCGCCGAGCGGCTGATGGAGCTGGTGCGCACCGTGCCCTACTCCATCGCCCAGCGCTACCGCACACTGGTGATCGAAGACCTCTGAAGCCCTGAAGGGAAAGAGTCCCTTTCAGGGGCCCTCAGGCCGGCACGGCCATCGACACGGCGCGCTGGACCACGTCGCGGGCCATGGCCTGGGCCAGTTCCTGCTCGCCGAGAAACACGGTGGCGGAGGTTTCCTGCGTGAGCAGCCGGGCCTCCTGCTCGTTGTGGCTGCGGATCACCGTCTGGATGGTCGGGTTGAGCGTGCGCGCGGTTTCCATCATCTGGCGCACGTTCATGGTGTCGGGCGTGGCCACGACCAGCACGCGGGCGCGGGCGATGTGCGCCTGTATCAGCACGGCCGGATCGGCCGCGTCGCCCCACACGGCCGGGGTACCGGCCTCGCGCAGCTTCTCGACCAGTTCGCGGTTCTGCTCGGCCACCACGTAGGGGATGTCGTTGGCGTCGAGCTCCGCCGCGATGCGGCGCCCCACCCGGCCGTAGCCCACCAGCACCACCTGCCGCGAGAGGTACTTCGCCTCGGTGGTCATGGGCAGTTCGGCGAGCGGGTCGTCGCGCATCTCGAGTCCGCGCGCGAAGGAGGAATGGGCATGCAGCCATTTCTGCATCGGCGCGATCAGGCTGAACCACAGCGGATTGGTGGCGATGGAAATCAGCGCCCCGGCCAGCACCAGGCTCTGCCCCTCCACCGGCAGCAGGCCCAGCGACACGCCCAGCCCCGCCAGGATGAACGAGAACTCGCCGATCTGCGCCAGGCTGGCGCTGACCGTGAGCGCCGTGCCCAGCGGATAGCGGAACACCAGCACCAGCGCGCAGGCCGCGAGCGACTTGCCCAGCACGATGACCAGCACCACCGCCAGCACCTGCAGCGGCCGCTCGATCAGCACCGAGGGATCGAACAGCATGCCGACCGACACGAAGAACAGCACCGCGAAGGCGTCGCGCAGCGGCAGCGATTCCTGCGCCGCCCGGTGGGCGAACTGCGACTCGCGCATCACCATGCCGGCGAAGAAGGCGCCCAGCGCGAACGACACGCCGAAGAGCGCAGCCGACGCGTAGGCAATGCTCACGGCCGCAGCCACCACGCACAGCGTGAACAGCTCGCGCGAGCCGGTGCGCGTGACCTGCCAGAGGATCCACGGGAACACGCGCCGCCCCACCACCAGCATCAGCGCGACGAAGCCGCCCACCTGCAGCAGCGTGAGGCCCAGCGTCTGCCACAGCGGATCGCCCGATCCGGCAGCACCCGACACGCCCAGCGTGCCCGCCAGCGGCGGCAGCAGCACGAGCACCAGCACCATCGCCAGGTCTTCCACCACCAGCCAGCCGACGGCGATGCGGCCGGTGAACGAATCGAGGATGCCCAGGCTTTCGAGCGCGCGCAGCAGCACGACCGTGCTGGCCACCGACAAGGCCAGCCCGAACACCAGCGCCGCGCCGGGGCTCCAGCCCCACCACAAGGCCAGGCCGCCGCCGAGCAGCGTGGCCACCGCGATCTGGGCGAGCGCGCCGGGCAACGCGATCTTGCGAACGGCCAGCAGGTCGTCGAGCGAGAAATGAAGGCCCACGCCGAACATCAGCAGCATCACGCCGATTTCGGCGAGCTGGGCGGCAATACCCGCATCGGCTACGAAGCCAGGGGTGAAGGGGCCGATGATCACGCCCGCCAACAGGTAGCCGACCAGCGCCGGCAATCGCAGCCTGGCCGCCAGGAAGCCGAGGATGAGCGCCAGCCCCAGGCCGGCGGCGATCGTGTTGATGAGGGAGACGCTGTGGGGCATCGCTCCATTTTGCAGGAACGATGCCCGGCCTTTCATTTCGAACGGCCTTCCCGGCCGGCCGTTTCAGGCGGCCTGTTCAGCCCGCCATCTTGCTGGTGCGGGCGGCATCGAGCACCTCGGGCTCCTGCGCCTCCACCCAGCTCTCGTTGTTGAGCCCGGCCCGCAGGCGGGTCTCGTCGAGTTCGCCGGTCCACTTGGCGACCACGATGGTGGCGACGCCGTTGCCGATCAGGTTGGTCAGCGCGCGGGCTTCCGACATGAAGCGATCGATGCCCAGGATCAGCGCCAGCCCCGCCACCGGCACATGGCCCACTGCCGACAGCGTGGCCGCCAGCACGATGAAGCCGCTGCCCGTGACGCCCGCCGCGCCCTTCGAGGTGAGCAGCAGCACCGCCAGCAGCGTGATTTCCTGCGTGAGCGTCATCGGCGTGTTGGTCGCCTGCGCGATGAACACCGCCGCCATCGTCAGGTAGATGGAAGTGCCATCGAGGTTGAACGAGTAGCCGGTCGGTATGACGAGACCCACGCAGGTCTTGTTCGCGCCCAGGTTCTCCATCTTCTCCATCATGCGCGGCAGCACCGATTCGCTGGACGAGGTGCCCAGCACGATCAACAGCTCTTCCTTGATGTACTTGATGAACTTCCAGATGCTGAATCCGTGGAAGCGCGCGATGAGCCCCAGCACCACGAAGATGAACAGCAGGCAGGTCAGGTAGAAGGTGCCCATCAGCTTGCCGAGCGAGAACAGGCTGCCCAGCCCGTACTTGCCGATGGTGAAGGCCATTGCGCCGAAGGCGCCGATGGGCGCCAGCTTCATGATGTAGTTGACGATGCCGAAGAGCACGTGCGAGCCCTTCTCGATCACGTCGAACACCAGCGTGCCGCGGCCGCCGAAGCGGTGCAGCGCGAAGCCGAACATCACGGCGATCAGCAGCACCTGCAGGATCTCGCCCTTGGCGAATGCATCCACCACCGTGTTGGGGATGATGTTCATGATGAAGTCGATCGTGCCGGTCATCTTGCCCGGGCCCGTGTAGGCCGCGATGCTCTTGGTGTCGAGCGTGGCCGGATCGACGTTCATGCCCGCGCCGGGTTTGAGCACGTTCACCAGCACCAGCCCCACGATGAGCGCGATGGTGCTCACCACCTCGAAGTACAGCAGCGCGAGGCCGCCGGTCTTGCCGACCTTCTTCATGTCCTCCATGCCGGCGATGCCGACCACCACCGTGCAGAAGATGATCGGCGCGATGATCATCTTGATCAGCTTGATGAAGCCGTCGCCCAGCGGCTTCATCGCCTCGCCGGCCGCCGGATAGAAGCGGCCGAGCAGCACGCCGATGATCACCGCGGTGATCACCTGCACGTAGAGGGAGCGGTAGAGCGGGAGCTTTCTGGCGGATGTGCTTGTTGTGCTTTCCATGTTTGCCTCCGGAGGGTTGAAGACTGTAGGACGCGTATTCGCGGTTTTCTATCCGTGGAACCCGCATCGTCGAAATGAAAAGACCCGCCGAAGCGGGTCTTGTCGATCAGGTGTAAGTCAGCATGCTTAATGCATGTGGAGACCGCCGTTGACGGAGAAGTCGGCCCCCGTGCTGTAGCCGCCTTCGTCGGTGGCCAGCCACGAGATGATGGAGGCGATTTCGCTCGGCTCGCCCAGGCGCTTGACCGGAATGGTGGCCACGATCTTGTCGAGCACTTCCTGGCGGATGGCCTTGACCATGTCGGTGCCGATGTAGCCCGGGCTCACGGTGTTGACCGTCACGCCCTTGTTGGCCAGCTCCTGTGCCAGCGCCATGGTGAAGCCGTGCATGCCGGCCTTGGCCGCCGAATAGTTGGTCTGGCCCGCCTGGCCCTTGGCGCCGTTGACCGAGCTGATGTTGATGATGCGGCCCCAGCCCTTTTCGACCATGTCGCCCACCACCTGCTTGGTGACGTTGAACATGCTGTTGAGGTTGGTCTCGATGACCGCGCTCCAGTCCTCGGGCGTCATCTTGAGGAACATGCGGTCCCGCGTGATGCCGGCGTTGTTCACCAGCACGTCGATGGGGCCGTGCGCGGCCTTGGCGGCGGAGAAGGCTTCAACGGTGGATTGCCAGTCGCCCACATTGCCGACCGACGCATGGAACTCGAAGCCTGCGGCTTTCTGTTCGGCCAGCCACTTGGCGTAGTCGCGCGTGGGGCCGCAACCTGCGACCACGGTGAACCCGTCCTTGTAGAGACGCTGGCAGATGGCTGTTCCGATGCCACCCATGCCCCCGGTGACATATGCAACTTTCTTGCTCATGAGATTTCCTTTGTGTAATGGCAAAAGCCTGAACGGCCGCCTTCACTCTAGCGAGTTTCAAGCCATGGGCCCTCTGAGGAAAACACTGAGCCAAGCTTGCAACCAGCTGTCACGAAGAGTGGTCACGAAGCGACCTTCGTGCCCAGCCTCTATCCTCTCATCCGTGCGTGTCCGCACAGGCAAAAACCCAAGGAGTTCCAAAGTATGAATTTCGGGATCATCGTCTTCCCCGACGTCGAGGAACTCGACTTCGTCGGCCCCTGGGAAATGCTCACCATGTGGAGCAAGCTGGCCGGCGGTCCCGAGCACTGCCTGATCGTGGCCGAGAAGCGCGAGCCGGTGGCCTGCGCCAAGGGCCTTTCCATCAACCCGCACGTTTCCTTCGCCGACTGCCCCCAGCTCGACTGCCTGCTCGTTCCCGGCGGCATGGGCACGCGCCGCGAGGTCGACAACGTGGTCATGACCCGCTTCCTCGCCGACCAGGCGCCCGGATGCACCACGCTGATGTCGGTATGCACCGGCGCCTTCGTGCTGCACGCGGCCGGACTGCTCTCGGGCAAGACCGCGACCACGCACTGGGGATCGCTCGACCGCCTGCGCGCGCTGGGCGACGTGAAGGTGGTGGAGCAGCGATTCGTGCAGGACGGCAACGTCTGGACCTCGGCCGGGGTATCGGCCGGTACCGACCTGATGCTGGCCTACATCGCCCACAGCGCGGGCGAGGAAGCCGCCGCCAAGGTGCAGCTGCAGGCCGAGTACTACCCCGCGGACACCGTCTACGGAAACACGGCGAGCCACGAGCGCGCGCCGGCCTACGTGAAGCGGCCCGGTCCGCGCTCCCACGCGCAATGAGTTCGCCCGTCCTCCCCGAACCGCTGCCCGTGCTCGCGGCGCGCGTGGGCGAAGCGCTGCGCGCGCGAGGCCAGACTGTGGCGGTGGTCGAGTCGTCGGCAGGTGGCCTGGTGTCGGCCGCCCTGCTCGCCATCGCGGGCGCCTCGGCTTACTTCAAGGGCGGTGCGGTCGTCTACTCGAGGCGAGCCGGCCGCGCGCTGCTGGACCTGACCGCCGAGGACATGGCCGGCATGCGCGGCGAGACCGAGCCCTACGCCCGGCTCGTCGCCGGCCGGGTGCGCGACACCCACCACTCGAGCTGGGGCATCGCCGAAAGCGGCGCGGCCGGCCCGTCGCCGAGCCCGTACGGCGACGTGCCGGGACGCGTGTGCCTCGCGATCGTCGGCCCGGTCACGGCAAGCCGCACCGTCGAGACCGGCGATGCGGACCGGCCGGCGAACATGGATCTGTTCGCGCGGCACCTGCTCGCGCTGTTCGACGAAGTCCTGCGCGAACAGCCCCCGGCCTGACGAAGGAAAAGATCAGTCCGCCTGCACGCCCGCCGCGCGGATCACCTTGCCCCACTTGGCGACCTCCGCCGTCAGATGCGTACGCAGGCTCTCCGGGGTCTGCTTTTCCACCGGCACGATCTCCGAGCTGAGTTCGGCCAGGCGGTGCTTCACCATGTCGTCCTGCAGCCCGGCGCGCAAGGCAGCGTTGAGCTTCTCGATCACCGCGGGCGGCGTGCCCTTGGGCGCATAGATGCCGTGCCACACCCTCACGTCGAAGCCCTTGAGCCCCTGCTCGTCGAGCGTCGGGATGTTCGGCATGCTCGACAGCCGCTGCGGCGTGGTCACGCCGAACACCTTCACCCGGTTGCCGTCCTTGATGACCGGCGCGGTCTGCGTGGTCTGGTCGCACAGCAGGTCGACCTGCCCGCCCATCAGGTCGTTGAGCGCCGGCCCCGCACCCTTGTAGGGCACCGTGGTCAGCTGCACCCCGATCTGGTTCATGAAGAGCAGACCGCACAGCTGCGACACCGCGCCCACGCCCGCGTTGGCCAGCGTGACCTTGTCCTTGTTGGCCTTCACGTAGGCCAGCAGCTCCTGGTAGTTGTTGGCCGGGAAGTCCTTGCGCGACAGCAGCGTCATCGGCACGTCCAGCACCTGGCCGACGTATTCGAAGTCCTTCAGCGGGTCGTAGTTGAGCTTCTTGTAGAGCGCGGGCGCGGTGGCCATGCCCATGTGATGGATCAGGATGGTGTAGCCGTTGGGCGCCGCCTTGGCCACCCGCGCGGGCGCGATGGTGCCGCCCGCGCCCACGGTGTTCTCGACGATCACCGGCTGGCCCAGCGACTTGCCCATGGGAATGGCCAGCATGCGCGCCACCACGTCGGTCGGACCGCCGGCCGAGTACGGCACGACCATCGTCACCGGCTTGTCGGGCCATGCGGCCTGCGCCGATGCCGGCGCCTGGAAGGCGAGCAGGCAGGCGCCCGCGGACGCGGCGATCAGGGTCTTGAGTTTCCAGGTCTTCTTCGTTGCTCTCGTTGCTCTCGTCACTTGCTTGTCTCCTTTGTGGTTTGTCTCTGTTCAGGGTTGTTCTTCGAGCGCGAGCAGGCGTTCGGCCAGCCGCACCACCGGCGCATCGACCATGCGCCCGTCGAGGCTCACGACACCGCCGCCGGCCGCGCGTATGGCCTCGACCACGCGGCGGGCCCACGCCAGCTCCTGCGCCGTGGGGCCGAGCGCCGCATGGACCGGCGCGACCTGGTCAGGGTGGATGCACAGCTTGGCGCCGAAGCCGCCGCGCCGTGCGCGCGCGGTGTCCGCCGCCAGCCGGGCGGCGTCGCGCCAGTCGGGTGTCACGCCGTCGATGGGCGCGGCAAGGCCGGCGCGGCGCGTGGCCAGCAGCAGTGCGAGGCGCACCGGCACCAGTTCGGCCTCGTCGGCGTCGCAGGCCAGGCCCAGGTCGGCCTGGAAATCCAGGTTGCCGAAAGCCAGGCGCAGCACCTGCGGGGCGGCGGCGAGTTCGTCGACGGCAGCAAGGCCAACGGCCGATTCGATCAGCGGCACCAGCACGGCCGACGGCCCCGCTGCGGCAGCCAGCCGAGAGAGATCGGCCGCGCGCTCCGCCTTGGGCAGCACGATGCCGGCGATCAGCCCCTGCGCGACGAGCGCCCCGACCTGCGCGCGATCGTCGTCGTGCCACGGCGTGCCGGCCGCGTTGATGCGCACCAGCAGCCGTCGCCGGTCTTCGGCGGGCAGCGCGGCGAACGAAGATGCCAGTTGCTCGCGCGCCGACGCCTTGCGCTCGGGCGCGACGGCGTCTTCCAGATCGACGATCACGCCGCCCGCCCCGGTTGCGAGCGCGCGCGCATGGCGCTCCGGCCGGTCGGCGGGCACGAAGAGAAAGGCGCGTGCCAGCGAAAGCGGCGGCGCGCTCACACCGCCCTCGCCTCGCGCAGCGCCGCGATGTCCGCCTCGCTGCGCCCGAGGCTGCGCAGGATGGCGTCGGTGTGCTCGCCGACCGCCGGGATCGGGTCCATGCGGTAGTCGAAAGCGCTCTGGCGTCCGGCAGGCAGCAGGGCCGGTATGTCACCCGCGGGCGAGCCCACCTGCCGCCAGCGCTCGCGCGCCTGCAGCTGCGGATGCGCCCACAGGCCGGCCATGTCGTTCATGCGGGCGTTGGCGATCTGCGCGGTGTCGAGCCGCTCCAGCACCTGTGCCGTGCTCAGCGCGCCGAAGGTCTCGAGGATGATGGCGCGCAGCGTCTCGCGGTTCTCGTTGCGCCGCGCGTTGCTGTCGAAGCGCGGGTCGGCGGCGAGCCCCGCCTGCAGCAGCACCTTTTCGCAGAAGGTGCGCCACTCGCGCTCGTTCTGCAGGCCCAGCATCACGGTGCCGCCGTCGCCCGCGGGGAACGGGCCGTACGGGTAGATGGTCGCGTGCGACGCGGCGCTGCGCGGCGGCGGCGGCGCGCCGTCGTAGGCGTAGTACATCGGGTAGCCCATCCACTCGGCGAGCGATTCGAGCATCGACACGTCGATGTGCGAGCCCTTGCCCGTCTTGCCGCGCTGGAGCAGCGCCGCGAGGATGCCGGTGTACGCATACATGCCGGCCGCGATGTCGGCGATGGAGTTGCCCGACTTGCAGGGCTCGTCCGGCGTGCCCGTCACCGAAAGAAAGCCCGCCTCGCTCTGGATCAGCAGGTCGTAGGCCTTCTTGTCGCGGTACGGGCCGTCCTCGCCGTAGCCCGAGATGTCGCAGACGATGAGCCTCGGGTGCCTGGCCTGCAGCGCCTGCGCGCCCAGCCCCATGCGCGCGGCGGCGCCGGGCGCGAGATTCTGCACCAGCACGTCGGCATCGGCCAGCAACTCCTGCAGCACGGCGAGCGCGGCGGGCTGCTTGAGATCGAGCGTGAGGCTTTCCTTCGAGCGGTTCACCCACACGAAATGCGAGGCCTCGCCGCCGACGCGGGCGTCGTAGGCGCGCGCGAAGTCACCCACCTCGGGGCGCTCCACCTTGATGACGCGCGCGCCGAGGTCTGCGAGCTGGCGCGTGCAGAACGGCGCGGCGATGGCGTGCTCGAGCGAGATGACGGTGATGCCGTCCAGGGGTCTTGTCATGTGTTCCTCCTTCCCCGCTCAGGCCAGCACGGCCGCGGCCTGCATGGTGAGCCAGCCGTCGGCGTCCTCGCCCCAGAGGCTGAATGTCTTGCCGTCCACACTTCCCTCGGCGGGCTTGCCGTGCACGCGGAACGGCGCGATGTCGAAGGTCGGCCGCACCGCGCGGAACTCGAAGCGCGCGAGTTGCGCGCCCTGCACGTTGCGGCGCAGCAGGTCGACCAGCAGCGTGGCGATCAGCGGGCCGTGCACGATCAGGCCCGGGTAGCCCTCGACCTGCGTGACGTAGCGGCGGTCGTAGTGGATGCGGTGGCCGTTGAAGGTGAGCGCCGAGTAGCGGAAGAGCAGCACGTCGTCGGGCGCGATGTCGCGGCTGAAGGTGGCGTCCTTCGGCGCTGGCGTGGGCGGCGGGCCCGCTTCGCCAGGTTGCGCCGCAGCGCGGTAGACGATGTCGTGCTCCTCGGTGAGCGCGAGGCCACGTTCGTTGCGCACCTCGTGGCGCACCAGCACGAACACCAGCTCGCCGGTGCGGCCCGCCTTGTGCGTGACCGAAACGATGCGCGAGGTGCGCTCCACCTTGTCGCCGACCTGCAGCGGATTGCCCGGCTCCCACGCGAGCCGCCCGCCCGCCCACATGCGACGCGGCAGCGGCACCGGCGGCAGGAAGCCGCCGCGCCTGGCATGACCGTCCTCGCCGATCTCGGACTGGCGGTGGTGCGGCAGGAAGTAGAGCCAGTGCCACAGCTCAGGCAGGCGCGTGCCGGCCTGCGGCGGCGCGTCGTCGCGGTCGAGCGTGGCGGAAAGCGCGCGCACGGGCGCGGCGGTGATGTCGTCGGCCAGCGTTTCGCTGCGGCCCTGCCAGGCCTGCAGCTTCGCCAGCGCCTCGCCGTCGATCGCGGGAGATGAAGTCTGTGTGTCGTTGCTCATGGATTCCTGTTCGTCATTCAGTCGACGGCCGCGCCGGAGGCCTTGACGATCCGCGCCCACTTGGCGAGGTCGTCGTGCAGCAGCGCCGAGAACTGCTCGGGGGTGGTCGGCGCGGCGATCTCCACGCCCTGCTGGTCCAGCTTGTCGCGCAGGTCCTTCGAGGCCAGCGCCTTGCGCGTGGCGTCCTGCAGCGTGGCGAGCACGTCGGCCGGCACGCCCGCGGGAGCGAAGAGGCCGATCCACAGCGTGCCGTTGTAGCCGGGCACGGCCTCGGCGATGGTGGGCACGTCGGGCAGCACGGGAGAGCGTTTCTCGCCGCTGACCGCCAGCGCGCGCAGCTTGCCGGCCTTGATGTGCGACAGCGCCGAAGGCAGGCTCGCGAACACGATGGGCAGCTGTCCGCCCAGCACGTCGTTGAGCGCCGGTGCCACGCCCTTGTACGGCACGTGCTGCATCGAGATGCCGGCCATGCTGTTGAGCATTTCGCCGAGCAGGTGATTGAGCGTGCCGTTGCCGGCCGAGGCGTACTGGTAGTTCGCGCCCTTGGCCCGCGCGAGCTTCAGGAACTCGGCGAGGTTCTTTGCCGGGAACGAAGGGTTGACCAGCAGCACGTTGGGCACCGCGCCGACGAGGCCGACGGGCTTGAAGTCCTTCTCGGGGTCGAAGCCCGGGTTCTTGTACAGCGCCGGGTTGATGGCCTGGCTGCTGCTGATGGTCATGAGCAGCGTGTAGCCGTCCTTCGGGCCCTTGGCCACCAGTTGAGTGCCGATGTTGCCGCCCGCGCCGGGGCGGTTGTCGACCACCACGCTGGCGTTGTTCATCACCTCGCCGAGCTTCTGGCCCACGAGGCGGCCGACGATGTCGTTGGTGCCGCCGGCAGCCTGGGGCACGACGAGCGTGACGGGGCGCGAGGGATAGCCTTGCGCGAGCGCGGGGCCCGCCGGAAGCACGAACGCGGCCGCCAGCGACAGCAGCGCCAATGCGCGGAATTTCATGTGTCTTGTCTCCATGGCCCGCATGGTCTGCCGCCCTACCCTCGCGCGCAATCTGCCATTTCGGAACCCAGCCTTCCGCATTTCCGAAGGCTGCGGGCATCCCGCGGCCTACCATCGCCCGATGCTCTTCGACCTCACCGACCTGCGCCTCTTCGTCGCCACGGCCGAGCTCGGCAACCTCACGCGGGCGGCCGAGCGCCAGCACATGTCGCTGGCCGCCGCCAGCGCGCGCATCAAGGCGCTGGAAACGCAGGCCGGCCTGCAACTCCTTCAGCGCGAGGCCCGGGGCGTGCGGCTGCTGCCGCCGGGCGAAGCCTTCCTGCATCACGCGCGCCTCGTGCTCCACCAGACGGAGCAGTTGCGCGCCGACCTGCTCGAGTACGGCGGCGGCCTGCGTGGACACCTGCGCGTGTTCGCCAACACCACGGCGGTAACCGACTTCCTGCCCGAGATCCTGCCGGGCTTCCTGGCGCGCAACCCGCGCATCAACGTCGACCTTCAGGAAAAACCGAATGCTCAGATCCCGCGCGGCGTGCTCGACGGCCGCGCCGACATCGGCATCGTCGCCGGCCGCGTCGACACGCTGGGGCTGGAAGCCATCCACTTCAGCACCGACCGGCTGGTGCTCGCCACCTCGCGCAAACATCGCTTCGCCAAGCGCAAGAAGATCTCTTTCGCCGAGACGCTGGACGAGGACGCCATCGGCATGCAACAGGGCAGCACGCTGCAGACCTTCCTGGCGCAGATCACCGACAACCTCGGCAAGCGGCAGAAGCTGCGCATCCAGCTCGGCAGCTTCGACGCCATGTGCCGGATGATCGGCAACGGCGTGGGCATCGGCGTGGTGCCGGAGTCGGCGGCGCGGCGCAACCAGGAAAGCATGCAGCTCGCGCTCATCGATCTCGCCGACGCCTGGTGCGTGCGGGAGCGATACCTGCTGGTGCGCGACCGGGCCGCGCTGCCGATCTATGCGCAGGCGCTGGTCGACACGCTGTGCCGGCACTACGCCGAGCAGCAGGCTTCGTCAGAAAGCTGAATGCGGCACCGTAAAAACAGCAACTTGCGCGCGAATGCTGAACAACCCGCTCCCGTCCCCATTTTCCGTGGACAACTTTGGGGGTAACTCATGAGGAGCCTTGTAAAACGAATGCAAGTCGTTGTTTTACAAGGGTATTCCTTAGTTTGCTCAAAATTTGGGCGGTGAACAACTTTGGCCGCCAAAACCGCTTCACCGAGCCCTCAAACAGCCTCCAGGCCTAGTTTTTCACGGTTTCCCGTGAGCGAAAAACGCTATCGGATCAGCCACTTGCGACTGGAATGTGGAAAAGCCGGCTTCTTCCCCATTTTCAGTGCACAACTTTGGGGATAACTCATGCGGAGCCTTGTAAAAGGAACGCAAGTCATTGTTTTATAAAGGCATTCCACACTTTGCCCAAATTTTGAGCGGTGAACAAGATGCCGCTGGCAGCAGGTGCCGGTGGCAAAAATCTGCTAGCGCAGGGAATAGACGCCGTTCGCCCAGAACGCGCCGGCGGCAGTCTGGAGCGAGACCGTCACTTTCCTGTTCTGCGGATCGACCTGCACTTCGCCGCCCGTGACCGGTACGACGACAGAAGGGAACGGACTTTTATCAGTGAGGACGATCTGCCCCGCTTCATAGCGCGCAGCCACGACCGGCTTTTCAGGCAGGCGAATCGACAGCGACGCGACCTCCCCGTACAGGAAGCCACCGTGACCGGAGATCGCCCACTTTCCGGTGGGCGCCTTCAATGAAATCAGGTGAACCGGCTCCCTGCCCGCGCGGCAGCTGCAATCGAACGTGGCATACCGCGTCGGAAAGGAAACGCAACCCGACAGCAGGAACAGGAACACGAGAGCGGCGACGAACGACCGGCGCGCACTCACGGCCATCGATCAGTACGGGGGCGCCTTGCGCGCACGCTGCGCACGCGCCGCCTCGGTCCACCAGGCGAGGTCGTCGGCGAACCGCCCGAACGAACGCTGCAGCGATTCGCCGGCAGGCCCCGTCGGCTTGCCTGCCGCGTCCAGCGTCTGCGAGATCGGCCCGACGGCCAGCGTGCTCGACACCACGACCATGCCCATCTCCGACAGGATCGAATGCCACACCGTGCCCGAGCGCACGCCCGAGAAGCGTCCCGCCGAATAGCTCGCGATGGCCGCGGGGCGCCAGAACCACTCCTCGAGGAAGTGGTCGGTGAGGTTCTTCAGGCCGGGCTGCGGGCCCCAGTTGTATTCGCCGGTGACGAAGACGAAGGCGTCGGCCGTGCGGATCTTCTCGGCCAGGGCTTCCATCGCCGCCGGCGCGGTGCCCTTCGGATATTCCTTGTACATGCGGTCGAGCATGGGCAGGTCGACCGCCTTCGCGTCGATCAGCTCCGCGTCGTCGCCGCGTTCGCGCAAGCCGGCGACGATGTAGTCCGCCAGGCGCACGCCCATGCGGTCGGAGCGGTAAGAACCGTAGAAGACCAGGATCCTGTCGCTCATGGCTGCACCCTATTTCTGTTCTGCTTCGAGCTTGTCCTGCGTGCGGGTGCCGAAGTCACTCGCGTCGTGGCGCTCGTGCAGCTGGCTCGAAGGCTGCCCCCAGGTGCGGTTGACCATGCGGCCGCGCTGCACTGCCGGCCGCTTCGCGATCTCGTCGGCCCAGCGCACCACGTTCTTGTATTCGCCTACCTGGAGGAACTCGCCCGCCTCGTAGAGCTGCCCCTTGGCGAGCGCGCCGTACCAGGGCCAGACGGCGATGTCGGCGATGGTGTATTCATCGCCCGCCAGATAGCGGCTTTCGGCCAGGCGGCGGTCGAGCACGTCGAGCTGGCGCTTGGTTTCCATCGCGAAGCGGTCGATGGCGTATTCGATCTTCGTGGGCGCGTAGGCATAGAAGTGCCCGAAGCCGCCGCCCAGGTAAGGCGCGCTGCCCATCTGCCAGAACAGCCACGACAGGCACTCGGCGCGCGCCGCCCGCTCGGTCGGCAGGAATGCGTTGCCGAACTTCTCGGCCAGGTACTGCAGGATCGCGGCCGACTCGAACACGCGGATCGGCGCGTCGCCGCTGCGGTCCATCAGCGCGGGGATCTTGGAGTTCGGGTTCACCGCCACGAAGCCGCTGCCGAACTGGTCGCCTTCGTTGATGCGGATCAGCCAGGCGTCGTACTCGGCGCCCGCGTGGCCCAGCGCCAGCAGTTCCTCGAGCATCACCGTCACCTTCACGCCGTTGGGCGTTGCCAGCGAATAGAGTTGCAGCGGATGCCTGCCTACCGGCAGATCCTTCTCATGCGTGGCGCCCGCGATCGGACGGTTGATGTTCGCGAAGCGCCCGCCGCTTTGCTTGTTCCATGACCAGACGGTGGGCGGCGTGTAGGCTGTCGTGCCATTCATGCGATGAGTTCCAGGAGTTGAACGGACGATGATCATTCTCTACGACTGCGCCACCGCACCCAGCCCGCGGCGCGCGCGCATCCTGCTTGCCGAGAAGGGCATTTCGCACGAGACCGTGCAGGTCGACCTCGCTCGTGGTGAGCAGATGGGCGACGCCTACCGGGCGATCAATCCGCAATGCACCGTGCCGGCACTGCGCACGGACGAAGAAGACGGCCTGCTGCTGACCGACAACGCCGCCATCGCGGCCTGGGTGGAGGCCCGATACCCGCAGCCGCCGCTGATGGGCGTCACGCCACGGGAAAAGGCGGAGATCGCCAGCTGGAACTGGCGCATCGAATTCGAAGGCCTGCTGGCCATCGCCGAGACGCTGCGCAACAGCTCCCCCGCCATGGCCGACCGCGCGCTGCCCGGACCGGTGAACTACGCCCAGATCCCCGAGCTCGCGCAGCGCGGGCAGGCACGAATCCAGCATTTCTTCGAGACGTTGAACGAACGGCTGGCCGGCCGAGATTTCATCGCCACCGACCGGTTCAGCATTGCCGACATCACCGCCGTGGTGGCGGTGGATTTCGCCCGCGTGGTGCGGGTCAAGCCCGGGGAGCAGCACCTCGAGTTGCTGCGCTGGCGCGCGGCGATGGCGCAGCGGCCGTCGATGGCGATGGCGCGCTGAGCCGGCGACGACGGCGCGCCGGGCGCCGTCATCGGAACGACGGGACGACGATCAGCGTTCGATCGTCAGCGCCACGCCCATGCCCCCGCCGATGCACAGCGAGGCGATGCCCTTCTTGGCGTTCTGGCGCTGCATTTCGTGCAGCAGCGTCACCAGGATGCGGCAGCCCGATGCGCCGATGGGGTGGCCGATGGCGATAGCGCCGCCGTTGACGTTCACCTTGTTGATGTCCCAGCCCATTTCCTTGTTCACGGCGCAGGCCTGCGCGGCGAAGGCTTCGTTGATCTCGAGCAGGTCGAGGTCGGCGGCCTTCCAGCCGGCGCGCTGCAGCGCCTTGGTCGAGGCGGGCACGGGGCCCATGCCCATGATGGCGGGGTCGAGGCCGGCGGTGGCGTAGCTGGCGATGCGGCCCAGCGGCTTCAGGCCGAGGGCTGCTGCCTTCTTGGCCGTCATCACCATCACGGCGGCGGCGCCGTCGTTCAGGCCCGAGGCATTGCCCGCGGTCACGCCGCCGGCCTTGTCGAAGGCGGGACGCAGGCCGGCCAGGCCTTCGGCGCTGGTCTTGCGGTTGATGAATTCGTCGGTGTTGAAGACGACCGGGTCGCCCTTCTTCTGCGGAATGCTCACGCCGACGATCTCGTCCTTGAACTTGCCGGCGTCCTGCGCGGCGGCGGCCTTGGTCTGGCTGCCCAGCGCCAGCTCGTCCTGCGCGGAGCGGTCGATGCCGTACTTCTTGGCCACGTTCTCGGCGGTGATGCCCATGTGGTACTGGTTGTAGACGTCCCACAGGCCGTCGACGATCATGGTGTCGACCAGCTTCCAGTCGCCCATGCGCTGGCCGTTGCGCGAGTTGGGCAGCACGTGCGGTGCGGCGCTCATGTTTTCCTGGCCGCCGGCGATCACGATCTCGCTGTCGCCCGTGGCCACGGCCTGCGCCGCCAGCATCACGGCCTTCAGGCCCGAGCCGCACACGGCGTTGATGGTGAGCGCCGGGGTTTCCTTGGTGCCGCCGCTCTTCAGCCATGCCTGGCGCGCGGGGTTCTGGCCCGCGCCCGCTGCCAGCACCTGGCCCATGATGGCCTCGCCGACCTGCTCGGCCGTGAGGTTGGCGCGTGCAATCACTTCCTTGATCACGATCGCACCCAGCTCCGTGGCCGGGATGCCGGCGAGCGAGCCGCCGAACTTGCCGACTGCCGTGCGGGCTGCCGAAACGATGACGATGTCTTCCATGAGGTTCTCCGTTGAAGTGATTTGAAACTCTGTTGCTACGGCCTTGCCGAGCCGAACTCCGTCAAGCCTTGGCCTTGACGTAGCGCCCCGGCGCCGGCTCGATGGCCTTGTAGGCCTTGCCGTTGCCGTACGCCCTGGGAGCGGGAATCTGTTTGCCCGCGTGCCCCTTGAGCCATTGTGCCCAGTCGGTCCACCAGCTGCCGGGATGCTCCTGCGCGCCGGTCAGCCATTCGGCCTGGGTCTTGGGGAACTTGCCGTCCTCGCGGATCCAGTGGCTGCGCTTCTTCTTGGCGGGCGGGTTGATCACGCCGGCGATGTGGCCCGAAGCGCCCATCACGAAGCGCTTCTTGCCGGGCAGCAGCTGCGTGGAGGCATAGGCGCCGCCGATGGGCACGATGTGGTCTTCGCGCGAGCCGTAGATGTAGGCCGGGATGTCGATGTTGCCGAGGTCGATCTTCTCGCCGCAGACGGTGAGCGCGTTCGGCTTGGCAAGCTTGTTCTCGTGGTACGTGTTGCGCAGGTACCAGGCGTAGAACGGGCCCGGCAGGTTGGTGGCGTCGCTGTTCCAGTACAGCAGGTCGAAGGGCGGCGGGGTCTCGCCCTTCAGGTAGTTGCCGACCACGTAGTTCCACACCAGATCGTTGGGCCGCAGGAAGCTGAAGGTCGAGGCCAGGTCGCCACCGGGCAGCAGGCCGCCCTTGCCCAGCTGCATCTCGCGGTACTGCACCATCTGCTCGTCCACGAAGATGTCGAGGATGCCGGTGTCGCTGAAGTCGAGGAAGGTGGTCAGCAGCGTGACCGAGGCGGCCGGCTTCTCGCCGCGCGCCGCGAGCACGGCCAGCGCGGTGCTCAGGATGGTGCCGCCCACGCAGAAGCCGAGCGCGTTGATCTGCTTGCTCCCCGTGATCTCCTGCACCGTGTGGATCGCCTTGATGGCGGCGTTCTCGATGTAGTCGTCCCAGGTGGCCTTGCTCATCGACTCGTCGGGGTTGCGCCAGCTCACCACGAACACGCGGTGGCCCTGCTCGTTCGCATAGCGGATCAACGAGTTCTCGGGCTGCAGGTCGAGGATGTAGAACTTGTTGATGCAAGGCGGCACCAGCAGGAAGGGCCGCTCATGCACCTTGGCGGTGAGCGGCTTGTATTCGAGCAGCTGGAAGAACTCGTTCTCGAACACCACGGCGCCCTCGGTGGTGGCCACGTTGCGCCCCACTTCGAAGGCGCTCTCGTCGGTCATGCTGAGGTGGCCCTGCCTGACGTCGTGCAGCAGGTTCTGGATGCCCTTGGCGATGCTCTCGCCCTGCGTGTCGATGGCCTTCTTCTGCGCCTCGGCGTTGAAGGCCAGCGAGTTGCTGGGCGCAGAGGCTGCCATCCATTGCTCGACGGCGAAGCGCAGTCGGGCCTTGGTCTTCTCGTCGGCCTCGATGGCCTCGGCCATGCTCAGCATGGTGCGGCCGTTGAGCAGGTACACGGCTGCCGAGAAGGCCGAAAGCGGATTGCGGCCCCAGGCATCGGCGGCGAAGCGCTTGTCGCCCTCGGGCTTCGCATCGAAGCCCTGGCGCCATAGCTCTGTGGCCTCGGCAAGGTACTGCTGCTGGATGGACTGGAGTTTTTCGGGATCGATGGAGAAACGGGGCAGCTCGGGCATCTTCATGCCCTGGGGCAGTTCCCATAGCGGCGTGCCGCCGACATTGAAGGCCGAAGCCCCCTGTGCGGCGGACTGCTGGAACGATTCCAGCGCCTTGCTCCACCCTTCCGAAAGTGCCTGCTGGAAGGGCGCGAACGCATCGGCCCCCGTGGCTTGTTGCTTCATCATGTCTCCTGGTCCTCGCCTGAAACGGTACGGATGGCTTGCGTGTTTTGAGTATGCTGCATTCAAAGGGCCCTCACAACGCCGCCCTCCTCACTTACCAACTGAAACTTTCCGTGTTTATCCATCTGATCGTCATCGGCTGGTTGTATGTCGCCTTGATGATGGCCGTGGCCGAGGCCACCAACACCACAGGCACCGTGCTGGGCGCCATCTTCACATTTCTTTTGTACGGTTTGGCGCCGGTCGCACTGGTGGTTTACCTGATGGGCACTCCCGCACGGCGCCGAGCGATCAAGCAGCGCGAACTCGAGGCTCAGGAAGCCGCGAGGCGCGCGGCGGCCGAGGCTGCGGGCTCAGACCTTCCAGACCAGGGCGGCGAAGCGTCCGCTGACGCCGTCGCGCCGGTGCGAAAAGAACCTTGAAGCGTCGGTGACGGTGCACCACGGGTCACTGCCGTCGTTGCCGTACGCCGCCCCGATGCCCGCGGCTTGCAGCCGCTGCCGCGCCAGCGCCGGCAGGTCGGCCAGCCATTTGCCTTGCGCCGGCGCGGGCCGGAAGCAGGATGCGGCTTCGGGTGAATGCGCCTCGAAGGCTGCCTTGACCTCCGGCCCCACCTCGAAGGCCTTGGGACCGATGCAGGGGCCAAGCCAGGCAATGACACGCGAACCGCCCTCGGCCTCGAAGGCCTTCGCGGTCTGCTCGAGCACCCCGCCCGCCAGTCCGCGCCAGCCGGCATGCGCTGCCGCCACGCGGTGGCCGGCTTCGTCGGTGAAGAGCACGGGAAGACAGTCGGCCACCATGATCGTGCAGGCCAGGCCAGGGGCAGTGGCGGTGCAGGCATCGGCCGCGGTGCCGTCGCGCACCATGTCCTGCGCGGCATCGAGCGCGACGACGCCCGTGCCGTGAACCTGCTGCAGGAAGACCGGACGCGCGCCGACGGCAGTACGCAAACGGTTCCGGTTCTCCGCCACATGCGCGGGCTCGTCGCCCACGTGGTCGCCGAGGTTGAAGCTGCGGTAGCGCCCCGTGGAAACACCGCCCTCGCGCGTGGTGCACACGGCCCGCACGTTCGGCGGCGCGGGCCACTCGGGCACAAGCCAGCGTGCATCCATGGGCTTCAGGCTTCCGCGTCGGGCGCCTGCGAAGGCTGGGCGCGCTGGAAGGCGTCGTGCTCCATGCAGGCCTCGAAGGCGGCCATGGTGCGCGGCAGGCCGCTGAAGTCGCAGTCGAAGCGGCGGCCGTTGAAGATCTGCGGCACCAGGCAGCAGTCGGCCATGGTGGGCGTGTCGCCCCAGCAGTAGGTACCGGCGGGGTACTGCGCGAGCTGGCGCTCGAAGGCCATCAGGCCGTCGCGCACCCAGTGGCGATACCAGGCGTTCTTGGCGTCCTCGTCGAGCTTCAGGTCCTTCACGAGGTACTTGAGCACGCGCAGGTTGTTGAGCGGGTGGATCTCGCAGGCGATCGACTGCGCCAGCGCGCGCACATGGGCGCGGCCCACCGGGTCGCTGGGCAATAGCGGCGGCTCGGGATGCACTTCGTCGAGGTATTCGATGATGGCCATGGACTGCGAGAAGCGCTCGCCCTCGTCCTCGAGCAGCGGCACGAGCCTGTCGGCGGAGATGGAGGCGAAGGGGCCGGTACGGTGGTCGCCGCGCGCGATGTGCACGGGGATGTATTCGAAGTCGAGGCCCTTCAGGTTGAGGGCGATACGCACGCGGAACGAGGCGGAGGAGCGGAAGTAGTTATGCAGCTTCATGATTTCGCAAGCATAGCGCTCCCTCCATGGCGCAGCGTCACGAGCGGGCTATCGCCACCAGCACGCAGCGGAAGTCCAGCAGCGCGGCCTTCGGCGAGGTGGTGGCGATGGCATCCCGCCATTCGTCGAGGACGCGGCGTGCGGCTTCCTCCTGGCGGGCGGCGATGCCGATGCGCCATGGCCCCAGGGTGCCGGGCTCCTCGCCCTCGCCGTGGTTGTGCCGGCCCTCGCCGTAAGGGCGCCCCTCGGAACAGGCGCGGCAGAGTACCTGCATGCTGGTGGTCCAGTTCTCGGCGCTCGCGTCGGCGGCCTCGAAGCGCCGGACCAGCGCCTCGATGTCTTCCTTCGTCGCGTCCTCGACCATGACCTCGTAGGTCGAGTAGTCGGAAGGAGCGATCAGCTCGAGCGCGTCGAACACCGGCACCTCGCGCTCGCCTCGCAGGCGGTAGCCGTTGGCCGCGCCGTCGTGCAGCACGAGGTCGCCGTAGCGGTGGCCGCTGTCGGGCGTGGGCACGTTGCGCAGGATGGCCCGTGCCGGGTCGATGCGGTCGGCCCACACCACTTCACTGGCCTCGTCGCCGTGCACGCGGATGGGCGTGAGCCCGATGAAGAGGTCGACCGGCCCCTCGCCGTCCGGCACCTTGATGCCGTACTGCCGCCAGGCGCTGCGGGCGGCGTCCCAGTCTCCCAGCGCCGTGGCCGCGATGCCGAGGTTCCAGATCGCGCCCTCGTTGCGCGGATCGCACTGCACGGCCCGGGCATTGGCCTGCAGCGAGGCGGCCCAGTCGCCTCGGTACTTGTGGATGAGGCCGATGTTGTACCAGGGGGCCGACCAGTTCGGCAGCACCGCGCCGGCCTGGGCATAGGCCTCCAGCGCGCCGTCCTGGTCGCCCTCGTCGTCGAGGCGGCGACCTAGTTCGTTGAGCGCGTTGGCCTTGCCGGCCTTGCCGATTCGGATGGGCATGGTGGGAAATGAGGGGAATGGAGAAGGAATACGCTGCTCGGGCCGTCTATTGTGAGCCTCGCGCCTCTGGCACACTGCCGGTTTCCCGCCCAGGTTTCGTTGAAAAAGGACACGTCTCAATGGCTTCCGAGTTCGTCTTCGCCCCGTCCCCCGCCGTCTCGGTGCCGGTGGCCGGCCAGTCCGCCCGCTTTCCGGTGCACCGCATCTACTGCGTGGGCCGCAACTACGAAGATCACGCCAAGGAAATGGGCTTCACCGGCCGCGAGCCGCCCTTCTTCTTCATGAAGCCCGCCGACGCGCTGGTGGTGGTCGACGCGGGCCAGACCGGCACCATGGCCTACCCCTCGCTCACGAAGAACCTGCACCACGAGATCGAACTCGTGGTCGCCATCGGCACCGGCGGCAAGAACATCGCCGCGGCCGACGCGCACAAGCACATCTACGGCTACGCGGTCGGCCTCGACATGACGCGCCGCGACCTGCAGAACGACATGAAGAAGCAGGGCCGCCCCTGGGACATCGGCAAGGGCTTCGAGCAGAGCGCGCCCATCGGCCCGATCGTGCCCGTGGCGCAGGCCGGCAACGCCGAGAAGGCCGAGATCTCGCTGCAGGTCAACGGCACCGACCGCCAGCGCAGCAACGTGAGCAAGCTGATCTGGAACGTTGCCGAGACCATCGAGCACCTGTCGGCCGCCTGGGAGCTGCAGCCCGGCGACCTGATCTACACCGGCACGCCCGAAGGCGTGGCCGCCGTGGTGGCCGGCGACACGCTCGTGGGCGAGGTCGCGGGCCTGCCCAAGCTGACCGTCAAGGTCGTCTGAAGACGGCGGTCGGTTTCATGCTCCTGCGCGTACCCATCAAGCATTGCAAGAACTGCGGCACCGCGGTGGTCTACCGCGTGCCGGACGACGGCGACACCAAGCAGCGCGCCGTCTGCCCGGCCTGCCACACCATCCACTACGAGAACCCGCTGAACGTGGTCGGCACCATCCCCGTCCTGGGCGACAAGGTGCTGCTGTGCAAGCGCAACATCGAGCCGCGCTGGGGCAAATGGACGCTGCCGGCCGGCTTCATGGAACTCGAGGAGACCACGGCGCAAGGCGCGGCCCGCGAGACCGACGAGGAGGCCGGCGCGAACTTCGAGATCGAGGGCCTGTTCTCGGTGATCAGCGTGGTTCGCGTGGGCCAGGTGCACCTGTTCTACCGCGCGCGCCTGCTCGACGACAAGTTCGACCCGGGCCACGAGACCATCGAGGCGCGCCTCTTCACCGAGGAAGAAATTCCCTGGGACGAGATCGCCTTCCGCACGGTGCGCGAGACGCTCGAGCACTACTTCGAGGACCGGCGGCGCGGCAGCTTCGACCGCGTGCACGAGCTCAGCATCGTTTGACGAAATCCATGAACAAGACACTTCGCGCCACCCTCTTGTGCGGCGCCAGCCTCGGCTTCGCGCTGGCGGCAGCGGCGGCCAGGGCCGAAACCGTGGGCGACGTCGACACCGCCTTCAAGCTCATCGGCCCCGACCACAAGATCGTGATCGAGGCCTACGACGATCCCAAGGTCAACGGCGTGACCTGCTATGTCTCGCGCGCCAAGACCGGCGGGCTGGCCGGCGCCTTCGGCGTGGCCGAGGACAAGGCCGAAGCCTCCATCGCCTGCCGCCAGGTCGGCCCGGTGAGCATCACGCAGCCGCTGCCCAAGCGCGAGGAGGTCTACAGCGAGCGGCTGTCGGTGCTCTTCAAGCGCCTGCGCGTGGTGCGCATGGTGGATGCCAAGCGCAACACGCTGGTCTACCTGACCTACTCCGACCTGCTGATCGACGGCTCGCCCAAGAACAGCGTGACGGCGGTGCCCATCGACCGCGGCACGCCCATTCCGCTCAAGTAGTGCCATCCGGCCATCCGGGGCAGGCAATGCCCCGGATGCCCGATGCCCTCTTCACAGCCGGTTGCTCTTTCGCGCAGCGCCGGCGCGGCGGTTTGCTAGCATCGCCCGCGTGGCGCGCCCCGGCGTGCCGGTTTGCAGGAACCCTCCGCAACGAACCCGTTCGAACAGAGCCCATGCACCTTCAGACTTTTGTTTTACGCACCGGCGCCATGGCGCTGCTCGCCGCGGGCCTCGCGGCCTGCTCCACCGTCGACCTCAACACGCCCTGGCCGGCGCCCCCGGCGGCCAAGCCACCGGTGCAGCAGCGCCCGGCGGCGCTGTTCATCCGTCCCGCGAACGGCCCGACCATCGCCCGCTTCGACGGCGACCGCGTCAAGGGCATCGACATCGCCGGCAACCTCGGCGACCCCGTTGTCGCCTCGGCCGACGGCCGCGTGGTGTATGTGGGCGGCGAACTGCCGGCCTACGGCAACATGGTCATCGTCAAGCACAACGAGACCTTCCTCACGGCCTATGCGCACGTGCAGACCATCCTGGTGAAGGAAAACGCCGTCGTCCGCCAAGGCGACAAGATCGCTGAGATGGGCCGCAGCAACGCCGACCGCGTGAAGCTGCGCTTCGAGATCCGCAAGAACGGCAGCCCGGTCGATCCCGAGCCGTATCTCAGCGGTCGCCTGATGCAGTAACGGCCGACGGGCCGACGGCCCGGCCGCACTCGCCGCCGATGAAAAAGCCCCCTTCCGGGGGCTTTTGTTTTTCTTCCGCTTTTCCAGGGCGCCCGAATAACGGACGCCCTGCCTCCCTTCCTCCCTGTATCAGTCGGTCATTCGGCCGTGGTGTTGTCGCGAAGCACGATCTCGCGCCAGTTGCTGTCGTAGGTGCTGACGAACATGTTCCTGTAGTAGACCGAGCCCTGCGCAGGCAGGTTGAAGGTCTTCGATGCCGTGCCCGTTGCCGAGGGAGCGACATCGGCCCGGTCTGTCGCACCGGCCGAGGGGCCCGCCATCAGGTTCAGGAAGAACTGCGCGGCGAAGCCCGGGTTCAGGCCGGTGGCGCTGATAGCGAAATCGCTCCCGCCCACATAGGACGACAGGGCCGGCGTGGTCGAGAAGGCCGGGTAGCTGACCGCGGCGGTTTCGGCCAGCGTCAGCGGACGGCCATGGAAGCGGTGCCTGTAGATGATGTCGAAGCCGTTGAACTTGGCCACCGTCGTGCCGTCGCTCTCGTACGCGGTGAAGGTGTATTCGGGCGTGGCGGGAAGCGCCGCGATCGCGCTGTCGCCCAGGCCGGCGTTCGGCAGGCCGGCGCAGTTCGAGGTCAGGTAGTAGTAGTTGTAGGTCGACGAGCCATCGATCGGCCACGCGCCACCACCCGAAGGACGCACGTGGCGCAGGCCGCCCGCGGGCAGGCCCGGGCCGGTGACGACCACCGACGCGACGTTGCCGCTGTTGGAGGTGTTCGTGTCCTGGATCTCGAACTGCAGCGAGCTGCTCACGCAACCCGTCGCCTTCTCCTTGGTGGCGTGCATGTGCGGATTGATGTCCAGCACGCGCCCGTCGCCGCGCAGGCGCCACGCACCGTCCGTGCCCTTCACGATCTGCATGCCCTGCGTGTTGCTGAAGGCGATGCCGTTCTTGTCCTTGTGCGTGAACTCGACGTAGGCGCGCGGGCTCGTGTTGTTCGCGTCGATGGTGTAGTTGATGCGCTGGATCACCACGTCGGTGAAGCTCGCGCCCACGAGGCTGGTGTCGGTCGCCGTCTCGTTGGCGAACTGCGAGGCGCTGAGGTCGGAGAACCTGAAGCCGTAGGTGCCGGTGACGGGATTGGTGCCGTCGGTCATCAGCGACAGCAGCTGCGACGGCGCGGGCAGCCCGGTGGCGAACTTGCCCACGAAGTCCGCGAGCACCTTGCGGATCGCCACGATGTCGTCGGCCGCGGTGTCCATGCCGGAGCCGCTCATCGGCGCGGCGGCGGGCTCGGCCGCGGCCTTCACCGCCAGGTCGTCGGAGATCTGCTGCTGGGTGACGATGTTGGTGATGGTCGCCACGTTGGTGGCCGGGTCGACGCTCACGCGCAGCACGTCCAGCGCCTTGTCCAGCGCGCTCGACAGCGGCGTGAAGGCGGTGCGCAGCAGGTCGATGCTGGCGTCCACGCCCATGGCCTGCAGCACCGGCAGCAGCTTGGCCTTGAGCGCGTCGGACTCGGCCTTGAGCTCGTCGGCCGAGAGCGAGGCGAACTCGCCACCGTCGAAATACTGCGAGGCCAGCCGGCCGGCGATGTTGGCCACCACCAGGTCGGTCAGCGGCGTGATGTTGATGGTGCCGTTGACGTCCGCCGCGGTCGCGGCCGAATGGATCACCACGCGCTCGCCGGCCACCGTGCCCTCGGCGCGGAAGACGAAAGGTGCGGTCATGCCGCTCACGTCGATCTTGTAGTTGCCGTCGACCAGCGGTTCGGTCTTGGTCGCGCCCTTGGCGTCCTTGACCGTGACGGTACCCACCAGCGGCAAACCGGAGGCCGCCGTGCCCGAAAACGTAACAGGCGCCGACGCGGCCGGCGGATCGCTGGCCGGCGGGTTGCTGCTACCGCCCGCGGCCGGAAAACCGGCGAAGCCGCCGCCTCCGCCACCACCGCCGCCGCCACAGGCACCGAGCGAGATCAGGAGCGCCACCGCGCACGCGCAGCGCGTCGTCTTGAAGAAGGACCGGCCGGAGGCCGCTGGGGTCGCGAAGTTTGTATTCATGGATGGTCTTGTCTAGTGAAGGGGCAAACAAAAGAATCAACTCGTAACACGAGCGTTGCGATTCTTCTGGAGCCCCCTCCTGTCGACCATCCTCTGTTTTGAGGATGCGGGACGTGCCCGCCTAAAGCAGGCTCTCGGGTACCAGCGGCGCGAGCAGTTCGAGCTTCCACCTCGACCAGAAGTCCGTTTCGGGCTCCCGGTGCAGGATGGTGTCGGCCGCGTCGCCCGAGGCCGGGCTCACCCACTCGATGGCGCCCGTCGGGCCCAGCTGCAGCTGGTAGGCGCCGTCCAGCCGTATGAAGCCGATCAGGCTGGTGAGCTGCTGGGCGATCTGCGGGCTGAAGATGAAGATGCCGATCTCGGTGTTGTGCAGCATCGAGCGCGGGTCGAAGTTCATCGAGCCGATGAAGACGATCTTGCGGTCGATCACCGCCGACTTGCCGTGCAGCCGGCCGCTGGCCGAGCCGTACATGCCGAAGCGCTTCGTCTGCTCCACCCGCTTGGGGCTCAGCTCGTACAGCTCCACGCCCAGGCGCAGCATCTGCGAGCGGTAGCGGCGGTAGCCGATGTGCACCAGCGACTCGTCGGTGGCCGCCAGCGAATTGGTGACGATGGTGTAGCTCACGCCGTTGCCGCGCACGATTCGGATCGTCTCCATGCCGCCGCGCCCCGGAATCAGGTAGGGCGTGGTCTGCATGATCTCGTTCTCGGCGCCGCGCAAGTAGCGCTGCACGTTGTAGAGCACGCTGTCCTTCGACTCGTCGGCCGGCAGGCCGCGCGCCTCGTCGGTCGCTCCCAGCGCCTTGGCGGGCGGATCGGCGTACGCCTCGGCGCGCGCCCAGATCAGCTTCAGCGCGCCGGCGTCGAGGTCCTTGGCCAGCGGGTTGTTGCCCAGCAGGTCGGTGGACCCGGGCTCCTCGGGATGCAGCTGCTCGGGGCCGGTGGTCAGGCGATCGAAGCGATCGCGCAGCTGCCGCGGCGTCTCGCCGGTGGGCGGCACCAAAGACTCGATGGGATAGACGTACTGGCTGTTCCAGTACATGTCGAACAGCGAGGACAGCCTGGGCACCACCTCGCCGGCCACCAGCGTGTCGATGTCGATGAAGTTCGAGCCCCCGTCGCGCAGGAAATACTCGTTGGCCATGTTGCGCCCGCCCATCACGGCGATGGTGTTGTCCACCACGTAGAGCTTGTTGTGCATGCGGCGGTGCACGCGGTCGAAGTCCAGGATCGACCAGGCCCAGCGCGTGCCGAAGCGGTCGCGCCCGGCGGGAAACGGATTGAAGAGCCGCACCTCCACGTTCGGGTGCGAGGCGAAGCTGGTGAACAGCGGATCGGCGCCGGCGGTGTAGAGGTCGTCCACCAGCAGCCGCACGCGCACGCCCCGGTCGGCCGCGTCGCGCAGGGCACGCAGCAGGTAGCGGCCGGTCTCGTCGTTCTGCACGAGGTAGTACTGCACGTCGATGGAGCGCTGCGCCCGGCGCGCGAGCTCGATGCGCGCATGCAGCGAGAACTGCGGCATCGGCAGCAGCCTGAACCCGCTCAGCGGCTCGCCGGGCGGCGCCGCCGCCTTCACCAGGCGGCCGAGCGTGGTTTCGGTTCCGTCGGCGATGGCCGCCGAGGGCTTGCGCGGCACTTCCGCCGGCAGTCCGGCGCAGCCCGCCAGGCACAGGGCCGCGAGGCCGAGCAGCAGCCATGCGAGCCATCGGACATGCGGTTTGTCGGATGTCCGGCGGCAGGAATTCGGCATGGATGGCGGCGCGTGGGTTGGGTCGTGGGTCGGGCATGACCCGAAAAAGGCTCGCGGTTTCTACCACGAGCCCGGCCCATGTGCTGCGCCGCCGCACGAGATTCAAGGCCCCCTCAGGAGCGGCGCGACGGCCCCCATTGCCTGACGAAATGATCGGCCCGCAGCGTGGCCCGCTCGACCGCCGCGTCCCACGACAGCTGCTGGGTGATGACGAGCGCGCAGCGCGGAATGCCGCTGAAGCTCAGTTCGGCGATACCGGCGTAGGTGCCGCTGGGCGTACGCATGAGCTCGATCCAGCCCGTCCAGCCTTCTGGAACGCTGAGAGCGAGTCGAGCGCCGTCCATAGTGGATTCACCGTCACCCATTTGATACGTATTTTTCGGAATTTAAACCCTAAGCACTACTCATGGCCAGAGGGGTGACGAGGGTAAGGTCTGAACGGCCAAAGGGCATCACGCGAACATGGGAGGCACAGGCCCGTCTGCCGCCTCCAGGTAGCCCGCCGCCGGCCGAGGCCCGCGAGGCGGCTGCGGCTTTTCGGCAAGATCGGGGGGACATGAACAGGATGACGACGAACTCCAGGAATACCGGCAGCGGCGGCGGCCCGGCGGCGGCCACCACCCTTGCCCTGTTCGACGACCCGCCCCGCGCGGCGCGCGAGCCGCTGGGCACGGGCGCCTTCGTGCTGCCCGGCTTCGCCCTCCCCCTCGTTGAAGAACTGCTGCCCGCCATCCGCGCAGTGGAAGCGCAGGCGCCGTTCCGCCACCTGGTCACGCCCGGCGGCTTCACCATGTCGGTCGCGCTCACCAACTGCGGCGCGCTCGGCT
The DNA here is from genome assembly GCF_900109805.1 of Variovorax sp. YR750. NCBI lineage: Bacteria > Pseudomonadati > Pseudomonadota > Betaproteobacteria > Burkholderiales > Comamonadaceae > Variovorax > Variovorax sp. YR750. The sequence continues at coordinate 253,041 of NZ_FOBJ01000008.1, forward strand.
GGACCAGCGACCGGCGCGGCTACCGCTACAGCGCCACCGATCCCGACAGCGGCAGGCCCTGGCCCGCCATGCCCGAAGCGCTCGCCCGGCTGGCGCGCGAAGCGGCTTCGGCGGCGGGCTTCGACGGCTTTGCGCCCGATGCCTGCCTGGTGAACCGCTACGCGCCCGGCGCGCGGCTGTCGCTGCACCAGGACAAGGACGAGCGCGACTACGGCGCGCCGATCGTCTCGGTGTCGCTCGGCATGCCCGCCGTGTTCCTGTTCGGCGGCCTCGCGCGTGGCGACAAGGCCGCGCGGGTGCCGCTGGCGCACGGCGACGTCGTGGTCTGGGGCGGCGAAGACCGGCTGCGCTACCACGGCGTGCTGCCGCTGAAGGACGAGCCGCATCCGCTGCTGGGCGCCATCCGCATCAATCTCACGTTCCGCAAGGCAGGCTGACACGCATGCAGGCTATCGACGACAAGAAGAAGGAAGAGAAGAAGAGCACGAACAGCACGAGTCCCGGCGCCGCCGTCCGCCAGCTCTACGCCGCGCTGTGGCACTTCGCGGCCGGCGCGCGTGCACAGCTGCTCTCGGCCACCGCGCTGCTCGCGGCCTCGCAGCTGATCCGCCTCACGCTGCCTTACCTCGCGGGCCAGGCCATCAACGCCCTGCAGCGCGGCGAGCTCGGCACGGCCGGCCGCTGGATCGCGGGGCTGGCCGGAGTGTACGTGGGCGCCTGGGCATTGCACGGGCCGGGCCGCATCCTCGAACGCAACGTGGGCGTGAAGGTGCGCGAGGCGCTGGCCGACCAGCTGTATGCGCGCATCGCCGCCGCGCCGCTGGCCTGGCACGAAGGCCATCACTCGGGCGAGCTGCAGCACCGCGTGCACCAGGCCAGCCGCGCGCTGTCGGACTTCGCGCAGAACCAGTTCATCTGGCTCACCAACGCCGTCAACTTCGTCGGGCCGCTGGTGGCGCTGGCGCTGCTGTCGCGCACCAGCGGCATGACCGCGCTCGCGGGCTACGTGCTGATCGGCCTGGTCATCGTGCGCATCGACCGCGCGCTCATGAAGCTCGCGCGCGCCGAGAACGACGCCGACCGCCGGTACGTGGCCGCCCTGCTCGACTTCCTGGGCAACGCCTCGACCGTGATCGGCCTGCGCCTGCAGGGTGCCTCGCGCCTGCTGCTGCGCCGCCGCATGGCCGCGATTTCGCTGCCGCTGAAGCGCGCCGTGGTGCTGAACGAAGGCAAGTGGTTCGCGGTCGACCTGATGGGGCTGGCGCTGACCTGGGGGCTGGTGGTGATCTACGTGTGGCAGGCCCGCGCGCCCGGGCAGGTCGTGATGCTGGGCGCCGTGTTCATGATCCACCAGTACGCGCAGCAGGCCGCCGGCGTGGTCACCTCGGTGGCCGCCAACTTCAGCTTCTTCGCGCGCATGCACACCGACTACGGCAGCGCCGGGCCGATCTGGCAGGCGCCCTCGGACAAGGAAGCGCTGGCCACGCCGCCCGGGCAGGTGCCGGCGCACGAGCGGATCGAGGCCGATGCCGCCTGGCGGCAGCTGGACATCCGGGCGCTGCAATGGTGCTACGCACCGCGCGGCGCGCCGATCGACGAAGCCGGCATCGCCGAGCCCGCCGTGCGCAGCGGCCTGCACGACGTGGCGCTGACGCTGCGCCGCGGCGAGCGCGTCGCCCTCGTCGGCCCGAGCGGCGGCGGCAAGAGCACGCTGTTGCGCGTACTGGCCGGACTCTACGCACCCGGCAGCGGCACGCTGCTGTTCGACGGCCGGCCTGCCGACTGGGCACGGCTGCGCCGGCTCGCCACGCTGATCCCGCAGGAAACCGAACTCTTCGAAGCCAGCGTGCGCGAGAACCTCGCCTTCGGACAGCCGCACGACGACGCGCTGCTGCAGGCCGCGCTGCACACCAGCACCTTCGACGAAGTGCTGAAGTCGAACGGCGGCGACCTCGACACCGCCGTGACCGAACGCGGCTTCAATCTTTCAGGCGGGCAGCGCCAGCGGCTGTGCCTCGCGCGCGGCGTGCTCACGGCACAAGGCAGTTCGCTGCTGCTGCTCGACGAACCGACCAGCGCGCTCGACGCGAACACCGAGGCCCGGGTGCTGGAACGCATCGCGGCCGCGTTCCCGGATGCCTGCCTGATCGCCTCGGTCCACAGGCTGAGCCTGCTCGAGCGCTTCGACACCGTGGTGCTGATGGAGGCCGGGCATGTGCTCGACCATGGGCCGTGCAAGGAGGTGCTGCAAAGGCAGCCGCTGCTGCAGCGGATGGCCTTGCCGGCCGGCGCGCAGGCCTGAGCGGAAAGCCGCCTACGGCAGGTTCTCCCTGAAGATCACCTGGCTGCGCGTCGTCTCGACGCCGCTGAGCGCCTCGCGCCGGTCGCGCAGGTTGGTGAAGATGCGCACGCAATTCATGAGCGTGGTGTGCGGGCTCTGCGTGATCACCGCGTCCATGCTGCCGTCGATCAGCAGCGCGCGCGTGTCGGGCGTGAGCCCGTGGCCGATGAAGACCACCTTCTGCTCGCGCCCCGCCTCCTTCAGTGCGCGCGCCACGCCGTCGGAGGCGCCGCCGATGTTGTAGATGCCGCCCATGTCGGGATGCTGCTCCAGCAGCGCGCGCGTCTGGCGGTAGTTCTTGTCCGCGTCGTCCTGTCCTTCGCGCAGGCCCACCACCTCCAGCCGCGGGAACATCTCGTCGATGACGTGCAGGAAGCCGGCCTCGCGCTCCTCGTGCGCCTTGTAGCTCAGGCTGCCCGCGATGAGCGCGACCTTGGCGGCCCGCGCGCCGATGAAGCGCCCGATGAGATAGCCCGCCGTGCGCCCGGCCGCGCGGTTGTCCAGCCCGACGAAGGCCGCGCGCTCCGAGTTCGACAGGTCGGAGATCAGCGTGACCACCGGCAGCCCGCGCGCCGCCAGCGCGGCCACCGCCTCGCGCACGGCCGGATGCTCCAGCGCCATCATCGCGATGCCGTCGCAGCGCTGGCCGTGCCTGCGCAGGGCGTCGGCCAGCTCGTGAGGGTTGAAGCTCTCGATGAACACCGTGCGGCACTGCACGTTGAACGGCGCCCAGTGCTCCTGCGAGTAGCCCACCATGTCACCCAGCATGCGGATGAAGCGGTTGGTGCCGGCCGGCAGCAGGAACACGAGCCGCAACGGCGGCGGCGTGAGCGCGGCATACAGCTCGGGCCCCGGCAGGTAGTCGAGCTCGCCCGCCGCCTTGAGCACCCGCTGCACCGTGGCGTCGCGCACGCCGGGGCGGCGGTTCAGCACGCGGTCGACGGTCGCGGTCGACACCTGCGCCGAGCGGGCGATGTCGACCACGCGGGCGCGCCGAGCCTCACGCGGCGAGCCGGGCCGGGATGTGTGTGAAGGGTTTTCCCGCATACATCAAAAACCATCAGGCAGAAGTTTGACCCGAATGATGCAGGCTTTTATCTTCGCTGTGCATCGAATTCGACGATGCATCAGATTGCATCAACGGCGCAACCCGTCAAACAGCTGCTCGGCCCATCGGCCGGGCAGCGCTTCTTCAGAAGATCACGGAGACAACGAGACATGACCCCAACCAGCCGCCTGACCCGCAGGGATGCCCTGCGCACTTTCTCCGCCCTGCCCGCCGCGGGCATCGTGGCGGCGGTGCCGCGCATCGCGCGCGCCGCGGAGTTCTCGTACAAGTACGGCAACAACCTGCCGCTGACGCACCCGCTGAACATCCGCGCACAGGAAGCGGCCGACCGCATCGCCAGGGAGACCAAGGGCCGCGTCGAAATCAAGATCTTTCCCAACAACCAGCTCGGCGGCGACACCGACATGCTGGCGCAGGTGCGCTCCGGCGGCATCGAGTTCTTCACGCCCTCCGCGCTGGTCATCGCCACGCTGGTACCCGTGGCCGCCATCAACGCGGTGGGCTTCGCGTTCAGCGACTACGCCCAGGTGTGGGCCGCCATGGACGGCAAGCTCGGCGCGCACGTGCGCGGCGCCATCGCCAAGTCGCGCCTGTACGCCTTCGAGAAGATGTGGGACAACGGCTTTCGCCAGACCACCAGCAGCAAGGCGGCAGTGGCCACCGCGAAGGACATGGACGGCCTGAAGATCCGCGTGCCGGTGAGCCCGCTGTCGATCTCCATGTTCAAGGGCCTGGGCGCCGCGCCGGCCAGTCTGCAGTTCAGCGAGGTGTACTCGGCGCTGCAGACGAAGATCGTCGACGCGCAGGAGAACCCGCTGCCCATCATCCAGGTGGCCAAGCTCTTCGAAGTGCAGAAGTTCTGCTCGCTCACCAACCACATCTGGGACGGCTACTGGTTCATCGCCAACGGCCGCGCCTGGGACGCCCTGCCCGACGACCTGAAGACCATCGTGGCGCGCGCCATCAACGACGCCGGCATGCAGCAGCGCGAGGACATCAAGAAGCTCAATGAATCGGTCGTAGGCGACCTGCAGGCCAAGGGCCTCGCCATCAACCGCCCGGCGGCCGACAGCTTCCGCGCCAAGCTGCGCGACTCGGGCTTCTACGGCGAATGGAAGGGCCGCTTCGGCCCAGAGGCCTGGGCGCTGCTCGAAGGCGCGGTCGGCAAGCTGGCCTGAAGACCCATGGTGCACGAATCGACCTTCGAGGCTGCAGCCATTCCGGGCACGGGCACGTCCACCGGTGCCCCGGCCAATCCGCTGGTCCGCTTCGCCTCGCACGCCGACCGCGTGCTCGGCGGCGCGGTCGAGGCGGTGGCAGCGCTGCTGGTGCTGGCCGAGATCTGCGTGCTGTTCGCGGGCGTGGTGTCGCGCTACGTGTTCCACGCGCCGCTGGTGTGGTCGGACGAGCTCGCGTCCATCCTCTTCCTGTGGCTGTCGATGCTCGGCGCGGTGGTGGCGCTGCGGCGCGGCGAGCACATGCGCATGACGGCGCTGGTGCAGAAGGTACGCCCGCAGGCGCGCGCCATGCTCGACGCCTTCGCCATCGCCGCCTCGGTCGCGTTCCTCGCGCTCATCATCTGGCCGTCCATCGACTACGCGCACGAGGAGTCGTTCATCGTCACGCCCGCGCTGGAGGTCAGCAACGCGTGGCGCGCCGCGGCCATTCCCGCGGGCATCGGCATCATGCTGGCGATGGCGCTGCTGCGGCTGCTGCGCGTGTGCTCCGGCCGGCAGATCGCGGTGGCCCTGCTCGGCATGGCGGCGCTGGTCGGCGCCTTCTGGCTGGCCGCGCCGCTCTTCGCCACGCTGGGCAAGTTCAACCTGGTGATCTTCTTCGTGGTCGTCGTGGCGGCCACGGTGCTCTCGGGCGTGCCCATCGCGTTCTCCTTCGCGCTGGCCACCTTCGGCTACCTGGCGCTGACCACGCGCACGCCGCTGCTGGTGATGGTCGGGCGGCTCGACGAGGGCATGTCGCACCTGATCCTGCTGGCGGTGCCGCTTTTCATCTTCCTCGGCGCGCTCATCGAAATGACCGGCATGGCGCGCGCCATGATCCAGTTCCTGGCCAGCCTGCTGGGCCACGTGCGCGGCGGCCTCTCTTACGTGCTCATCGGCGCCATGTACCTGGTGTCGGGCATCTCGGGCTCGAAGATCGCCGACATGGCGGCCATCGCGCCGGTGCTGTTCCCCGAAATGACCAAGCGCGGCGCCAAGCCCGGCGACCTGGTGGCGCTGCTGTCGGCCACCGGCGCGCAGACGGAGACCATTCCGCCGTCGATCGTGCTCATCACCATCGGCTCCGTCACCGGCATCTCGATCGCCGCGCTGTTCACGGGCGGCCTGCTGCCGGCCGTGGTGCTCGGTGCGGCGCTGTGCGTGGTGGTGTGGTGGCGCTACCGCCGCGAAGACCTGAGCGCGGTGCAGCGCCACAGCAAGCGGGAGATCGGAAAGCTGCTGCTGGTCGCGCTGCCGGCAGTGCTGCTGCCCTTCGTGATCCGCGCGGCCGTGGTCGAGGGCGTGGCCACGGCCACCGAGGTGTCGACCATCGGCATCGTCTACTCGGCCATCGTGGGCCTGGTGGTGTACCGGCAGTTCGACTGGAAGCGCATCAAGCCGATGCTGGTGGACACCGCTTCGCTCTCGGGCGCCATCATCTTCATCGTCGGCTGCGCCACCGCCATGGCCTGGGGGCTCACGCAGTCGGGCTTCTCGCAGGACCTGGCGCGGCTCATGGGCGCGCTGCCCGGCGGGGCCTACGGCTTCCTGGCGGTGTCGATCGTCGCCTTCATCGTGCTGGGCAGCGTGCTGGAGGGCATCCCGGCCATCGTGCTGTTCGGGCCGCTGCTCTTTCCCATTGCAAAGGCCGCGGGCGTGCACGAGGTGCACTACGCGATGGTCGTGATCTTCGCGATGGGCATCGGCCTGTTCGCGCCGCCCTTCGGCGTGGGCTACTACGGCGCCTGTGCGGTGAGCAAGGTCAATCCCGACGAGGGCATCAGGCACATCTGGGGCTACATCGCCGCGATGCTGATCGGCCTCGTGATCGTGGCCGCGTTCCCGTGGTTCTCGACGGGCTTCCTGAAGTCCTGAGCCGGCCCTCGCGTTCCACAGACGACACAACACACAACAACTCACATCCACGGAGCCACCCGCAATGAGTCGATTCCTCGGCGAGATCCGCCAACTGGGCTATGTCGTGCACGACATCGAAGCCGCGATGGACTACTGGAGCACCACGCTCGGCGTGGGCCCCTGGTTCTACAACCCCAAGGTGCCGATCAGGAACTACCGCTACAACGGCGAGGCGCACGAGCCCCACAACTCGGTGGCGCTGGCCAACTCGGGCTACGTGCAGGTCGAGCTCATACAGACGCGCAACGACGTGCCCTCGATGTACCGCGATTTCCTCCAGGCCGGGCGCACCGGGCTGCAGCACGTGGCCTACTGGACCGCCGACTACGACGCCGACCTCGCGCGCCTCACCGCGCAGGGCTTCAGGCCGGTCATGAGCGGCGAGGTGGGCGAGCGCGGGCGCTTCGTCTACTTCGACACCGAATACCACCCGGGCACCGTCATCGAGCTGTCGGAGGTGGCCGGCCCCAAGGGCAGGATGTTCGACCTGATCCGCAGCGCGTCGCAAGGCTGGGACGGCAGCGAGCCGGTGCGCCCCTTCCCCGCGCTGGACAAGCTGTGAGCGCGACGACACCCGAGCGCATGCCAGGGCTCATCCGCGCGCGGTATCTCATCGAGACGCCGCTCGATCCGGCCGCCGTGGCCGAGGTGATGGCCGGCGAGCAGTCCTGCGGCACCTTCACGCGCGTGGAGGGCGAGACCGACGCGCTGCGCGAACGCGCGCGTGCAACGGTCGAGGCAGTCACCGAGCTCGAAGCGGCCGACGCGCCCTCGCTGCCCAACGCGCTGCTCGAGCGCAGGGGCACCCCAGGGCCGTGGAGGCGCGCGCATGTCGACATCGCGTTTCCGGTGGCGAACATCGGCGCCAACCTGCCGACGCTCGCGGCCACGGTCTCGGGCAACCTGTACGACCTGGGCGAGGTGACGGGGCTGCGGCTCGAGTCGCTGCGGCTGCCGGCCGACTACCGTGCGCGCTTCGAGATGCCGCGCGCGGGCATCGCCGGAACGCGGCGCGCCACCGGCGTGGAAAGCGGCGCGCTGGTCGGCACCATCATCAAGCCCAACGTGGGCATGCGGGCTTCCGACACCGCCGAGCTGGTGGGTCGGCTGTGCGCCGCGGGCGTCGACTTCATCAAGGACGACGAAGTCTGCGCCGACCCCGCGCACGCCCCGCTGGCCGAGCGCGTGCCGGCGGTGATGGCCGTCGTGCGCGCGCACCGCGAGCGCACCGGCAAGCACGTGATGGTGGCCTTCAACATCACCGACGAGACCGATGCGATGAAGCGCCACGCCGACCTGGTCGAGCGCGAGGGCGGCTCGTGCGTGATGGCCAGCCTCAACTGGTGCGGGCACTCGGGCATCCAGACGCTGCGCCGGCACACCGGCCTGGCGCTGCACGGGCATCGCAACGGCTACGGCGCGCTGTCGCGGCATCCGCTGCTGGGCATCTCCTTCCAGGCCTACCAGACGCTGTGGCGGCTGGCCGGCGTGGACCACATGCACGTGCACGGGCTGCAGGGCAAGTTCTCGCAGCCCGACAGCGAGGTCGTCGAATCGGCGCGCGACTGCTTCACCCCGCTCACCGAAGCCGCGGACGACCGCGTGATGCCGGCGTTCTCGTCGGGCCAGTGGGCCGGCACCGTGCCCGCGACTTGGGCGGCCGTCGGCAGCGACGACCTGCTCTTCATGGCCGGCGGCGGCATCCTCGCCCACCCCGACGGTGCGGCGGCGGGCGTGGCGAGCATCCGCCAGGCATGGTCGGCCGCGCGCGCGGGCGTCTCGCTGGCCGACGCGGCCAGGGACCAGCCCGAGCTGGCACGCGCACTCGCCTTCTTCGGCAGGCCATGAGGCCCGAGGCATCGGCGCCGGCAATCGTCTACTACGGAGACGACTTCACCGGTGCGACGGACACCCTGGGCACGGCGGCACGCGCGGGCCTGCGCGCGCTGCTCTTCCTGAAGACGCCCGACGCGGTGCGCCTCGACCGCGCTGGGCCGCTCGACGTGCTGGGCATCGCGGGCGCGGCGCGCGCCATGACGCCGGAAGAGATGCAGGCCGAGCTCCGCCCGGTGGCCGCACTGTTCCGCTCGCTCGGCGCGCGCGTGCTGCACTACAAGACCTGCTCGACCTTCGACAGCGCGCCGCACATCGGCTCCATCGGCGCGGCCGTGCGCCTGCTGCGCTCGGCCGTGCAGCAGCCGTGGACCGCGATCGTGGGCGGGCAGCCCGGCCTGGGCCGCTACTGCCTCTTCGGCAATCTCTTCGCCGCGGCGGGAAGCGGCGGCGAAGTGTTCCGCATCGACCGCCATCCCACCATGAGCCGGCACCCCGTGACGCCCATGGACGAGGCGGACCTGCGGCTGCACCTTGCCAGGCAGGGCCTGGCCGAGGTGCACTGCGTGCCCTTCACCGCTGCCTCGCGCGGCAGCGACGCACTCGATACCGCGCTGCGGCAGGCGCTCAACGCGCCGCCCGCGGACGCCGTCCTGTTCGACGTCGCGGATGCCGGCCAGCTCGCGGCCATCGGCGAGGTCCTGTGGGCCCGCGCGCAGGGCGCGACCATGCTGGCCGTCGGCCCGAGCAGCGTGGTCGATGCGCTCGCCACGGCCATGCCTTCTTCGGGCGGCGCACGGGCCGTGCGTGCGAAGCTGGCGCCCGCGCGGGGGCCCGTGCTGGTCCTGGCGGGAAGCCTCTCGCCCGTGACCGCGTCGCAGGTCGCGGCCGCGAAGTCCTTCGACATCGTGTGGCTCGATGCAGCGCAGCTCGCCCGGCGCGACGCGGCAGCACTTGCCGACCAGGCGGATGCGATCTCGCGCAGCCTCGCGCAGGGGCGCAACGTCCTGGCCTGCACGCGCGCACCGCGCTCGGCTGACTCCACGGGCATGCCTGCGGCGGCGGATCTCGACGCACAGGCTCTCGCCCGCGCCGGCGGCGACCTCCTGGCCGCCGTGCTGGCGAAGCAGCCGCTCGGGCGCATCGGCGTGGCCGGCGGCGACACGTCGAGCCACAGCATGCAGGCGCTGGACGTGTGGGGCCTGTCATATGCCGCCGACATGGGCGCCGGCGCATCGCTGTGCCGCGTGCACAGCGACGACGCGTCGCTCGACGGCATGGAAGTCATGCTCAAGGGCGGGCAGATGGGAACGCAGGACGTGTTCGAACGGCTGGTGCACGGCGACATCGCCTGAGCTGCTCCCGGGGCCCTGCGGCAGCCCAGGTTTGTCCCCGGGGGGCCTTCCGTCCTGTCGTGCACCCATCGCATGGCCTGCTGCTCCGCATCGAAAAAGAAAGAGGCCGCGGCGCGCAGCCTCAACGTCGTTCCAAGCCTACAGACAGAACACGCGCGCGGCGCCATGGTGTCGCCATGACACATCCCATCGAACTCACCATCGAGGAGCCGCTGCCGGGTGCCTTTGTCTGGCAGCTGCTCGAAACCGACGATCAGGGCACGCACCCGCGCGTGCTGCGCAAGGCCTTCGAGCCTGCGGAGAGCTACGAGCTGGCGCTTTCGTCCGGCCAGCGCGCGCTGCAAAGCGAGATCCGGCATCGCGCGCCGCCTGGGGCGGGCGCATAGCAGCAGCAACAAGCCGATTGCGCCCCGCATCCGCGGGAGCCGCGCATTCTTCGTTCTGGCCTGATGCCAATCTGCCGGGGGCCGAATGCCCCCGGGGTACGGCCAGCGCCTCCTCGCCGTGTCGAAGAGGTGACCGTGCCCCGCGCGATGGTCCGCGCGCTGGTGGCGATGCTTCAGGCGCGGAGCCCGAAGTCTTCGATGGTGAGCGTGATGGCCCGGCCCGGCATTGCGCGGTAACGCGCGACCGCGGCGGGCTCTATCGCGTTGAAGTGCTCCTGGCACGCATCGAGCAGGTGCTCGCCGATCTCGCGCACGCCGAATTCGTCGTGCAGCGTCTCCTCGGAAATCTGTGCGATCGCTCGGGGGCCGCCGGGACCGTCGGGATAGAAGGCGAAGCGCACGCTGGCGGTGTCGAAGCAGTAGATGCCTTCGAAATTCATCATCTCTCTTGTCTCCTCGTGTCTGCCGGTGTCCGCATGTTTCCTTACGGGCCGGCGGCGATTGGGCGCTCCCGGCACGGCCATGGATGGTGGAAAGCAGCGCATGCGCGTGCAGGACATGTCCTACGCGAATCGAGGCGTGCGCTTTCACCCTGAAACGGCCATGGCTTCGTTTTCCGCGCGTCGATCCGGCGAAGATCGGGGCCTCCAGATTCGCGCTTCGCTGCATGCACTTTTCTCTTTCAACCGGAAGCCCTGAGCCGATGACTGCGACCATCACGACGCGCCCTGCCCGGCTTCGCCCCGGGACCGTCGCGTCCGGCCTTGCCGCCGCCATCCTCGTCCTGCAGCTTGGCGCGTGCAGCAGCGGCCCCACCGAAGCGCAGCGCGAGGCCGCGGCCAGCACGCCGCCGCCCACCGACTGCACCGCCTGGGTCGGCACCGACCGCAACGCGATGATGGGCGGCTACCTTCTGCCGCGGGACCCGAAGAACAGCAAGGGAGCCAAGGTCTGCGTGCCGGTGCTGCTGACGGCCAACCGCCCGCCCGCCGGGTATGCAGGCGGCAACTACTACATCAGCGAGTTCACCGACGAAAAGCTCAAGACCCGCTGGCGCGCCTGCAAGGAAGACCCGGCCTGCTTCAAGCGCATCGACTCGCAGATGCAGCGGTGGCTGCCGCCCAACAAGGAGCGCGCCACGCGCTCGACCGGCGTGGTCGACCCGTCCGGCAGGATAGATCCCGACGGCAACGTCGACCTGAAGCAGATCCGCCGCCCCGCCTTCTTCGCCAGGGCGCCGTACCGCGAGGGCATCGCCGAGGCCGACGCGCGCACCTACGTGGTGGAGTTCACGGCGCCGCGCGACACCTTCGAGCGCATCGACCTGAAGATGACCGGCGACATCAAGCTGCGCGGCTGGTACATCGAAGGCGCGGGCATCGACGACGGCAAGGGAAAGAAGACGCGCGCGCTGGTCGTCATGGCGCCGGGCGGCGGCGGGCAGCTCACGGCCATCCAGCATCCCGACGAGGTTTCGTACCGCATCGACGAGAAGACCGGCAAGACCGTTCCGGTCAACTTCCCCAACGCGACCACCGAGACCATGGGCCAGCGCTGGTGGCGCGAGAACCTGTACGCGCTCAACAAGGCCGGCTTCGACGTGCTGGCCTACGACCGGCGCGGCGAGGGGCTGTCGGGCGGCTTCAGCGACACCAACACGCTGGAGCAAGGCGAGGACGTGTTCCGCGCGCTCACGGCGCTGGAAACCGGGCGCGGCCTGCGCATCCTCACGCCCAGGGGCGAGTCGCTCGAAGGCGAGGCCACCCGGGGCCGGCTGCTGGCGGGCATGCCGGCCAGCGAGATTCCGCTGGTGCTCGGCGGCTACTCGCGCGGCTCGATGTCCACCGCCTGGGCCATGACGAAGAACTACGTCGCCCAGTGCAGCTTCGACATGCCCCAGCCCAACTGCACGCCGCCCAAGGGCCTGCGCAACATACGCGGCGCGCTGCTGCTGTCTTCGTTCGCCAGCGGCGCGGGCTACGTGGGCGACTCGCCCGACCTGGCCGACCGCAACCTGTTCCTGGGCGGCATGGCGGCCGAGCATCACATCGTGTTCTATCCGAACTCGTCGACGCTTGCGGGCATGGACCGCTGGCCGGCCGCCTTCTTCGGCAAGGGCCTGTGGGACCGCGCGGAAACGCTGGAAGGCACCGTGGCCGCCTACAACCGCATCCGCGGCCTGAAGGAAATGGTGCTCGCGCGCGGGCCCCATTCCATCGAGACCTGGCCGGAGTCCGACCGGGCCTACCTGCGCGAACGCATGGTGGTGTTCGCCAAGGGGCTGATCGTCGGCGGACGCACCATTCCCGGCGCGCGGCCGTGGAAGGATTTCAAGTCGCTGGTGGCGACCACGCCCGACTCCTGGGAACCTTCCTCGCGGCCCAAGGGCCCCTGAGGCGATCAGTACCTGCGCGGATCGACCGGCCGGCGGTCGTAGCGGTCGGGCACGCCGTCTCCGTCGCTGTCCCGGTTGCGCTCGTAGCGGTCCGGAATGCCGTTGTGGTCGCGGTCCCGGTTGTGGCGATGGCGATCGTGGCCGCAGCCCACCGCGAGGGTGGCGACGGCGAGCAGAAGAATGAAGTGCTTCAAGCTGGTTTTTCCCGTGGGTATGGGTGTTTTTCTGGGAATTCCAGTGTCCCGCCCGCTGCTGAAGACTCGCTGAGCCTTCGCTGAAGGCTTCGTGAACATCCGCCGCGCCCCGCGCCCGGGTTGAAAACCTCCGCCGCACCGCCATTTCCTTCTGGTTCCGCCGACTGAAAGAAGAGGTGCTCCATGGGCGCGCGCGACGAATTCATTCTTGACTCCTACTCGGCCACCGTGACGCAGGTGGCGCACACCGCCAGCGCGGCGGTCGCCCACATCAAGGTCCGCAAGGCCGCGCAGCGCGGCGGCGGACCCGGCGCCCAGGGCAGCGGCTCGGGCTTTCTCTTCACCCCCGACGGCTTCACGATCACCAACGCCCACGTGGTCGAGGGCGCGACCGAGCTGCGCGCCGCCTTCGCCGACGGCACCGAGAGCACGGCACGGCTGGTCGGCATCGATGCCTCCACCGACATCGCCGTGCTGCGCATCGAATCGCACCCCAGCGCCTTCCTGCCACTGGGCAGTTCGGCCGCGCTGCAGCCGGGCCAGCTGGCCGTGGCGGTCGGCAACCCGCTGGGCTTCGACTTCACGGTAACCGCCGGCATCGTGAGCGCGCTGGGCCGCAGCCTGCCCTCGCGCGGCGGCCGGATGATCGAGGACGTGATCCAGACCGACGTGGCCCTCAACCCCGGCAACTCGGGCGGCCCGCTGCTGGACAGCGCCGCGCGGGTCATCGGCGTGAACACGGCGGTGATTCCATCGGCCCAGGGCCTGAGCTTCGCGGTGGCCATCGACACAGCCCGCTGGGTGGCCGGCGAGCTGATGCGCCATGGCGCGGTGCGCCGCGGCAAGCTCGGCGTGCAGTGCGCGGCGGTGGCCCTGCCCCGGCGCTGGGTGCGCGAGAACGAATGGCCGGTGGCCACCGGGGTGCGCGTGGTCGAGGTGGTGGCCGGCTCGGCCGCCGCGCGCGACGGGCTGCGCAGCGGCGACATCCTGGTCGGCTGCGACGGGGTGCCGCTGGCCCAGCTGTCCGACCTGCTCAAGCGGCTGGCGGGCGAGGGTTACGGCAAGCCGCTGCTGCTCAAGCTGCTGCGGCCGGTGGCGGGCACGCTGACGCCCTTCTACCTGACGGTGACGCCCGGAGGCTGAACCCCGGCCGGCGGAACGACAATAGGCCCCTGCACCGAAGCACCCCGTCAGGAGAAAACCTTGTCCACCGTCACCATCACCCCCAAAGTCGCCACCAGCAACGAGGCCCCCTTCGTCCTCTTCGGCGGCGTCAACGTCCTCGAGTCGAAGGACCTCGCCCTGCGCAGCGCCGAGGAATACGTCCGCGTCACGCAGAAGCTGGGCATTCCCTACGTGTTCAAGGGCAGTTTCGACAAGGCCAACCGCTCGTCCATCCACTCCTACCGCGGCCCCGGCCTCGACGAGGGACTGAAGATCCTGCAGGCAGTGAAGGACAGCTTCGGCGTTCCCGTGCTGACCGACGTGCACGAAATCGCCCAGGCCGCCCCTGTCGCCGAGGTGGTCGACGTGCTCCAGCTGCCCGCCTTCCTGGCGCGGCAGACCGACCTGGTGGTGGCGCTGGCAAAGACCGGCCGGGTGATCAACATCAAGAAGCCCCAGTTCCTGAGCCCCTCGCAGATGCTCAACATCGTCGAGAAGTTCAAGGAAGCCGGCAACGACCAGCTCATCCTGTGCGACCGCGGCACCTGCTTCGGCTACGACAACCTCGTGGTCGACATGCTGGGCTTCGGCGTGATGAAGAAGGTGTCGCAGAACCTGCCCATCATCTTCGACGTGACCCACGCGCTGCAGCAGCGCGAGGCCGGTGCCGCCGCATCGGGCGGCCGCCGCGAGCAGGTGGCCGACCTGGCGCGCGCCGGCATGGCAGTGGGCCTGGCCGGCCTCTTCCTCGAAGCCCACCCGGACCCGGCCCAGGCCAAGTGCGACGGCCCGAGCGCCCTGCCGCTGGACAAGCTGGAGCCCTTCCTGACGCAGATCAAGGCACTGGACGACCTGATCAAGTCGTTCCCGCCGCTGAAGATCTGAACCGAAGGGGCCCACCCGGCCACCGGCGCGCCCCTTTCCCGGAGAACTCCGCCCGGAGTTTTCTAAAGTTTTCAATTGAACTACCGATAACCAGCGATGGAGGGCGCCCCGGCGGTCGCCCTCCTTCTTCTTTTTCCTGGTTTCCGGAGTTCGACCATGTTCCTGAGCAACGTCTCAATCGGCAAGCGCCTGGCCATCGTGCTGGGCATCATCCTGGCGCTCTTTCTCGCCACCAGCGCCGCCGCGGTGTGGAAGCTGCAGCAGCTCAGCCGCGAGATAGACGCCATGATCGAGGACAACGTGAAGACCGAGCGCGCCGGCTCCGACTGGCTGCGCCACACCACCGCCGGCGTGCAGCGGGCGGCGGCCATCGCCAAGAGCAGCGATGCCAGCCTGATCGACTACTTCGCGCCGGCCACGGCGGCGTCGATCAAGAACACCAACGAGCTGCAGAAGTTCATCGAGGAAAAGCTGGTCAAGCCCGACGAGCGCGCCCTGCTCGAGAAGGTCGGCAACCTGCGCAAGGCCTACCTGGGCGCGCGCGAGGAAGTGAGCAAGCTCAAGCTCGCCGGCGACCTCGACGGCGCCAACCGCGTCTTCGACTCGCAGTTCCAGCCCACCTCGGTGAGCTACATCGCGGGCGTGCAGCAGGTGGTGGACATGCAGCGCGAACAGCTCGATGCCGCCGCCGCCCGCGCCAACAACCTGCGCGCGCAGACCAGCACGCTGCTCATCGTGTGCTCCGCCGTGAGCCTGGCGCTCGGCGCCCTGCTGGCATGGCTGCTGGCCCGCAGCATCACGCGCCCGCTGCGCAGCGCCGAGAGCATGGCGCAGTCGATCGCGGCCATGGACCTGACGGGCAAGGCCCAGTCCAGCTACGCCAGCGACGAGACCGGCCACCTGCTGCGCGCCCTCGACCAGATGCGCGACGCCTTGCAGGGTTCGCTGGCGCAGGTGCACGGCGTGGTGGCGAACGTGTCGACCGCCAGCACGCAGATCGCCGTGGGCAACCAGGACCTGTCCTCGCGCACCGAGGAACAGGCCAGTTCGCTGGAGCAGACGGCCGCGTCGCTGGAGGAACTGACCTCGACGGTCCGGCAGAACGCCGACAACGCCCGCCAGGCCAACCAGCTGGCCGCCTCCGCCTCGGAAGTGGCCACGCGGGGCGGCAACGTGGTGTTCCAGGTGGTCGAGACCATGGGCTCGATCAATGCCTCCTCGAAGAAGATCGTGGACATCATCGGCGTGATCGACGGCATCGCGTTCCAGACCAACATCCTCGCGCTGAACGCGGCCGTCGAGGCGGCTCGCGCGGGCGACCAGGGCCGCGGCTTCGCGGTGGTGGCGTCGGAAGTGCGAAGCCTCGCGCAGCGCTCGGCCGCTGCGGCCAAGGAAATCAAGACGCTGATCGGCGACTCGGTCGAGAAGGTCGAGGAAGGCAGCCGCCAGGTGGCCGACGCGGGCCGCACCATGGAGGAGATCGTCGGCAGCGTGAAGCGGGTGACGGACATCATGGGCGAGATCAGCGCCGCGAGCCAGGAGCAGACCTCGGGCATCGAGCAGATCAACCAGGCCGTGACTCAGATGGACCAGACGACGCAGCAGAACGCCGCGCTGGTCGAGGAAGCCTCGGCCGCCGCCCAGTCGCTGCAGGAGCAGGCGGGCAGCCTCTCGCAGATCGTGGGCAGGTTCAGGCTCGAACATCAACGCCAGGCCGAGGAGGACACGACCCCGGGCATCGCCTTCAGCCCCATGCATCTGATCGCGGCCCGCTAGAAAGAGACCGCAAGGCTCCCGGCGGGAGAAAGAGGCGAAACTAGGGCCTGTTCACACTATTTCCAGGGTCGCGAAGGGCAGCCAGGGCGGGCCAATCAAGGCGCGCGACGACGCGTGTGCATGCGCACACGCCAGGAGCGCAACGCCGAGTGGCCCGCCCTGGCTGCCCTTCCCGCAGGGTTGGCGCTCCAAGGGGCCAACGCGACCCCGGAAATAGTGTGAACAGGCCCTAGACGCCAGCCTTTCTCCCCGGAGCCCAATTTGTCATCCAACAAAGCTGCCCGCATTGCCCTGTCCGCCTCGGCGGCCACGATAGGAAGCATCGCCGCGTACTGGACGCTTCTCGCCGCACGCCAGGGGCACATCCTCTTCAACGCCCGCAAGCTGCCGGTCGTTCCGCTGTCAGACGATTTCTCGACCTACTCCCACACCGTGCCGGGCGGCATGGTCCGCGGCTACGTCTACCACCCGCAGGGCGAGGAAGCCCTGCAGGACCTCTTCATCTACTTCGCCGGTCGCGGCGAGGACGTTCGCGCCACGGCCCAGACGCTGCACTGGCTGCCCGAGGGCTTCGGCTTCGCGGCGGTCAACTACCGCGGCGTGGCCGATTCGCAAGGGCATCCTTCGGAGATCGCCTCGGTGCAGGACGCCAGCCAGTTCGCCCGGCACCTGCGCAAGGCCTTCCCGCATGCGCGACTGCACGTGGTGGGGCGCAGCCTCGGCACGGGCGTGGCCATCCAGCTCGTCGCGCGGCAGGACTTCGCGAGCCTGCAGCTGGTGACGCCCTACGATTCGATGCTGGAAGTGGCGAAGAAGCGCTTTCCGCTCGTGCCGCTGTCGCTGCTGCTGCGCCACCAGTTCAATTCGCTCGAACACTGCAAGGAGGTCGCGGCCAAGACCCAGGTGCTGCTGGCCGAGAGCGACGACGTCGTTCTGCCCGAGCGCTCGCAGAAGCTCATCGCGGCATGGCCCACGCCGGTCAGCGTGCAGACCGTTCCAGCGTCCGACCATCACAACATCATGGGCCTGGAGGCGACCTGGCTGCACCTCGTCGACTTCGCGCTGACTTCGATCCTTCCCGAGCCGAAGGTGGCGTAGCCGGTGCCGGCGCGCGCTACCGGTAGTGGCCCGCCACGAAATCGATGAAGGCGCGCACCGCCGGCTGCACGTGCCGCGTGCGCGGATAGAGCGCCGCGTAGGTGCGCTGCCCGAGCGTGACGCTCGGCAGCACACGGACCAGCGCGCCCGACTGCAGGTCGGCGCGGACCGTGTGCCACGTCAGCGCGGCAATGCCCAGCCCGCACTTCGCGGCCGAGTACAGCGCGGTGATCGTGTCGCATGCGAAGCGCGCATCGGGCCTGAACGCCTGCTGCCGGCCGTCGGGCATGTGCAGCGTCCAGTGCGACGGGCTTTCCGGCCCGTTGTGCAGCAGGCACTGGTGCGCCGCCAGGTCCTCGGGCGTCGCGGGCATGCCGTGCTCGACGAGGTAGCGCGGCGCCGCGACCAGCACCATGTCTGAGACCGCCAGCGTCCGCGCCATCATCGAGGCGTCCTCGAGCCCGGCGCTGATGCGCAGTGCAACGTCGATGCCCTCGGCCACCAGCTTCGTGAAGCGGTCGGTGCAGACCACCTCCAGCCGGATGCCGGCGTGGCGCGACTGGAACGCCGGCAGCCACTGCGGCAGGTCGAGCGTGGCGATCGCCAGCGGCATGCTGACCTTCAGCGTTCCCGAGGGCGCCTTGCCGTCGGCCGCGACATCCGCCTGGGCCGCATCGAGCCGCGAGAGGATGTCCGTGCACGCGGCGTGGTAGCGCTGCCCTGCCTCGGTCAGCGTGATACCGCGCGTATCGCGGCGCACCAACTGCGCGCCCAGCGATTTCTCCAGCGCCTGCAGCTGGCGCGAGAGGCTGGAGTGCGTGGTGCCCAGCGACTCGGCCGCGGCCGACAGGCTCTTCGCCTGCGCAATGCGTTGAAAGGCGCGCATCGCCTTCAGTTGATCCATTCGCCGCCCTCCTTCGCGTGCTTCCGGGGAAGCCGCGTATTTTCAGGCAAGCGGCAGCGCCAG
This sequence comes from Variovorax sp. YR750, assembly GCF_900109805.1. NCBI lineage: Bacteria > Pseudomonadati > Pseudomonadota > Betaproteobacteria > Burkholderiales > Comamonadaceae > Variovorax > Variovorax sp. YR750. Next base: position 271,638 of record NZ_FOBJ01000008.1, read on the forward strand.
GATCTGCGCGGTGGTCAGCACGTCGCCGAAGGTGTCCTCGATCTCGGCCAGCGCCGCATGGTGGAGGTTGCCGTGCGGCACGGTGTCGCCGTTCTCGCGGCGGATCGCACGGGTGGCGGTGGCATCGGACGACACCACCACCTCGAAGCCCTGCGCGGCACCGTCGCGGGCGGCGCCGGCCACGCACGCATGGGTCATGAGGCCGGCGATCACCAGCGTGCGGACGCCGGCCGATCGCAGCTGCTGCGCGATGTCGGTGCCCGCGAAGACGCTCACGGTGCCCTTCTGCACGACCTTGTCGCGCGGCCGCGGCTGCATGTCCGCATGGAACCTGACGGTGTCGCCGTCGCTGGCGAAGACCGCGGCGCCGGCCGGGGCCACGTGCTGGATCTGGAACACGGGAATGGCGTGCTCGTCCGCCCAGGCCAGCAGGCGCCGTGTCTGGGCCGCCGCGCGCGGTCCGTCGGCGATGGGCATGCGGCCCGTGAAGTACTCGTTCTGGAAATCGATCACGAGCAGGGCCGTAGCCTTGCCGCTCAACTGCCGCCTCGGCTGCGCGCCCGACATCGCGCGAATGGTGGGCGTGGGCGCCGGCGTCGATGCTGCCGCGGCCGCGGCCGGCGAAACGCCGACGATGCCCGCGGCGCAAGGCAGGGCCAGTGCGCTCATGAGTCCGCGGCGGGAAAGTCCTGGTGACATAGACATGTTTGCTGTTCCTTGAAGTCCATCGAAAGTGATGGGGGAAAGTCTAGGAACGGCCCCGCCCAGGGCCTAGGCTTGAGCGGCGACAAGTGTTGTGCAGGACGCGCACAGCGCGCGCCCGATGCCCTCAGCGCGGCGCGGCCGTTGCCGCCATTCCGTCGAGCAGCACGTCCAGGGCTTGCTCCGCGCTGAGATGCAGGGCCTCCAGCTCGGCCGTGGGTGCGCGCAGCACGCCGACGCCGAGCAAGGTCGAAAGGCCGTGCACCATGGCCCAGCAGGTGTGCGAAAGCTGCCTCGCGTCGCCCTGGCGGAAGGTGCCGTCCGCCTGGCCCGCGCCGACCAGCCCGAGCAGCAGATCGAAGAGCCGGGCCCCGGCCTGCACGAGGCTTTCGTTCGATTGCGACTGCGAGACCGCGCCGAACATGTGGACCAGCAGCCGGGGCGACTTCAACCCGAATCCGACATAGGCACGGCCGCAAGCCTTGAGCCTCGAACGCGATTCGGCGGGAAGAACCGCCGCTATCGCCGATTCGCAGCCGGTCAGCATTTCCTCGAAGCCCTGCAGCGCGACGGCTTCCATCAGCGCACGCTTGTCCTGGAAGTGGCGGTAGGCCGCCGTGTGCGAGACCCCGACGGCCTTGGCCATCTCGCGCATCGACAGGCCGTCAAGGCTGTCGCGCTCCATCTGCTCGCGGGCATATGCGAGAAGAACGGCCTTCAGGTCGCCGTGGTGATATGACGTGCTCATGCTCGAAGCCCTGATGTTGACAGTGGAAACAATGAAATCCGATAATGTTTCCATTGTAAACACCGAGCGTGCATCATGAGCTTTCTCCTCTTCATCTGTTCATTCGGCGCGGTTGCCTGGGCGGTTTCCCGCCTGCTGAAGCGCCCTCTCGACCTGCGCGGGGCGATGCGCTGGGGCATGGGCCTCGGCTTCCTGTTCACCGGCGTCGACCACTTCGTGAGCGCATCGACGCGCTATGCCCCGATGATCCCCGACGCCCTCGCCCAGCATGCCCTGGCCTGGGTCTACCTGACCGGCGTGGCCGAGCTTGCCGGAGGGCTGGGGCTGCTGGTTCCCGTTTCGGTCTACGAGCGCCTCGGCCTGCCGAACCTGCGGAAGCAAGCGGGCATCTGGCTCTCGGTGATGCTGGTCTGCGTGGTCGCCGCGAACATCAACGTCGCGCTCAGGGGGCAGACGGTGCAGGGCCTGGAGTTCGGCGCCTGGTACTTCTGGATCCGCCCGCTGTTCCAGCCCGTCTTCATCGCGTGGGCGCTCTACTGCTCGGGCGCGTGGCCGAAGCCGAAACAGGCGGCCGGGTGGCAACCGGAGCATGCTGCGCCATCAATGCGGCAACCCAGTCGATGAACACGCGCAGCTTGGCGCTGACGTGCCGGTTCGGCGGGAATGCGATGTAAAGCGGCATCGGATCGAGCCGCCAGTCCTCGAACAGTGGCACGAGTTCGCCGCTCGCAACGTGCGCGCGGGACATGTAGTCGGGCAGCCAGAGAACCCCGAGCCCGGCCAGGCCCGCCGCCAGGTAGGCGTTGCCGTCGTCCACCGAGAGCACGTGGCGCCCGTGCACGACCACGCTCTCCCCGTCGCGATGCATGGCGTACGGCAGGCTCCTGCCGGTGCGCGACCACAGGAACCCCACGACGCGGTGATGCGTGTCCTCCAGCTCCTTCGGGTGCGAGGGCACGCCAGCCCGCGCGAGGTAGTCCGGTGCCGCATGCACCCCGAGCTGCAGGTCGCCCACGTGGCGCGCGATCAGCGACTGGTCCGTGAGCTCGCCGCCGCGCACCACGCAATCGACGTTCTCGCCGATCAGGTCCACCACGCGGTCGCTCACGCCCATGTCGAGCTGGATGTCGGGATGGCGCTCGTGGAACGCGGGCAGTGCCGGCACCAGGATCATGCGGGCCAGCGGGCTCGGCACGTCCACCCGCAGCCGCCCCCTCGGCGACGAAGTCGCGGCGGACAGGCTGGTCTCGGCATCGTCCATGTCGGCCAGCAGGCGCACCACCCGCTCGTAGTAGGCGGCCCCGTCGGCCGTGACGTTGACCTTGCGCGTGGTGCGGTTGAGCAGCTTCACGCGCAGCCTGGCCTCCAGCTGCTGCACCAGTTGCGTCACGCTGGTCTTGCTCATGTGCAGCGTCTGCGCCGCCTTGGTGAAGCTCCCCGCCTCCACCACGCGCGCGAAGGCCTGCATCGCATCGAAACGGTCCATGTCTGCTCCCGATTGTTTGGCCAGTGCAAACAGTGATTGTTGGCCTTGCTCGTTTATCCGGGCCTCGCGGCTGCCTAAAGTCCCTTCATCGCAACAGCGGACCGCCCTGATCCGCTCCGAGAAGCAATGAAGAAAGCATCCCATCCATGACTCCACGCGACGTCGTCTTTCCCGCCGGGCGCCAGGCCCTTTATGAAAAGAACCGCTATTCGCCGGCCATCCGGTCCAACGGCTTCCTGTTCGTCTCGGGGCAGGTCGGCAGCCGCCCCGACGGCTCGCCCGAGCCCGACCTCGAGGCCCAGGTTCGCCTCGCATTCCAGAACCTCGATGCGATCCTGTCGGCCGCGGGCTGCACCTTCGACGACGTGATCGACGCCACCGTCTTCATCGTCGACCCCGAATCGAAGTTCGAGACCATCTGGAAAGTGGTGTCGGAACACTGGGGCGGCCCGCCGCACCCCACGCTGACCGGCATCGGCGTGACATGGCTCTACGGCTTCCAGTTCGAGATCAAGGTGATCGCGAAGCTGCCCGAAGGCAGAGCCGGCGCCTAGGCCCCGGCCGCCTCCGCCGCAAGGGAGGCACGGCGCCAAGGTAACCTGTCGCCATGGATTCCCTCATCGCCGCCTCCGCCCGCGCCCTGGCCGCGGGCGATGCACTCGGTGCCCTCAAGCGGGTCGCGCTGCGCGACGACCCGCCGGCGCTGGCCCTGCGCGGCATCGCGATGGCGCAGCTCGGCGAGCATCCGCGTGCGCGCGAGCTGCTGCGGCGCGCCGCGCGCGGCTTCGGCGCGCATGAAGAGCATTCGCGCGCCCGCTGCATCGTCGCGGAGGCCGAGGTGGCCCTGGCGATGCGCGACCTGGGCGGCTCGCCGCGTTCGCTGTCGGCGGCCGCATCCGCGCTGGAGGCCCACGAGGACCATGCCAACGCACTGCAGGCCCGGCTGATCGCGGCGCGCCGGCTGCTGCTGCTCGGCCGCCTCGCAGAGGCGGAAGCCGCGCTCGCGCACCTAGATGCGCGCGGCCTGCCCCCGTCGCTGGCCGCAGTCACCGAGCTGGCCGCGGCCGAGCTGGCGCTTCGCTCGCTGCGCATCGCTCCCGCACGCGCCGCGCTTTCGCGCGCACACGAGGCCGCGACGCGCGCCCGCGTGCCCGCCCTGCTCGCCGAGGTGAACGAGGCACTGGCGGCATTCGAGCGCCCCGCCGCCCGCCGGATCGACGCGGCCGGCGAACAGCCTCTGCGCCTGGACGAGGTCGCAGCCCTCCTCGCCTCCGACACGCTGGTGGTCGACGCATGCCGCCGCGGCCTGGGCGCCGGCGATGCATGGCGCCCTCTCGCCCGGCGGCCGGTGCTGTTCTCCCTGGCGCGCTCGCTCGCGCAGGCATGGCCCGGCGACGTGGATCGCGAGGCCTTGATCGAAAGCGCATTCCGCACGCGCCGCCCCGACGAGACGCATCGCGCGCGCCTGCGCGTCGAGATCGGCCGGCTGCGCGCGCTCGTCGCCGGGCTGGCCGGCATCGAGGCCACGCCGCGCGGCTTCGTGCTCAGGCCACTCGACGGGCGCGGCGTCGCCGTGCTCGCGCCGCCCATCGACGGCGACCAGGCTTCGCTGGTGGCGCTGCTGTCCGACGGCGCGGCCTGGTCCACCTCGGCCCTTGCGCTGGCGCTGGGGGCCAGCCAGCGCACGGTGCAGCGCGCGCTGGTCGAGCTGGAGGCGGAGCACCGCGTGCGCTCCATCGGCAAGGCACGCGCGCAGAAGTGGCTGTCGCCGCCGCTGGCGGGATTCACGACGATCTTGTTACTCCCCGCCGCACTGCCGATTGAATAGAGTTGTCTCCAGGCGCCGATCCGAGGCGTTTCACAAGGAGCCAACGATGAGCAGCGAGAACAGCAGGAACAAGTCCCGGCCCGCGGTGCACGCGGCCGAGATCGTGCGCGAATACGGTCCCTTCGGCAGCGCCACGCAGGTACACGGCGTGACGCACGACGGCCGGCGCGTCTGGGCCGCCACCGGCGCGAAGCTGGTGGCATTCGATCCGGCCAGCGGCGAGACCAGCCAGACACTCGACGTGCCGTGCGACGCGGGCACCGCTTTCGACGGCAAGCACATCTACCAGATCGCGGAGTCGCGCATCGACAAGATCGACCCCGCCACCGGCAAGGTGCTGGCGTCTATCCCGGCGCCGGGCAACGGCTACGACTCGGGCCTCACGTGGGCCGAGGGCAGCCTGTGGGTCGGGCAGTACCGCGACCGCAAGATCCACCAGGTCGACCCCGAGACCGGCGCGGTGGTGCGCACCATCGAGTCGAACCGTTTCGTCACCGGCGTGACCTGGGTCGACGGCGAACTCTGGCACGGCACCTGGGAGGCGGAGGAAAGCGACATCCGCCGCATCGACCCGAAGACCGGCGCCGTGCTGGAGCGGCTCGAAATGCCGCGCGGCGCCGGCGTGAGCGGGCTCGAGTCCGACGGCGCCGATCTCTTCTACGCAGGTGGCGGCGCGAGCGGCAAGGTCCGCGCCGTGCGCCGCCCCACCACCGGCCGCCAGCATTGATCCAGGAGACACCATGAACACCGTCACCATCACGAACCAGACATCCGGGCCGACGAACCATCGCGTCGTCTCCAGCGAGCAATGGCTCGCCGAACGCAAGGCATTCCTGGCGCGCGAGAAGGAACTGACGCAGCTGCGCGACCAGATCGCACGGGAGCGCCGCGCGCTGCCGTGGGAACGCGTGCGAAAGAACTACGTCTTCGACACGCCCGACGGCAAGCGCACTCTCGCCGATCTCTTCGAAGGGCGCAGCCAGTTGCTGGTGCAGCACTTCATGCTCGGCCCGGGCTGGGAACAGGGCTGCCAGAGCTGTTCCTTCATGGCCGACCACACCGACGGCATGAACGTGCACCTGGCGCATCGCGACATCACGCTGGTGGCCGTCTCGCGCGCGCCGCTGGCGGAGATCGAGCGCTTCCGCGAACGCATGGGCTGGCAGTTCAGGTGGGTGTCGTCGAACGAGAGCGACTTCAACGGCGACTTCCACGTCAGCTTCGGCCCCGGGGAGCTCGCCGCCGGCGAGGTCTACTACAACTACGGCCTGCAGCCCTTCCCCCACGGGGAAGCACCGGGCCTCAGCGCCTTCTGCAGGAACGACGCCGGCGAGGTGTTCCACACCTACTCGACCTTCGGCCGCGGCGTGGAAGTGATGATGGGCGCGTACAACCTGATGGACCTCATGCCCAAGGGCCGCGACGAGCGCGAGGTGCCCTACAAGATGGAATGGGTGCGCCACCACGACCGCTACGAGTCGCAGGCGCAGGCACCCGCCATCGGCGCGTGCTGCTGCGAAAAGCGGGCCTGAAGCGCGGACAGCAGCCACGACGCATGGAGGCGACGACATCATGGCAAGCCTCTGGCCGTGGCTGGCGGTCGCGGGAGTCGGCGCCCTGCACGGGCTGAATCCCGCCACCGGCTGGGCCTTCGCGGCCGCATGGGGCCTCCGCTCGCGCGACCGGTCGCGGGTGTTGCGGGCCCTCGTGCCGATCGCGGTCGGCCATGCGGCATCCGTTGCTCTCGTGGCGGCCGTGGTCGTGCTCGTCCCCTCGATGGATCGCACGGTGCTGCAGGTGCTGGCGGGCGGGCTGCTCGCGGCCGTCGTCGCGCATCACCTCCGGCACGGCACGACGAGCCGCGCGCGAGTGCCTTCAGGCCACGCCGGACTGGCGCTCTGGTCCTTCATCATGTCCACCGCGCACGGAGCCGGGCTGATGCTGGTGCCCGCGCTGATCCCCCTGTGCATGAGCGACGCCCCGGCGGCCCGCGAGATCACTGCGTCGGGTTCGCTGATGCTGGCCGTCGCGGCGGCCGGCGTGCACATGGCGGCGATGCTGGCTGTCACCGGCGCCCTCGCCTTCGGAGCATGCCGGGGCTTCGACGCCGTCGCCGCGCGCTTTCACTTCCGCCTTCCCGGCTCCCGGAAATCGGGCGACCCGGCCACCACCTTGCGGATCTCGTCCATCAGCGCGCGCGCGCCCGGCGAAGGAAAGGCGCCCAGCCGCTGGGTCAGGCCGATCTCGCGCCGGGTCTCCTCCAGCGGAAAGTCGAGCACCACGAGGCTGCCGTCGCGGATCTCGTAGCGCAGCTGGTGCGCCGAGATCGCTGTGAGCATGTCGCTCTCCAGCAGCAGGCCGCGCAGCACCGCGAGGTCGCCCGTTTCGACTGCGGGCAACGGCGGTGCCTGGCGTGCGTCGGAGAAGAAGCGCTCGAGCAGTTCGCGCGAAGGCGAGCCGGGGCGCGACAGCGTCCACCTCGCCTCGCGCAGCATCCTGAAGTCGATGCGCTTGGCGCGCGCGAGCGGATGGCCGGCGCGCGCGATCACCGAGATGCGGTCTTCGAAGAGCGGCTCCTGCTGCAGGTCCTTCGCCTCGCCCGCGGTGCGCAGCGCGCCGAGGATGAAATCGATGTCGCCGCTGCGCAGCGACGCCGCCAGCGCGTCGTACGGGCTCTCGACCGTGGCGATGTGCAGGCCCGGGTGCCGCGCGAGCAGCGAGGCGATCGCCAGCGGCAGGATCTGCGTGCGCCCCAGCGGCAGCGCCCCCACGTTCACGCTGCCCTGCAGCGTGCCTTCGCTGGCCGCGATGTCGGGGCCGATGTGCCGCAGCTCCGACAGCACGCGCCTGAAGTAGAAGGCCACGATCTCGCCCGCCGGCGTGGCCGTGAGCCCGCGCGCATTGCGGTTGAAGAGCGTCACGCCGAGTCCGCTCTCCAGGTCTTTCAGCGCGCTGCTGATGGCCGGCTGCGTGATGCCGAACTCGCGCGCGACGGCCGGCATGTTGCGCTTTTCCGCGAGGCTCGCGACCACGGCAAGGCGCCGGCCGTTCAGGATCGAGGCGAAGAGCGAATGCACGTCGGCACCGCCGCCGATGCCGGCCACGCCGCCGCGCGCCGCCAGTTGGGTGCGCGCCTCCTCGAATTCGCGTTCGATGCGAAGCGCGCGCACCAGCACCAGCTCGCCATATGCATTGAGCGCCACGCCGCGCGAGCGCCGGTCGAACAGGGGCCTGCCGAGCACGGCCTCCAGATCGAGGATCGAACGCGTCACCGCGGACGCCACGCGGAACAGCGCCTCGGCCGCCGCCGCGATGCTTCCGGCCGAGGCCACGGCCGAGAACGCGCGCAGGTGGCGCAGGTTGATGCCCAGCGCCACGCTGTCGGTGCGATCGATAACTTTGTGATGTGCTGGTTTCCGGCTCACGGCTGCTTCCTCACTCTCGATCATGCATTTCCAGCACCAAGGGTAAACCCTATTCGATAAAAAAGAATGATGGCAGCGCAACGCTAACTCACGCCACGCGGGGCCGCCGCGGCGCAGACTTCTCCCATGCTTGAAGCATCCCCTGCACACCACCCGGAGCGCCGCGCATGATCATCGACTGTCACGGCCACTACACCACCGCGCCCAAGTCCCTGGAGGCCTGGCGCAACCGGCAGATCGCCGCCATCCAGGACCCGTCGGCCAGGCCAAAAGTGTCGGAGCTGAAGATCAGCGACGACGAGCTGCGCGAATCCATCGAGACCAATCAGCTGCGGCTGATGAAGGAGCGCGGCAGCGACCTCACCATCTTCAGCCCGCGCGCGAGCTTCATGGCGCACCACATCGGCGACTTCGAGGTGTCGTCGACCTGGGCCGCCATCTGCAACGAGCTGTGCCACCGCGTGAGCCAGCTCTTTCCCGATCACTTCATCGGCGCGGCCATGCTGCCGCAGTCGCCCGGCGTCGATCCGGCCAGCTGCATTCCCGAGCTCGAGCGCTGCGTGAACGAATACGGCTTCGTGGGCATCAACCTCAACCCCGACCCATCGGGCGGCCACTGGACCAGCCCGCCGCTGTCGGACCGGCACTGGTATCCGATCTACGAAAAGATGGTGGAGCTCGACATTCCCGCCATGGTGCACGTGAGCACGAGCTGCAACGCCTGTTTCCACACCACCGGCGCGCACTACCTGAACGCAGACACCACGGCCTTCATGCAGTGCCTCACCTCGGACCTGTTCAAGGACTTCCCGACGCTGCGCTTCGTCATCCCGCACGGCGGCGGCGCGGTGCCCTACCACTGGGGCCGCTTCCGGGGCCTGGCGCAGGAGATGAAGAAGCCGCTGCTGAAGGACCACCTGCTCAACAACATCTTCTTCGACACCTGCGTGTACCACCAGCCGGGCATCGACCTGCTCACGCGCGTGATCCCGGTCGACAACGTGCTCTTCGCCAGCGAAATGATCGGCGCGGTGCGCGGCATCGACCCCGAGACCGGCTTCAACTACGACGACACGCGCCGCTACATCGACGCCACGCCGATGCTCGACGACAAGGCGCGCCACCAGATCTACGAAGGCAACGCGCGCCGCGTGTATCCGCGGCTGGACCGCGCACTCAAGCAACGAGGACTCTGAAAGAACATGTCTGCCACTCCCCTCCCCCAGGAACTCGGCGTAGTGCACCGCAACGTGGTGCGCGCGGATGCCGCCGCCGTCGAAAAGCTCTCGCGCTTCGGCGTCTCCACCGTGCACGAGGCGCTGGGCCGCCTCGGCCTGATGGCACCGCGCATCCGCCCCATCCACCCCGAGGCGCGCATGTGCGGCACCGCCGTCACCGTGCTGCTGCAGCCCGGCGACAACTGGATGCTGCACGTGGCCGCGGAGCAGATCCAGCCCGGCGACGTGGTGGTTGCCGCCTGCACCGCCGACAGCACCGACGGCTTCTTCGGCGACCTGCTCGCCACGTCGTTCAAGGCGCGCGGCTGCAAGGGCCTTGTGATCGACGGAGGCGTGCGCGACGTGCGCGACCTCATCGCCATGGACTTCCCGGTGTTCAGCCGCGCCATCCACTCCAAGGGAACGATCAAGGCCACGCTGGGCTCGGTCAACGTGCCGGTGGTCTGCGCCGGAGCGCTGGTGCAGCCGGGCGACGTGGTGGTGGCGGACATCGACGGCGTGGTGGTCGTGCCCGCGCAGCTCGCGGCGCGCGTGGCCGATGCCGCCGAGGCGCGCGAAGCCAACGAAGCCGGCAAGCGCGCCCGCTTCGCGGCCGGCGAGCTGGGGCTGGACATGTACGGCATGCGCGAGCCGCTGGCCAAGGCCGGCCTGCGCTACGTGGACTAGACCGGGACCGCCTGTTCAGAACAACGAGAGACAACAGCAATGAACAACCCGGCCCGTATCGACGTCAAGGCCTTCATCGACGAACGCCCCATGAGCGCCATGCAGTGGCTGCTGCTGGTGCTTTGCTTCCTCGTGGTCGCGGCCGACGGCATGGACGTCGCGATCATGGGCTTCCTCGCGCCCTCCATCCTGCAGGAATGGGGCGTGTCGCGCGCGGCCTTCGGCCTCGTGATGAGCGCCGCGCCCATCGGGCTGGTTTTCGGCGCGCTCGTGGCCGGCCCCGCATCGGACCGGCTGGGCCGCAAGACGGTGCTGACGGCTTCGGTGTTCCTGTTCGGCGTGTTCACGGTCGCCACCGCGTTCGCGCAGGACCTGACGCAGATGGCCGCGCTGCGCTTCCTCACCGGCCTGGGCCTGGGCGCGGCGATGCCCAACACCACCACGCTGCTGTCGGAATACGTGCCGCAGCGTTCCCGCTCGCTGCTGATCGCGGTGATGTTCACCGGTTTCAACCTGGGCTCGGGCGTGGTGGGCTTCGCGGCCGCGTGGCTCATTCCGCACTTCGGCTGGCGCTCGGTGCTGGTGATGGGCGGCGCGCTGCCGCTGGTGCTCGTGCCCCTGCTGCTGGCGCTGCTGCCCGAGTCGGCCCGCTTCATGGTCGTGCGCCGGCAGCCGGCCGAGCGCATCGCCGCCGTGCTGGGCCGCATCTGCCGCACCGTGTTTCCGGCCGGCACAACCTTCATCGCGACGGAGCCACCGGTCGCGGCGAAGAAGCCCATCGGCGTGCTCTTCTCGCGCGGCTACGGGCTGATGACGCTGGCGCTGTGGGCCACCTACTTCATGGGCCTGCTCGTCATCTACCTGCTGACCGGCTGGCTGCCCACGCTCATCAAGGACGCGGGCCTGCCCATCGAGACCGCCGCGACCGTGACCGCGATGTTCCAGATCGGTGGAACGGTCGGCGCCATCCTCGTCGGCTGGACGATGGACCGCGTCGCGCCGACACGCGTCATCGCCGCGGCCTATGCGGCCGGCGCGGTCTGCATCCTCTGCCTCGGCTCGGCGGGCGCGCTGTCGGCATCGCTCGCGCTGCTCGTGGCGCTGGCCGGCTTCTTCATGAGCGGCGCGCAGACGGGCCTCAATGCCTTCGCGCCCGGCTGCTACCCCACCATGGCGCGCGCCACCGGCGTGAGCTGGATGCTGGGCATGGGCCGCTTCGGCAGCATCGTCGGCTCGATGTTCGGCGGCGTGCTGCTCACCATGGGCTGGGGCTTCGGCGCCATCGTCTCGCTGCTTGCCCTGCCTGCGCTGCTGGCGGCGGGCGCGGTGCTCGGCGCCCGGGCCGCCGAAGCCGACGACGACTCCGCCGGCAAGCCCGAACTGGCGCGGGGCTGAACCCGCATGCCGGCTCCTTTCTTCGCACTTTCTCCCATCATCGCGCCGCACAGGGCGCAGGAGTAACCCCAACATGGCCCAGATCATCGGCGCCGTCGCCTGCTCGCACACCCCCACCATCGGCTTCGCCTTCGACAAGAACAAGCAGGACGACCCGGTGTGGGCCCCCATCTTCGAGGCCTTCGCGCCGGTGCGGCAGTGGCTGGCCGAGAAGAAGCCCGACGCGCTCTTCTTCATCTACAACGACCACGTCAGCTCCTTCTTCTTCGACCACTACTCGGCCTTCTCGCTGGGCGTGGGCGAGCGGCACGAGGTGGCCGACGAGGGCGGCGGCGCGCGCGACCTGCCGCCGCTGGCCGGCCATCCGGCGCTGGCGCGGCACATCGGCCGCTCGCTGGTGGCCGACGAGTTCGACATGTCCTTCTTCCAGGACCGCGCGCTCGACCACGGCGTGTTCTCGCCGATGTCGCTGCTGTGCCCGCACAAGCCGGCATGGCCGATTCCGGTGATTCCGCTGCAGGTCGGCGTGCTGCAGTCGCCGGTGCCCTCGGCGCGGCGCTGCTACCGGCTCGGGCAGGCGCTGCGGCGCGCGATCGAGAGCTATCCGGACGACATCAAGGTGGCCATCGTCGCCACGGGCGGCCTCTCGCACCAGGTGCACGGCGAGCGCGCGGGCTTCAACAACACGGCATGGGACGCGCAGTTTCTCGAACTCATCGAGAACGACCCGGTGCGCCTGACCGAGATGACGCAGGCCGAGCTGGCGACGCTGGGCGGCATGGAAGGCGCCGAAGTCATCATGTGGCTGGTGATGCGCGGCGCGCTGTCGTCGAACGTGCGCAAGACGCACCAGAGCTACTACCTGCCCTCGATGACAGGCATTGCCACCGCCATCTACGAGAACCTGGCGAGCCCGCCCATCGCTGGCGAGGTAGAGCGCCACCGCCAGCGCGTGGCCCAGGAGCTGGCCGGCGTCGAAAGACTGCAGGGCACCTACCCGTTCACGCTGGAGACCAGCGTGCGCGCCTATCGCCTCAACAAGTTCCTGCACGGCATGACGCGCCCCGCCCATCGCGAAGCATTCCTTGCCGACGAGGAAGCAGCCTTCGAGGCCGCCGGCCTGACGGACAAGGAGCGCGACATGGTGCGCCACCGCGACTGGCGCGCGCTGATCCAGTACGGCGTGATCTTCTTCATGCTGGAGAAGCTGGGCGCGGTGGTGGGCGTGTCGAACCTGCACATCTACGCGGCGATGCGCGGCCAGTCGCTGGAGGACTTCCAGCAGACCCGCAACGCGCCCGGCGCGCTGTATTCGGTGGCCGGCAAGGATGCCGCGCCGCAAGCCTGGGACAACGCCGCGGCACCGCAGCCGCGCTGAGCCCCCTTCCCTGCATTCGATTCGGAGACAAATAAGATGACGAGAACCCTGCTTTCCCGGCGCCTTGCGCTGGGCATGGCCGCACTGGTCGCGTTCGGCCAGTTCGGCACGGCCGGCGCAGCCGATGCCTTTCCCTCGAAGCCCCTGAAGATCCTGGTGGGCTACAGCGCCGGTGGCGCGGTCGATGCCATCGCCCGCTCGGTGGGCCAGCGCATGTCGGCCATCCTCGGCCAGCCGATGGTGGTCGAGAACAAGCCGGGTGCCGGCACGAACATCGCGATCAAGTCGGTCATCACCAGCCCGCCCGACGGCTACACGCTGCTGCTGGCCGCCAATGCGCTGGCGGTGAACCCCTCGCTGTTCCAGCCCGCGCCCTACGACCTGGAACGCGAGCTGACGCCCATCGCCTCGGTCGGCCGCGTGCCGGTGGTGTTCACGGTGCGCGAGGAATCGCCGATCAGGACGCTGCAGGAGCTGGTCGCGGCGGCCAAGGCCAAGCCAGGCGGCGTGACGGTCGCCACGCCCGGCAACGGCTCCACGCCGCATCTCGCGATGGAGCTGTTCCAGCACACCGCCGGCCTGCAGCTGCGGCACGTTCCTTACAAGGGCGGCGCGCAGGCGCTCACCGACGTGCTCGGCGGCCACGTCGAAGTGGTGGCGGTCAACGCGCTCGAGGCGCTGCCGCTGGCCAAGTCCGGCAAGCTGCGCGTGCTGGCGGTGATGAGCGCCGAGCGCTCGGCCGTGCTGCCGGGCGTGCCGACCGTCGCGGAGTCGGGCTACCCGGGCTTCGAGGCCAGCGTCTGGTACGGCTTCGTCGGGCCGGCCGGGCTGCCGAAGCCGGTGGTCGAGAAGCTGCACGACGCGGTGCAGAAGGCCATCGACTCGCCCGAGGTGCGCAACCAGCTCGCGGCGGCGGGCGGCGTTCCGCTGCCGGGGCCGACGGCGCAGTTCGACAGGCTGCTCAAGGCCGACGTGGCGCGCTACGGCAAGCTGATCCGAGAAGCCGGCATCAAGCCCGATTGAGGACGAAGGCCATGACCACAGGCATCACCCGTCGCCAGGCCCTCGTCGCGGCCACGGCCCTGCTTCCGGCAAGCCGCGTCGCCATGGCGCAGCAGGCCTATCCCTCCAAGCCGATCCGCATGGTCATTCCCTTCACGCCCGGCGGGTCCACCGACGTGCTCGGGCGAGCCATCGGCATCGAGCTGGGCCGTGCATGGCACCAGCCGGTGGTGGTCGACAACCTGCCCGGCGCGGGCGGTTCCATCGGCGCGGACAAGGTGGCGAAGTCGCCCGCGGACGGCTACACGCTGCTGATGGGGCACATCGGCACGCTGGCGATCAACCCTTCGCTGTACCCGAAGCTCGACTACGACCCGGTGCGCAGCTTCGCGCCGGTGGCCTGGGTGGCGCGCGTGCCCAACGTGCTGGTGGTGCACGCCTCGGTGCCGGCGCGTTCGCTGGCCGAGCTGGTCGCGCTGGCGAAGACGCGTCCGGGGCAGCTGGCCTTCGGCTCGGGCGGCAACGGCAGCGCGGCGCACATCGCCACCGAATACCTGAAGCTGCAGACGGGGGCCTCGTTCATGCACGTGCCCTACAGGGGCACGGCACCGGCCGTCACCGACCTTCTGGCGGGCCAACTGCAGCTGCTCTTCACCGGCGCGCCCGCGCTGCTGCCGCACATCAAGGCCGGCAAGCTGCGCGCGCTGGCTGTGTCTAGCCCGAAACGCATCGCGCTGCTGCCCGACGTGCCGACGGTGGCTGAAAGCGGCGTGCCCGGCACCAAGGACTTCGAGGCCGACCAGTGGTACGGCGTGGTCGCTCCGGCCGGAACGCCAGCGGACATCGTCGCCATGCTGAACAGGCAGATCAACCAGTCGCTCAATGCGGCGGAGGTTCACGCGCGGCTCGCGGCCGAGGGTGCCGAGCCCACGCCCACCACGCCGCAGGCCTTCGGCGAGCTGATCGCGAGCGAGATGAAGCGCTGGAACCGCGTGATCAAGACCGCCCGCATCACCGTCGACTGACATCACGCAGGAACACCACGAACATGAAGCTCCTCGCCCGTCTGCTTCTCGCCATCGTCACCGCGATGCTGCTCGCCGCCTGCGCGCAAGCACCTCAATCGCCGCAATCGCCGCAGGCCAGGGGCGGCGGCAAGACCGAAGTGCTCTGGCTCGGCCAGTCCGCGTTCCGCATCACCACGCCGGGCGGCAAGGTGATCGTGACCGACCCGTGGCTCAAGCAGAACCCGCTGACGCCCGCCGAGTACAAGAACCTCGAAGCCTTGGGCAAGGTCGACGTGCTGCTGGTCACGCACGGCCACCTCGACCACTTCGCCGACGCGCCGGCGCTCGCGCAGCTCAACCAGGTGCCGATGTACGCGCCCGGCGACATGAACCAGACGGTGAGCGTGCTCGGCATCCTGCCGCCCGCCCTGGCGCCGCGCTTCAACAAGAGCGGCACCATCACCCCGGTGCCGGGCATCAAGGTGACGGCCGTGCACGCCGAGCACTCGTCGATCATCGTGTGGAAGAACCCGGCCACCGGCAAGGACGAGGTGCACCCCGGCGGCGAGCCGGTGGGCTACATCATCGAGCTGGAGAACGGCTTCCGCATCTACCACATGGGCGACACGGGCCTGTTCGCCGACATGAAGTTCATCGCCGACTACTACAGGCCCGACCTCGTGCTGATGCCCATCGGCGGCCACTTCACGATGGGCCCGGCCGACGCGGCCTACGCCACGCGCGAATGGCTGCGCCCGCCCGCGGTGATACCGATGCACTATGGCGCCAACCCGCTCGGCAAGGGCACGCCGGACGAGTACATCCGCGCACTGGGCAGCACCGGCACGCGCGTGCTGGCGCTGAAGCCCGGCGAGAAAGCCATCTTCTGAAGGAAGGACACGCACGATCATGGGAATCACACTGGGCCTCATCGGCTACGGCGAGGTGGGCGGCATCTTCGGACGCGGCCTGCGCGAGAAAGACGGCGTGGACGCCGTCTGGGTCTGGGACAAGCGCTTCGCCGATCCCGCCACCGGCGCTGCGGCGCGCGCCGCGGCCGAAGGCGACGGGATGAAGGTTGCAGGCGGCATGCAGGAACTGTGCAGCCACGCCGGCCTGCTCGTCTCGGCCGTCACCGCATCCAGCACGCTCGCCGTGGCTGAGGAGGCCGCGCGCCACGGGCGCAGCGGCAGCCGCTTTCTCGACCTCAACTCGGCATCGCCCGGCACCAAGCAGAGCGCGGCCGCCGCGCTGGAGGCCGCGGGCGTCGCCTACGTCGAGGCCGGCGTCATGACCTCGGTGCCGCCCTACGGCATTCGCGTGCCGATGCTGCTGGGCGGCGCGCAGGCCGACGCGCTCGCCGCCACGCTGGCCGGCTGGGGCATGGACGTGCGCGTGGTGAGCGACCGGCTCGGCATCGCCTCGGCGATCAAGATGAGCCGCAGCATCATGATCAAGGGGCTGGAGGCGCTGGTCATCGAGAGCTACGCCACCGCAAGGCGCTACGGAGTCGAGGAGCACGTGCTGCCGACGCTGAAGGAGACCTTTCCGCAGATCGACTGGGAAAAGCAAGGCGCCTACTTCTTCAGCCGCGTCGTGCAGCACGGCAAGCGCCGCGCCGAGGAAATGCGCGAGGCGGCGCAGACCGTTCGCGAAGCCGGCTTCGAGCCGCTGATGACGTCGGCCATCGCCGCCAAGCAGGACTGGGTTGCCGCGCAGGCGCGCGACGGGCTGTTCGAAGGGCTCGACGCATCGAGCAACTGGCAGGCCTACGCGGACCGGCTCATCGGGCGCAAGTGAGCATGGCCGGTTCGATCAGGGGCATCAGCTCCATGGCCACCAAGGGCCTTCTGGCGGAACTCGCCACTGCGTACACGGGCGCGAGCGGCGTGCCGCTCGCTTTCGAAGCGGTGGGCGGCGTGGATGCCGCGCGGCGCGTGTCGGCGGGAGAGCCCTTCGACGTGGTGGTCCTGGCATCGGATGCCATCGACAAGCTGGCGGCCGCGGGCAAGGTGGATGCGTCGCGCAAGGTCGACGTGGTGCGCTCGGGCGTTGCGGTGGCGGTCGCCGCCGGAGCGGCGCGGGTCGACATCTCCACCGGGGAAGCGGTGCGCCGTGCCGTGCTGGACGCGGCCCGCATCGCGTACTCGACCGGGCCCAGCGGCGTTGCGTTGATCGCGCTGTTCGAGCGATGGGGCATCGCCGACGCGATCAGGGAACGGCTGGTGCAGGCCGCTCCCGGCGTTCCGGTGGGCTCGCTGGTCGCGCGCGGGGAGGCCTCGCTGGGCTTCCAGCAGTTCAGCGAGCTGATCGGCGTCGAAGGCATCGAACTGCTGGGGCCTCTGCCGCCGGAGATACAGATCACGACCGTCTTCAGTGCCGCACCGGTGGCGAATGCCTCCAGGCCGGATGCCGTGGACGGGCTGCTCGCCTACCTCGCCTCGCCGGCCACCGGGGACGCCAAGCGCCGGCACGGCATGGAGCCGGCCTAGCGCGCGGCCGGCTTGCGGGAGCCGCTGCCGTTGCCATTGCCCTTCGCGGCAGTGACAAGCCCCGCGCTTTCGACGAAGCCGTGGATCAGCCTCAGCCGGGGCGAAGACCGCATCCACAGGATGCCGAAGCGCCGCGTCTCCGAAGGCAGCGGCAGCGGGATCTTCACGATGCGCTGCCCGTCGAGCAGCGGCGAGGCGATGTCGGGCACGACCGCCACGCCGAGGCCGCGGTCCACCATCATCGCTATCGCCAGCAGCGAGCTGAGTTCGAAGCGCTCCTGCGGCACGATGCCCGCCGCACGCAGGTAGCGGTCGGCCTGCTTGCCGCCGCCGAGGTTGCGGTCGTAGCGGATGAGCGGCGATGTGCGCAGCAGCTCGTGCGGATCGCGCCGCGCGAGGCGGCTGGGCGCGAGCAGCACCAGCGGCTCCTCGCGCAGCAGGGCCCAGTCGAAAGTCTTGGCGAGCGCGAACGGCGGATATAGGCATACGGCCGCGTCGAGCTCGCCCTGCTGCATCGCCTTGTAGAGCGTGGCGGTGGTGCCCGACTGCAGAAACACCTTGACGCCCGGATGCGTCTTCACGAAGCGCGCGAGGATGTCCGGCAGCAGGCTGTGGATGGCCGTGTTGATGGTGCCGACGAGCAGCTCGCCCCCGGCCGCCTCGCTGCCGACCAGCGCCTTGATGTCGCTCACCTCGCGCAGCAGCGTGCGGGCTCGCTGCACCAGCCGGTGCCCGGCCTCGGTGGGCTGCACCGTGCGGCCGGCGCGCGCGAGCAGCGGCGCGTTGAGCTCGCGCTCCAGCGCGCGGATCTGCTGCGCCACCGCGCCGGGCGTCAGGTCGAGCCGGCGCGCGGCCTCGGACATCGAGCCCGACTCCACCACCAGAAGAAAGCTTTGCAGGTAGGCCGTTTCCATGAAGATAGATTTTCTGCGATGTGATCGCAGCAAACAGCTGTTTTTCTCATCTCATGAACCGGGAACACTGCCCTCCCATGAGAAGCAAGCTATTCGTTCCCGGCACCCGCCCCGAACTGTTCGCCAAGGCGCTCGCCGGCGAAGCGGACGCCATCAGCCTCGACCTGGAAGACGCCGTGTCCGAGCCGCGCAAGGACGAGGCGCGCGAGACCGTGCGCAGGTTCCTCGAAAGCGGCGAGGCCGCTTCGTCGCGCAAGACGCTGATCGTTCGCGTCAACGCCATGGACACGCCGCACTTCGAGCGCGACGTCGCGGCGGTGGCGCGCACCGGCGTGCACCTGATCAACCTGCCCAAGCCGCAGAGCCCCGCGCATGTGCGCGCGGCCGCCGAAGCCATCGAGCGCGCGGAGCGGGCCAACGGCGTGCAGGCACCCATCGGCCTTCTGCTGAACATCGAGACGCCCAACGCGCTGCGCACGGCCGCCGAACTGGCGCTGGCGCATCCCCGCGTGGCTGGCCTGCAGCTGGGTCTGGGCGACCTGTTCGAGCCGCTGGGCATAGCCCGGCGCGAGCCTTCGGCGATCCGGCAGGCGATGTTCGCGGTGCGCATCGCGGCCGGCGAGGCAGGCCTGTATGCCTACGACAGCGCCTTCGCGAACATCCGCGACGCCGAGGGTTTCCGTGCCGAGGCGATGCTGGCACGCGACCTCGGATTCCTCGGCAAGACCTGCATCCACCCGAGCCAGATCGCCATCGCCAACGAGGTGTTCCGTCCTACCGACGAGGAGATCGCGCATGCCTGCAAGGTGGTCGAGGCGGCGCGCGATGCCGATGCCAGGGGCGTCGGCGCCTACGTGGTGGACGGAAAGATGATCGACACCCCCTTCGTGATCCGCGCGCGCGCCATCGTCGAGAGCGCACGCAGCCTGGGCTTGATTCCTGGCTGAACTGCCTTCCATCAATAAAAGAAACCGGAGACAAGAAAATGCATTTCCCATCCTTCCTTCGTCCGCGAGCGCTCGCCGTCGTCGCGTTTGCCGCATTCGCCGGCGCCGCGTTCGCCCAGGGCGGCTATCCCAGCAAGACCATCACCATCGTCGTGCCCTACCCGGCCGGCGGCTCCAACGACACCTTCGCGCGGCAGGTGGCCAAGGAGCTGGGCGACCAGCTCAAGCAGCCGGTCATCATCGACAACCGCCCTGGTGCGAGCGGCAACACCGGCACGGCGCAGGTGGCGCGCTCCGCGCCGGACGGCTACACGCTGGTGGCCGTGTCGTCGAGCATGACGACCAACGCTGCGGTGCAGACGAAGCTGCCCTTCGATCCGGTCAAGGGCCTTGCGCCGGTGGCGATGTTCGCCAAGGGGCCGTTCATCGTCGCGGTCAACAACGAGTTTCCGGCGAAGACGCCGGCCGAGCTGATCGCCGCCATCAAGGCGAAGCCGGGCCAGTACAACTACGCCTCGTCCGGCTCGGGCAGCGTCAACCAGTTCGGCACCGAGCTGCTCAAGGCCAAGGTGGGCGACCTGCAGATCGCGCACATCCCGTACAAGGGCATGGGCCCGGCCGTGACCGACCTCGTGGGCAACCAGACGCAGCTGCTGATCTCGAGCGGCCCCTCGCTGCTGCCGATGGTGCGCGCCGGCAAGCTGCGCGCGGTGGGCATCACCAGCCTGAAGCCCAGCCCCATCGCGCCCGACCTCACGCCCATTTCCACCGCCGTACCCGGCTACGAATTCGAGCTCTGGTGGGGCCTGCTGGCCCCGGCGGGCACGCCGGCCGACGTGGTCACCAAGCTGAACGGCGCGGTCAACCAGATCCTGGCCAAGCCCGAGATCACCGCCAACTTCCTGCGCGAAGGCGCCATCGCGACGCCGCTCACGCCGGCGCAGTTCGGCACCGTCATCGCCGACGACGTGGAGCGCTGGAAGAAGCTGGCAAAGCAACAGAACATCACCGCAGACTGAGCAAAGAAAGAGAAAGCCCATGAGCATCACCGCCCCTGACGACACGCGCCTGCCCGAACGCCGGGGCCCCGCCGGGCCGCTGAGCGGCCTGCGCGTGCTCGACCTGAGCGCCTACATCGCGGGCCCCTACGGCTGCTCGCTGCTGGCCGACCAGGGCGCGGAAGTCATCAAGATCGAGCCGCCCACCGGCGACAACCTGCGCAAGTACCCCTCGACGCTGGAAGCCGAGAGCCGCGCCTTCATCGGCGTGAACCGCAGCAAGCTGGGCGTGATGCTCGACCTCAAGAACCGGGAAGACCTGGCAGCGCTGATGGAGCTGGTGCGCACCGCCGACGTGCTGGTGCACAACTTCCGCCCCAGCGTGCCGCCCCGGCTGGGCATCGCCTACGAGCAGTTGAAGGCGGTGAACCCGCGGCTCATCTACTGCGCCGTCACCGGCTACGGCGAGACCGGGCCGCTGCGCGAGAAGGCCGGCTACGACCAGGTGCTGCAGACCATGACCGGCATGTGCGCGCTGCAGGGCAAGCGCGGCGAACCGCCCGAGATCATCTACGGCTCGGTGGTCGACTACTACGCAGCCGCGCTGGTGGCCGCCGGCGTCGCCTCGGCGCTGTACGAGCGGGAGAAGAGCGGCGAAGGCCAGTTCGTCGGCGTCTCGCTGCTGCGCTCGGCGCTCACGATGCAGTCGGCGCGCATGGTGTGGGCCGAGGGCGAGCCCAAGGACGTGGGGCGCGACATGCGCTCGGGCGGCATCACGGGCATCCACCCCACGCGCGAGGGGCACATCTACATCTCGGCCAACACGCCGCACTTCTGGCAGGCCCTGTGCGCGAAGGTCGGGCTGCCGGAGCTGGCGGCCGACGAGCGCTACGACTCGGTGCGCAAGCGCGCGCAGCACGCGGCTGAGATCGTGCCGAAGCTGCGCGCCGCGCTGGCCGGGCGCACCGCGCTCGAATGGGAAGAGCTCTTCGGCGAGGAAGTGCCCTGCTCCGCCGCCCGCACGGTGGAAGACATGTTCGACAACGAGCAGGTGCTGGCCGAGGACATGGTGGCGAACTTTTCTCATCCCACGCTGGGTTCTTACCGCGGCTTCACCCGCCCTGTGCGCTTCGGCCGCACGCCGGGCCCGGAGCCTTTCGCGGCGCCGACGCTGGGGCAGCACACGTCGGCCGTGCTGGCCTCGCGAGGCAAGGACGACTGAGCCATGCACGACGAGTCCGCCGTGCCCCACAGCAGCGGCACGCGCAAGCCACGCATCGCGGCACCCGAAGGCGCATGCGACGCGCACATCCACGTGTACGACCGCCGCTTCACGCTGCACGGCTCGCCCGACGCGATGCTGGACAACGCCACCGCCGACGACTATCGCCTGCTGCAGCAGCGCACCGGCACGCAACGCACGGTGATCGTGCAGCCGCGCGTGCACGGCACCGACAACAGCGTGACGCTGGCGGCCATCCAGGCACTGGGCGTGGAGCGCACGCGCGGCGTTGCCGTGGTGCGGCCCGAGGTAAGCGATGCCGAGTTGCAGCATCTGCACGCGGGCGGCATCCGCGGCATCCGCTTCACGCTGTACACGGCAACGAACGCGACGACAGATTTCTCCATGGTCGAGCCGCTGGCGCATCGCGTTCACGCGCTCGGCTGGCACGTGCAGCTGCACTGGAGCGCAGACCAGATCGCCGCGCACTCGGCGCTGCTCGAGCGCCTGCCCTGCACGGTGGTGTTCGACCATCTCGCCCGCTTGCCGCAGCCCGATGGCCTCTCGCACCCCGCACACGGCGTGGTGAGCCGGCTGCTCGACAACGGCCGCACCTGGATCAAGCTGTCGGGCGCGTATCTCGACTCCGCCCTCGGCGCCGAAGGCGGCTATGCCGACACGGTCGAGATCGCCCGTGCCTGGGCACGGCAGGCACCCGAACGCATCGTGTGGGGCAGCGACTGGCCCCATCCCACCGAGCGCACGGCCAAGCCCGACGACGCGCAGCTCTTCGACCTGCTGGGCGAATGGGTGCCCGACGAGGCCGCGCGCCGCCGCGTGCTGGTCGACAACCCGGCGCGGCTCTACGACTTTTCCTGAAATACAAGCCCCGAGACATCGAAATGAAGAAGCGACTCCTGAAATCCATCGCCACGCTGGCCGCCTGCGCCGTTCCCCTGCTGGGCTGGGCCGCGTGGCCCGACAAGCCGATCCGCATGGTCGTGCCCTACGCGGCCGGCGGCGGCGCCGACAACACGGCGCGCATCGTCGCGCAGCAGATGAGCGCCTCGCTGGGGCAGCAGATCGTCATCGACAACAAGCCCGGCGCGGGCGGCGTGATCGGCGCCGACAACGTGGCCAAGGCGGCGGCCGACGGCTACACCGTGCTCTACGACGCCTCGGCGTTCTCGGTGAACCCCTCGCTGCGCAAGCTGCCCTTCGACGCGGCGAAGGACTTCATTCCCGTTTCGCTGGTGGCCACCGCGCCGCAGATCCTCGTCGTGCCGGCGACCGCGCCGTACAAGACCGTGCCGGAGTTCATCGACTACGCGCGCAAGAACCCGGGCAAGCTGAGCTTCGCGTCGGCGGGCGGCGGCACCGGCTCGCACCTGGCGGGCGAAGCGCTGAACGAGCAGGCGAAGATCAACCTCATGCACGTGCCCTACAAGGGCGGCGCGCCCGCGCTGACCGACGTGATGGGCGAGCAGGTGTCGGCCTATTTCGGCAATGTGGCCTCGACGCTGGGCTACGTGAAGAGCGGAAAGCTGCGCGCGCTGGGCGTGAGCTCGCTCAAGCGCGTGCCAGGGCTGCCCGAGGTGCCGACGCTCGCCGAGTCGGGTCTGCCCGGCTACAACGTGGTCGAGTGGAACGGCGTGTTCCTGCCCAAGGGCACGCCCGCCGACATCGTGCAGAAGCTCGGTAAAGCCGTGCAGGCCGCGGTGAACGATCCTGCCGTGCGGCAGAAGCTGCTGCAGCTGGGCCTGGAGCCGGCCGGCACCACGCCCGAAGCATTCGCGAAGTTCGTGCAGGACGAGACCGGCAGGGTGAGCGCGCTGGTTCGCTCGCGGAACATCAGGGTCGATTGAGCGTCGCGCCCGGCGGCGCGTGAAACGTAGTGTGCGGGCTGCGTCCCGCGGATACAGAGGAATACGCAATCCGCGCCACTGGCGGGCACCCCGGCGAAGAATCGGTTCCGTTCACAGACGAACGCCCGTCACTCTTCCGAAGGAACCGCCATGCGCTTTCGCTCTTCCGCCCTCTATTTCGCCGTTGCCGTCGCCGCCTCGGCGGCCGCCCTCACGCTGACCTTCGCGGCACCCTCGCCGTTCGGCGGCGACATACCGGCTTCCGAAGCCGTTGCGGCGCCCGAATTCCAGAACATCGACACCTGGCTCAACTCGCAGCCGCTCAAGCTGAGCGAGCTGCGCGGCAAGGTGGTGCTGGTCGACTTCTGGACCTACACCTGCATCAACTGCCTGAACCACCTTCCGTACGTGAAGGACTGGAACCAGAAGTACAAGGACAAGGGCCTGGTGGTCGTCGGCGTGCACACGCCGGAGTTCGCGTACGAGAAGTCGACGAAAAACGTGAAGGACGCCATCGAGCGCCTGCAGATCAGGCACGCGGTGGCGCAGGACAACAGCTACGGCACCTGGAAGGCCTTCAGGAACCAGTACTGGCCGGCCGTGTACCTGATCGACAAGCAGGGAAAGATCGTCTACTCGCACTTCGGCGAGGGCAGCTACGGCACGACGGAGAAGAAGATCCAGGCGCTGCTGGCCGAGCCTGCGCCTGCCGGGATCTGAAACAGCGCTGTTGTCCGGGGCGCGATCACGCCGACGGGGTACCTTGCTCCGCGAATGTCCTCCGGCCTGCGGCCTCCCCCTTTATTTCGCTGCGCAAGGCACCCCATCGTCGCGATCGATGGACGCAGCGGTCTATCCGGCCGCACAAGCGCCGCGCCCATGTGCGAATGGCACCGGGTGCTCCCGCAGCGAAATAAAGGGGGAGGCCGCAGGCCGGAGGACATTCGCGGAGGGAGTACCCGGTGCCATTCGCACACACCCCGAACATGCCCCCCGAACAAAACCAAGCAGGAGCAAAGCAAATGAAAAAACTCTGGCTCGCGCTGCTCTTCTTCGCAGGCGGCGTCGCCCACGAAATCCGCAACCCGGTGAGCTGCCAATGCATATCCTCCAGGCAGGAAGACGGCGTGCGCAAGCGCTCGCGGAGGCCGTCGAATTGAAACCGCCCTGCTTCGCTACTTCGCCGGATGATCCCGGCGGTAAAGCTCCCACTCCTCGATCTGCCGGTCGTCCGGAAGCTGGCAGATACCGTACTGCCCCTTGTCGTTCGACCTCATGAGCGTCTTGCCCCCGAGGCTCTGGCAGTAGACCGAAGCCGGGTTCGCCATGCCCACGGCCCGGGGCGGTTCGGGCTGGGCGCATGCGGCGATGAAGAGAGCACCCAGCGGCAGCGTCAGTACTTTGATCATTGCGCGAGTGTAGGCCTCAGTCCAGCGCCTCCACCGCCGACGAGAAGACGTAGCCCTCGCTGCGCACCGTCTTGATGTAGCGCGGCTCGCGCGCATCGTCGCGCAGGCGCTGGCGCAGGCGGCTCACCAGCAGGTCGATCGAGCGCTCGAAGAGCTCGGCCTCGCGGCCCTGCGTGAGGCTCAACAGCTGGTCGCGGTTCAGCACCTTCTGCGGATGGTCCAGGAACACCCGCAGCAGCCGGTACTCCGCGCCGCTGAGCGCCACCATCACGCCGCTGTCGTCGATCAGGGTGCGCGCGGTGGTGTCGACCTGCCAGTCGCCGAACGCCAGCTTCGAGGCCGCCTCGGTGGAGCGCATGTTCGGCGGCAGCATGCGCGTGCGGCGCAGCACCGAGCGGATGCGCGCCAGCAGTTCGCGCGCGGAGAACGGCTTGGCCAGGTAGTCGTCGGCGCCCATCTCCAGGCCGAGGATGCGGTCGGCCTCCTCGCTGCGCGCGGTGAGCATGAGGATGGGCGTGGCCTTGTACTTGCCCGTGCGCAGGTCGCGGCACAGCGTGAGCCCGTCTTCGCCGGGCAGCATCAGGTCGAGGATGATGAGATCGAAGGGCCCCGACTCCTCCAGCGCCGCGCGCATGTGCCGCCCGGTGGGCACCGTGACCACGCGCAGGCCGTTCTTGACCAGGTAGGTGCTGAGCAGTTCGCGGATTTCCCGGTCGTCGTCGACGATGAGGATGTGGTCGGAGGTCTTGGGAATGTTCATGGCTGTGCGATGGTCCGCCGGAGGAACGCGGCGGGTAGCCGCAATGTAGCCCGCCTCGGGGCCGCGGCGGGCGGCTTTGTATGCCCGTGTATCCGGAGGGCCGGGTGACCACACTATGTTGCTTGCGCGCACGCCGGCCAGGCCGGGCGAGGGAGCGCCAGGGCGCCCGGGCGCCCCGGCGGGTAATGGGTAATGTTGTATGTCAGGCCGCGCTGCCCAACACACTGGAATACAAAGCGCCGCGCCGCGGGGCGGGACCGGTCTATAAACCAGTCCATGCCCACACCCGCCAGCCTCTCCGCCAACCTCGCCCCGGCCGCCCCGCCCGCGGGCCTGCACCGGCTGCTGCCGCGCACGCTCTTCTCGCGCGTCACACTGATCATCGTCGTCGGGCTGGCCATCGCTCAGCTGCTGACCTTCATGGCCATCCGCTACGAGCGCGGCATCGCGATGCGCGAGCTGATGATGATCGGCATCGAACGCGACATCGCCAGCTCGGTCGCCGTCCTCGACCGGCTGCCCGCCGCCGAGCGCGAAGGCTGGCTCGCGCGGCTGGAGCGTCGCAACTACCACTTCGTGCTGGGCGGCAACGCGGAGGGCACGCCGCCCGACACGCAGCTGTCGCAGCAGTTCGCCACGGCCATCACCGATGCGATGCGCCCGTTCGAGATCGTCAAGGTCGGCCAGGTGAGCAATCCGCCGCAGGGCCTGCAGATCCAGGTGCGGCTGTCGGACGGCTCCTCGGTGGTGGTGCATGCCCGGCGCGTGGACATGCCGGTGTCGAGCTGGGTGATGTGGCTGCTGTGGGTCCAGCTGCTGGTGCTGGCCGTGTGCGCCTGGTATGCGGTGCGGCTGGTCACGCGGCCGCTGGCGCAGCTGGCCGACGCGGCCGACGAGCTGGGCCCCGACCTGAAGGGCCAGCAGCTGGCCGAGGAAGGCCCGACCGAAGTGAGGCACGCGGCACGCGCCTTCAACGCGATGCAGAAGCGCATCGCGGGCTACATGGCGGAGCGCGTGGAGATCCTCGCGGCCATCTCGCACGACCTGCAGACGCCCATCACCCGCATGCGGCTGCGCACCGACCTGATGGACGACGGCCATGACCGCGACAAGTTCCGCCAGGATCTCGACGCCATGCACGCCCTGGTGCGCGAAGGCGTGACCTATGCGCGCACCCTGCACGGCGCCACCGAGCCGCCGCGCCGCGTCGACGCCGATGCGCTGTTCGAGAGCATGGTGGCCGACTACGAGGACTCGGGCGAGCAGGTGCTGCTCGAGGGCCGCGCGGGCGAGCCCATCGTGACGCGCCCGAACGCGCTGCGCCGCATCCTGACGAACCTGATCGACAACGCGCTGAAGTTCGGCACCGACGTGCGGCTGCAGGTGCACGCAGGCGCCGGCAACCGGCTGACGCTGGCCGTCGTCGACAACGGCCCGGGCATTCCGCCCGACCAGCTGGAGAACGTGCTCAAGCCCTTCTACCGCGTGGAGGGCTCGCGCAACCGCAACACCGGCGGTACCGGCCTGGGCCTGGCCATCGCCCAGCAGCTGGCGACAGCGATGGGCGCGGAGCTCACGCTGCGCAACCGTGACGAAGGCGGGCTGGAAGCCCGGCTGACCATGAACACCCGCGACGCACCGCACGACGACTGAGCCGCCGCGCGGCAACGGCCACCGCCACCGATACCCATACCGACAGGCAAGCGGCTCGCCAGGCGAGACCGTGACGGCCCCCGCTCGCCTTGCCTTCGCTTTCATTCACCCACAACATCCACCGAACGGACCCGACCATGCTCCTCCTCATCGTTGCCTACCTGGGTGGCGTGCTCACCATCCTGAGCCCCTGCATCCTGCCCGTGCTCCCCTTCGTGTTCGCGCGCGCCGACCGGCCGTTCCGCTCGCACGGCCTGCCGATGCTGCTGGGCATGGCGCTGGCGTTCTCGGCCATCGCCACGCTGGCGGCGGTGGGCGGCGGCTGGGTCGTGGCGCTCAACGAATACGGGCGCAGCGCCGCGATCGCATTGCTGGCGGTGTTCGGCGTGACGCTGCTGTTCCCGTCGGTGGCGGACCGGCTGACCCGTCCGCTGGTGGCGCTCGGGCTGCGGCTGTCCGAGCCTGCCTCGGGAAAGGCTTCTGTGTTCTCGCCGCTGCTGCTGGGCGTCGGCACCGGGCTGCTGTGGGCCCCCTGCGCGGGGCCGATCCTCGGGCTGATCCTCACCGGCGCGGCGCTCAATGGCGCGAGCGTCGGCACCTCGCTGCTGCTGCTGGCCTATGCGGCCGGCGCGTGCACCTCGCTGGCGGCGGCGCTGCTCTTCAGCGGACGGCTGTTCTCGGCGATGAAGAAGTCGCTGCACACCGGCGAATGGATGCGGCGCGTGGCCGGCGTGGCGGTGCTCGCGGGCGTCGGCGCCATCGCCCTGGGGCTGGACACGGGGCTGCTGAGCCGTCTGTCGGTCGGCACCACGTCGGCGCTGGAGCAGGCGCTCGTGAACAGGCTCGACATGCCGGCGCCATCTCCGCAGTCGCAGCCGCAGCCACGGGCCTCCGCCGGCCCGGAGGGCCTGATGACCGTGTCGGCTCAATCAGCTCCGGCGGCGCCCGCGCTGAAGCTGCCCGATGAAGGCAAGCTGCCTTCGCTGGCCGGCGCCACCGAATGGATCAACTCCGCCCCGCTCACGCCCGAAGGCCTGCGCGGCAAGGTGGTGCTGGTCGACTTCTGGACCTACTCCTGCATCAACTGCCTGCGCACCCTGCCCTACGTTCGAGCATGGGCCGAGAAGTACAAGGACGCCGGGCTCGTGGTGGTCGGCGTGCACACGCCGGAGTTCGCATTCGAGAAGCAGCCGGCCAACGTGCGTCGCGCGGTGAAGGACCTGGGCGTCGGTTTTCCGGTGGCGGTCGACAGCGACTATGCGATCTGGCGCGCCTTCGGCAATCAGTATTGGCCGGCCTTCTATCTCGTCGATGCACAGGGGCGCATCCGGCATCACCAGTTCGGCGAAGGCAAGTACGCGAAGTCGGAGCAGGCCATCCAGCAACTGCTGGCGGAAGCCGGCCGGCCCGTCGCGTCGGCCGGGCTTGTCACGCCCGACGGCCAAGGCACGCAAGCAGCCGCAGCCGCGGAGCCGGCCCTCTCGGGCGAGACCTACCTCGGCTACGAACAGGCGCGCAACTTCGCCTCGCCCGGCGGCACTTCCAACGACCGGGCGCGCGTCTATTCAGGTGTCGCCACGCTGCAGCCCAACCAGTGGACGCTGGCAGGCGAATGGAAGGTGGAAGGCGAGCGTGCGGTGCTGGCGCAGGCCAACGGCCGCATCGCCTATCGCTTCCATGCGCGCGACCTGCACCTGGTGCTCGGCCCGTCGTCCGACGGCAAGCCGGTGCGCTTCAGGGTGCGGATCGATGGCGCGCCACCGCTCGCGGACCACGGCACCGACACCGACGCGCAAGGCAACGGCGTCATCGACGGACAGCGCCTCTACCAGCTGGTGCGCCAGGCGGCGAACCAGAAGGACCGGCTGTTCGAGATCGAGTTTCTCGACGCGGGCGCGCAGGCCTACGCGTTCACCTTCGGCTGATCGGCGGCCGGGCCTGCTCGAGTTCCGAACTCAGAGCAGGCCCAGCGTCATCGCCTTCAGCGTGGCGGCCGCCCGCGTGGTGCAGCCCAGCTTGCGGAAGATGTTCTCCAGGTGCGCGCGCACCGTGCTCGGGCTGATGCCCAGCGAGCGCGCGGCTTCCTTGTTGCTTTCACCGAGGCTGATGCGGCCGAGCACTTCGACCTCGCGGCCCGAAAGGAGCGCCGAGGCTTCGCCGGATGGTTGAACCGATACGGCAGCGGATTGCGGCTGGCCCGTGAGCGCCGCGATGGCCTGCGGATCGAGCCGGCCGGCGTCGGCTTCGGCCCGCAGCGCCGTCAGCGCCTCGGCCTGCGGCAGCGCGGATCTGCCGGGCCGGCTGGTGCAAAGCGACACCCAGTGAGCGGCTGCGGCAAGGGCGCGCGCCTCGGCGTCGATGGCCGCGCCCCTGGCTCCGCGAAAGAAGCCCGAGCCGTCCAGGCGCTCGTCGACGAAGGAGGCTATTTCGGCTTCGGCGCGCAGCGTGTCGATGCGCCGCGCCGCGCGCTCGGTCCAGTAGGGCACCAGGCGCAGCCGCTCGGCATCGGCTTCGCTGCGCGCATGCGGCGAGTCCCAGACCGCGTTCGGCACCGAGGCGCGGCCGATGCCGTGGATCAGCCCCGCGCGGTAGACGCGCTGCTGCTGCTCGTCGCCCAGGCCCATGCCGCGGGCGCAGTGCAACGCCGCTTCCGCGACCTTGCGCGAGTAGCCGGTCATCCACGGCAGCTTGAGGTCGATCACGTCGGCGATCAGCTCGAGCGGCGCGGTCGCGTCCCGCAGCGCGGCGGACGGCGGCTGCGGCTCGGCGGCCGCGCCCTGCTCCAGCACGTGTAGCCAGTCCACGGCATGCTCGCGCACCGCATCGACCAGGAAGGCCGGATAACGCGCATCGGCACGCTCGGCGATGTAGCGCAGCGCGTTGTTCAGACCGTGCACGCGCGAGAAGATCTCCAGGTCGCCCGCGATGGTGACGAGGAACACCTCGGCGGGAATGCGCGAGGCGTCGAGGCCCTCCGGCTTGCCGGTTCCGTCGAAGGTTTCGAAGATGTGGCGCAGCGGCAGCTCCACGGCCGCGGGCATGCCCAGCGTGCGCGCGATGTCGCCCGAGACCTCGCAATGGATCTCGGCCAGCGGGCTGACGGAACTCGCGAAGTCGGCCGCGGCGCGCGCCGAGGCGGTGGCGAGCATGGTGCGGCGCCCGCCCACGTCGTCGCCCAGCAGGTCGGAAAACTCCGGCGCATTGGCCGTGCAGCCCGACCATCGCAGCAAGGCCACGCATACGACATGGCTCTGCGTCGCGGCATCGCGGCCAATGGCCGCGGCGAGCCGAGAAGCGAGCCAGCCCGTACGCACCGAATGGTCGATGGGCTGGCCCATGCTGAGATCGCCGACGAAGGCGAGAGCGCGGATGGCGTCGAAGACCCGGATGGGGGAGGAAGGCTGCACTGGATCTGCTGGTACGGCTACGCGGAAAAGCAAGACGAGCCGCCCAAGGCGCGCGATGCACCTTGGGCGGCTCGCGGCACCTTACTTGGATTGGCGCACGGCGTCCAGGATCACCTCGGCCACCTTGGCCGGCTGCGACTGCTGCGGCACGTGGCTGGCGTTCACGCGCGTGAGGTGCGCGCCGATCTTCTTCGCCATGTCGAGCTGCAGCGCCGGCTGGATCATGTGGTCGGCGCTGGTGGCCAGGTACCACGAGGGCCTGGTCTTCCAGGCGGCCACCGTCAGCTTCTGCTCGAAGGACTTGCCGAATATCGGGCCCTGCGTCGCGGTCATCACCGCGGTGGCGGAAGCCGGCAGGTCTTGTGCGAAGTGCTTCGTCATGCCCTCCTTCGTGAGCGAGAGATAACCGGAAGCATCGGGCACGATGTGCGCGAAGCCGGGCGCGGGCGGATAGTCCTTGCCGAGTTCGGCGGTGTTCTGCCCCACATCGGGCGCGAAGGCGGCCACGTAGACCAGCGAGGCGACCTTGTCATTGGCGCCCGCCTCGGTGATGACCGAGCCGCCCCACGAATGGCCGACCAGCACGACCTTGCCGGGCTGCGCGTCGATGGCGCGCTTCGCAGCAGCCACGTCGTCCTCGAGCGAACTCAGCGGGTTCTGCACCGCGACCACGCGCAGGCCCTTGGCCTGGAGCAGCGGAATCACCTTGGCCCAGTCGGAGCCGTCGGCGAAGGCACCGTGGACGATCACGACGCTGGGCCTGGAAGCGTCGCCCGACGCAGCGGGCGTTGCCGCGACGGCGGAAAACGAAAGGCCGATGGCGACGGCAGCGGCGGCGAGCTTGAAGCGTTGGATGGTTTTCATGAGGCGGGATCTCGTACGGGAGAGGAGTGATTGGGAAGCCCGTACTGTCCGCTTCGGGGGCCTGCGCCGCCATTGGACGAATGTCCGATGAGGCGCGATCGGCCGTCTCTTCCGGCTACAAGTGCTGCGTAATGAGCAGCACGGCTCCGGCGATGGAGATGGCGCCGCCCACGAGTCTTCTGAATGCCTTCATGGCGTTTTCCTTTCGCGGTGGGAATGACGCCTCATGGTGCCGCAGGGCGGCTGGTTCGTGGGTTGGGAATCCTCATCCGCGAGATAGGAAACCCCAACCGTGGCGCGGCGGCTAGCTGTGCAGCGACGGCATCTTCGACGACACGTCCTGCGGACCGAGCCTTTCTCTCGCGAACTGGCTGGCCCGCAGCCGCACGCGCTGCAGCGCGGCCTCGAGCGTGGGCTGCTGCATGAAGACGAGCACTCCGCGCTTCAGGCCCCGCAGGTTCAGTTCGGCGACACCGGCATAACGGCCGCTGCTGGTCTGCTTGATGTCGATGCGGCTGGACCAGCCATCGGGCAGGTCGACGAGAAGTTGCATTTGTTGTGCGGCGCTCATGATGGGCGTCGAGGATAGGACCGAGGCCGCTGCAACCAAAGGAATTAATTCCCAGGTATTCAGGATTCCTTCGGATTCGTCATCAAAGAGCCTCCGACGCGCCCTTCATCCTCAATGTCTCCCAGATTGGTCGCGATCATTGGCTTGCCCGCCGCCCTCCGGCGGGCTCCTCCCTCCGACCCCATGCGAGAACGGGGTCCTTCAGCTCGCCTTAGTGCGAGCTTTTTTTTGCGGCGTCAGCAAGGCAGAGGCCGGGACGCTCGATGAAGGCGCCCTTCTCTCTTCACCGCGTTGCGCGCAGATCGTGGCTACGGGGCCGTCGTTCCTGGACCGGCTACAAACGATGCTCCCGCGAGCGCACGCCGCGCCCTGCCCTTCTACAGCGAAGATCGACCATGAGAACCCGCCCCAAGAAAAGAGACAGCGACTCTTTCTTCCTCCGCCTGCTCTTCGGCAGCTCCGCAGAAGTCACGAACGACGACGTTGCGTACTTCCGCAGGTATCCCGATCAGATCGAAGAGATCACCGCGCCGATCGCCATCCACAGGGTCTTCCTCTGGGCCTGCGCCGCCCTGGGCACCGTGCTCGTCGCCGCGTCCAAGGTGTTGAAGTATTCAGCCCTGTTGTCCTTCCTCTCGGACGGTTTCAAGGAGTTCGCCGTCGACATCGTCTACGAGAGCGGCGTGGCTCTGATCGGCGCCGCCCTGACGGCTTACATCCTGGGGATCGTTCTCAACAAGCAGCAGGAGAATGCGGCAGCCTGGCGCACGGAACTCCGTCGAAGGATCGGTTTGCCCGTGCCACCTGAGGATCGATGAACGAAAGAGAGCCTGTCGCTCGCGCGCCGCTGTCGCGAAGACGGCACATACCCCGGCAGCAGTGCACGTGCCATGCTGCGGCAGAATCCGGCCGGAACCGGACCGCCATCGATCGCCGCGCCGGCAACCGGTCGCAGTGATTCAAAGGCACGCGCAGACGGGCGCTTTCACAGGGAGCACAAATGACGAGTACTTCGGGCTTTCACAGAGCCTTGGTTGGCGGATGCCTCTTGCTGGCGGCTTTGGCTGCTTTCGCGCAGCCAAGGCCGCAACCGCAGCAGAGCGTTCTGGATCTGAGCTACAGGATTGGAAGGCCTACTTTCCCGGTGGCTGCCTATCGCGACATGGGTGTTCCGGAGTTCAGGTCGATGGTAAGCAGTGCCTTCCAGAAGTCGGGCTTCTCTTTCGTCGCCGTGAATGCGCAGAAAGACAAGTCGACGGTCTTCGAGTTCAGATTCGATGTCGATCCGAAGACACGACTGGCTCCGATGGTTCTTGTGTCTGCCGACGAGTTGCTTGATGGCAGGAAGAAGTGCAACCCATGTTTCCTGAGATTTGCCGAAATCAGGAATGCGCAAGATATCAAGGCGCTGCCATGGATGGCCCAGTACGACCTGAGCGCTCGACTCGTCCCCGCGATCGACAATGCGTACGCGACGATCGAGTCCGTGGGGCGCGAGCATCTCGACCCCTCGTTCGGGTTCAACTACAAGCGACAGTGGGCGGGCGAGCAGAACCTGTTCGGCAACGCCTTCGTCGGCATCAGTATGCCTGGCCTCAAGGAAAGCATCGTCCGCGCCTATCGGAATGCCGGCTTCGTACCCATTGAAGGCGATGTCCCGTCGCAGGCTCCCGAGCTGCTCCTGGCCTTCAGCTTTCCTCTGGATCCGGCCAAGGACGGCGGCGTGGTCTACAAGGTGAAGATCCGCAGCCAGTACGACGCGGACGGACATTGCCACCCCTGCGAGGCCACCGAACAGTACAACCCGTACCAGCCGCTTCCCCCGGCGGGCTTGTCCGGCGTCCTGAGCCGCGCGACCCTCGAGTCAAGGTTCACGGCCGCCCGGAATGCGGCGTACGACAACATGCGGACCGAGCTCGAGCGCCATCTGCGACCTCGCTCCGGGTTTTTGGTGCCACCCAAACCAGCCCCACTCGGCTCGCCGCCGCCTCCGCCCACGCCACCTGTCGCGACATGACAGTGCACGCCCAGACTGCATCAGGGGGCGCCACGAATCCCGCGATGCGCCAGGAGCATTGGTTCATCTTCGGCAACCTGTTCGCGGCGCTCTCGGCCGGAGCGCTCGCATCGTGGTCCACGCCCATGATGCTGGCCGTCCTCTATGTCGACATCTGGCTGTTGGCCAATCCGCACATCGTCGCGACCTATACGCGCATCGGCGCAATGTCGTCGCGCGCACGCCTGCGCTGGGTTCTGATCGTTATCGCGCCCATCCTGGTCCTGGCGGGCCTGACGTTCGTTGCGCTCGCATACGAGGCGGCTGGACTGTTTGCCCTGTACTTCGCGCTTCAGGCCTTCCATGTGACTCGCCAGAGCTACGGCATCGCCAGACGCTACGACCGTCGGCTTCAGGTGCCCCTTCGCAACCTGCCTTACCTTCTGATCTATCTGCTCCCTGCATGGGGCTATCTGCACCGCAGTGCGCAGGCACCCGACAGCTTCCTGAGCTATCCCATCTGGCTGCCTCCCGTTCCGCAGGAACTGGCCTTTGCAGCAGGCATCGCGGCCGCCGTCGGATCACTGTGCTGGTTTGCATGCCTGGGGTACGCCAGGGGCGCGCAGCAGGCGGACGGGCCCTTCAACAGCTTCGTGCTGTCCCACTTGATCGTTTCACTGGTTGGCTATGTCTGGATCAGCGACATCACCGTGGGCTGGCTGGTGGTCAATGTCTGGCACAACATCCAGTACCTGATGTTCGTCTACCGTCAACGGCAGCCCGGAACCGCAACGGGCAAGGACAGCGAAGCCTCGGACAGTGATTCGGCACGCCGCAAGTCGCTGGCCGAGATGCTGAGGCCACCGGTGACCTTCTTCCTCGCATGTGTCATCTGCGGAGCCCTTCTCTACGCGGCCGCCAGTCGCGCAGGGGAAAGCCTTCTCTGGCTCGGGCTCCCGACGATTCTCATTGCGCACTTCACCTTGAACTTTCATCACTATCTGGCGGACGGCGTGATCTGGAAGCGCCGTCGCGCCGGCAGATCCGACGACATCTCGTAGCGCCGATGCCGGCGGAGGCAAGACCTCGGATGAGCTGGAACGTTGGCGGCTGGAATGGGAGCGGTCATCGGAACTCCTCGAGCCGCTCCCCGGCCTCGGTTGAAGGTCCCGAGGAAGGCTGAAACGGGTTGGGTTTGTCAGAAACCCCATCCATTTGTCAGACGCAAAGAAAAACGGGTCAGGACTTGTGGTCCTGACCCGTTGATCTATCTAGCAAAAATGGTCGGTGTGAAAGGATTCGAACCTTCGACCCCTTGCACCCCATGCAAGTGCGCTACCAGGCTGCGCCACACACCGAAGCTCTCGATTATAGCCTCGAAAATTCAGCGTCCCACACTCAGCAGCTCACGAATTTCAAAGAGCTCGCGCCGCAGGTGCAACAACTGCGACAGATCGGCCGTTTGAGCGACAGCCGACACAGTGGAATCTTCCACGATGGCGGCGTCGAATTCTTCCTGGTCGATCTCGATGGCTTCCACGCCTTCGAGCGGCACCTCGCCCGCCTTGCGGCGATCGCGCTCGCCCTGCACGAGCTCCTGCAGCTTGTTGCGTGCACCGCTGATCGTGAAGCCCTGGTCGTAGAGCAGATCGCGGATGCGGCGGATCATGAGCACCTCGTGGTGCTGGTAGTAACGGCGGTTGCCGCGCCGCTTCATGGGCCGCAGCTGCGTGAACTCCTGCTCCCAATAACGCAGCACGTGCGGCTTGACGCCGCACAGCTCGCCGACCTCACCGATGGTGAAGTAGCGTTTGACAGGGATCGGCGGGAGCGTTTTCTCCATTGAAATCAAGACTGTGCGCGGGAAACCTCAGAGATTACTCTACGCAGGCGCACAGCACCAAGCACTTATTCGGTGGAACCCAGGCTCCACTCGACCTCGGACGCGCCACCCTGGTCGATGCTTCCGTGAATCTGCTCCTTGAGCTTGGCACTCGCATGGAACGTGGCCACGCGACGCTCGCCGATCGGAATGGCCTCGCCGGTGCGCGGATTGCGCCCCGGTCGCGGCGCCTTCACGCGGATCTGGAAGTTGCCGAAGCCGGAGATCTTCACGTCCGTGCCTTCGATGAGGCTGTTGGCCACGAGCTCGAAGAACGCCTCGACCATGTCCTTGGACTCACGCTTGTTCAGGCCGATCTGCTCGAACAGCAGGTCGGCGAGATGCGCCTTGGTAAGCGCAGGCGTTTCGAGAGCCTCGAGCGTGAATTCGGCAGCGTTCATTCTCATCATCCCCTCAAGCGGCCGCCGAGCTTGGCGCCCAGTTGTTCGACGATCGAGCGGACAGCGGGCTCGACCTGCTCGTCCGTCAGGGTGGCGCTGTCGCTCTGGAAGCTCAGGCGCACCGCCATGCTCTTCTCGCCTTGCGCCAGCGCGCCAGGTGCGGCCACTGCGCCGTCGCGCAGCGGCTGCGGACGGTAGATGTCGAACAGCGTCGCATCGCGCAGCAGGCCCTGCGCCGCCGCGGCGGAGCGGATGGTCTGCATCAGCGCATCGTGCGTGACGGCCTCGGCCACCACGACGGCGATGTCGCGCTCGACCGCCTGGTGCTTGGGCACCGGCTGCGCCACAGGCACGAGCCGCGCGGTAACGGCGTCGAGATCGAGCTCGAACAGCACGGGCGCCTGCGAGAAGTCCCACTTCTGGCGCCAGCGCGGGTGCAGTTCGCCGACGAAGCCGATGGCCTTGCCGTCGACCAGCACGCGCGCCGAACGGCCCGGGTGAAGGGCTGGATGCTCGGCCGCCTCGAAGACCGGCTGCAGCGGCGCGAGCAGCGCCTCGACATCGCCCTTCACGTCGTAGAAGTCGATGCGCTCGGGCTTGCCGTCCCAGCGCGCCTCGTCGGCATCGCCCCACGCAAGGCCCGCCACGCGCATCGGCTGGTTCACGCCGCGCACGGTGCTGTCGGTCGTGACGACGCTGTCGTCGCGCATGAACACGCGACCCAGCTCGAACACACGCACGCGGGGCGCCTTGCGGTCGAGGTTGAACTTGAGCACCTGCAGCAGCGAGCCCATCAGCGAGGAGCGCATCACGCTCATCTGGCTGGCGATGGGGTTCAGCAGCTTCACCGGGTTGGCGTTGCCCGCCAGGTCCTGCTCCCAGTGCGCTTCGACGAAGCTGAAGTTGATCGTTTCCTGATACCCCAGCGCGGCGATGCTGCGACGCACCGCGAAGCGGCTGCGCTGTGCCTCGGGCCGCACGCGGGCGGTGATCGGTGCGAGCGGCGCGGTCGTCGGCAGGTTGTTGAAGCCGATCAGGCGTGCGACTTCCTCGATCAGGTCTTCCTCGATCAGCAGGTCGAAGCGGTGCGGCGGCGGGGTCACGGTCAGAGTACCCTCGCCCTCGGCGATCGCGAAGCCCAGGCGCTTCAGCGCGTCGGCGCATTGCACCTGCGTCAGCGGCATGCCGATCACGCGGGCCGCGCGCGCGACGCGCAGCGTGACGGGCGCGGCCTCGGGCACGCGCAGCGTCTGGTCGTCCATCCGGCCGGCCTGGCCGCCGCAGATCTCGACGATCAACTGAGTGATGCGCTCGATGATCTGGACCGTGCGGCTCGGGTCGACACCGCGCTCGTAGCGGTGGCCGGCGTCGGTCGAGAAGTTGAAGCGGCGCGAGCGACCCTGCACGGCCTCGGGCCACCAGAAGGCGGCTTCGACGTAGATGTTGCGCGTGTCGTCGGACACCGAGGTGGCGTCGCCGCCCATGATGCCGGCGAGCGACTCGACCTCGCGGTCGTCTGCGATCACGCCGACCTTCTCGTCGACGGTGATCGTCGTGCCGTTGAGCAGCTTCAGCTGCTCTCCAGCCTTGCCCCAGCGCACCGTGAGGCCGCCATGGATCTTGTCGAGGTCGAAGATGTGGCTGGGCTGGCCGTACTCGAACATCACGTAGTTCGAGATGTCGACCAGCGGCGTCACGCTGCGCTGGCCGCAGCGCGCCAGGCGATCGACCATCCAGGCGGGCGTGGCGACCTTGGTGTCCACGCCGCGCACGATGCGGCCCGAAAAACGGCCGCACAGATCGGGCGCCTCGACCTTGACCGGCAGCACGTCGGCGAACGACGTGGCCACGGGCGCGATGGCCGGGGTCTTGAGAGGCGCGCCGGTGAGCGCGGCGAGTTCGCGCGCCACGCCGTAGACACTGAGGCCGTGCGCCAGATTGGGCGTGAGCTTGAGTGTGAGCAGCACGTCGTCGAGCTTGAGCACGTCGCGCACGTCGGCGCCGATGGGCGCGTCGGCGTCGAGCTCGAGCAGGCCGCCGTGGTCTTCGCTCAGCTGCAGTTCGCGCGCCGAGCACAGCATGCCCTGGCTCTCAACGCCGCGCAGCTTGCCGAGCTTGATGAGGAAGGGCTTGCCGTCTTCACCCGGCGGCAGTTCGGCACCGACGAGCGCGCAAGGCACCTTGATGCCGACGCGCGCATTGGGTGCGCCGCACACGATGTTCAGCAAAGCACCCTGCCCCGCGTCGACCTGGCACACGCGCAGGCGATCGGCGTTCGGGTGCTGCACCGCTTCCTTGATTTCGCCGACCACGATACGTGTGAAAGGCGGCGCCACCGGTCGGCGCTCCTCGACCTCGAAGCCGCCCATGGTGAGCGTTTCGGCCAATGTGGCGCTGTCGATGGGCGGGTTGCAGAACTCGCGCAGCCAGGATTCCGGGAATTGCATCTCTTCGATCTCGATCTGGTTTTTTCTGTGATGGGGTGCTGCTTACTGGAACTGCGAGAGGAAACGCAGGTCGCCGTCGAAGAAGAGGCGCAGGTCGTTCACGCCATAGCGCAGCATCGTGAGCCGGTCGGGGCCCATGCCGAAGGCGAAGCCGATGTAGCGCTCGGGGTCGAGGCCCATGTTGCGCACCACGTTCGGGTGCACTTGGCCCGAACCCGACACCTCGAGCCAGCGGCCGGCCAGCGGGCCGCTTGCGAACTGGATGTCGATCTCGGCGCTCGGCTCGGTGAACGGAAAGAAGCTCGGGCGGAAGCGCAGCACGAGGTCGTCGCGCTCGAAGAAGGTGCGGCAGAAATCGGTGAAGACGACCTTCAGGTCCTTGAAGCTCACGTTCTCGCCGAGCCACAGGCCTTCGCACTGGTGGAACATGGGCGAGTGGGTGGCGTCACTGTCGACGCGATAGGTGCGGCCGGGCGCGATCACGCGGATCTCGGGTGCCTTCACGGTGCCGGTGGTGTCGGCTGCGGCTGCCGCGAACTCGGCGGCGTATTTCTTGATGTGCTGATGCGCATAGCGCACCTGCATCGGGCTGGTGTGCGGGCGCAGGTTGTAGGGGATGCCGTCGTCGCCGTTAAGGTCGACGTAGAAGGTGTCCTGCATCGAGCGCGCAGGATGGTTCGGCGGGTTGTTGAGCGAGGTGAAGCTGTGCCAGTCGCTCTCGATCTCGGGGCCGTCGGCAACGTCGAAGCCCATGCTCGAGAAGATTTCCTCGATGCGCTCCAGGGTGCGGCTCACGGGGTGCAGTCCGCCGGAGATGCGGCGGCGGCCGGGCAGGCTCACGTCGAGCGCCTCGGCGCGCAGTTGCAGCGAGAGTTCTTCGTCGGCCAGCTGCTGGCGGCGGTCGGTCAGCGCGGCCTCGATGGCCTGCTTGGCGACGTTGATGGCAGCGCCGCGGGACTTCTTCTCTTCGACACTCAGCGCAGCCATGCCCTTCATCAGCTCGGTGATGCGGCCCGACTTGCCGAGGAACTGGGCCTTGGCGTTTTCGAGCTCTGCGGGCGTCTTCGCTTCGGCGAAGGCGGCGCGTGCGGTGTCGACCAGGGAGTCCAACTCGTTCATAGCAACAAAAATCTTCGAGGGGAAATAAAAAAGAGCTGGAGCCTTTTCAAGCGCCAGCCCTTGAGCCGTGGGCGCAGGAAGCCGCCCGGAGGCAGCGCCCTGCTGTGCAGAATCAAGCAGCCAGCTTGGCCTTGACCTGCTCCACGATGCCGGCAAAAGCGGCCTTGTCGTGCACGGCGATGTCCGCAAGCATCTTGCGGTCGATCTCGATACCGGCCTTGCGGATGCCGTTGGCGAACTGGCTGTAGGTCAGGCCCAGTTCACGCGAGGCGGCGTTGATACGCGCGATCCACAGCTGACGGAACACGCGCTTCTTGGTACGGCGGTCACGGTAGGCGTATTGGCCTGCCTTCATCACCGCCTGTTTGGCGACGCGGAAGACATTGCCGCGGCGACCGCGGAAACCCTTGGCGAGTGCGAGAACTTTCTTGTGGCGGGCGCGAGCCGTTACACCACGTTTGACGCGAGGCATGTGTGTACTCCTTGTTCGTCTGAGTTAAATGCCACGGCCGGGCAGCATGGCGGCGACGGAAACCATGTTGGTCTCGTGCACTGCGACTGCACCACGCAGGTGACGCTTGTTCTTGGTGGTCTTCTTCGTCAGGATGTGACGCTTGAAGGCTTGACCGCGCTTGACGGTGCCACCGGGACGAACGCGGAAACGTTTTTTCGCGCTGCTCTTGGTCTTCATTTTGGGCATGTGAATGCTCCTTTAGTTTGTGCTCGTGAGGCGCCATGGATGCTCCACGGACTTGTTGGCCCCGAGACACTTCTTCATCCCGCCCCTGCCTGCGCTTCTTGCGAAGTGCGGGCAAAGGCGAAATCCCTTCAAAACCTCTCTACTGCGCCCCTAGCCACT
Organism: Variovorax sp. YR750; assembly: GCF_900109805.1. Lineage (NCBI taxonomy): Bacteria > Pseudomonadati > Pseudomonadota > Betaproteobacteria > Burkholderiales > Comamonadaceae > Variovorax > Variovorax sp. YR750. The sequence continues at coordinate 312,319 of NZ_FOBJ01000008.1, forward strand.
CAGGCCGCGGCGGGAGCCGCTGCCGGTGCGGCACCGGCGTCTGCCGCCGGCTTCGGCGCACCGCCACCCGGCTTCTTGCGACCCGGCGCGATCATCATGATCATCTGCCGGCCTTCGAGCTTCGGGAACTGCTCGACGAGGATCGTGTCACCCAGCTCGTCGCGAATGCGCTGCAGCAGTGCCAGACCCAGCTCCTGGTGCGTGATCTCGCGGCCGCGGAAGCGCAGCGTGATCTTGCATTTGTCGCCGTCATCAAGAAAGCGCCGGATATTGCGCATCTTGATGTTGTAGTCGCCATCGTCGGTACCGGGCCGGAACTTGATTTCCTTGACCTCGATGACCTTCTGCTTCGACTTCGCCTCGGCCGCCTTCTTCTGCTCGTGGTACTTGAACTTGCCGTACTCGATCAGGCGACACACCGGCGGATTGGCCGCCGCGACGACCTCAACCAGATCCACGTCCTGCTCACCGGCAAGGCGTAGAGCCTCGGCAAGACTCACGACACCCAATTGCTCGTTATCCGGGCCGATCAGGCGGACTTCCGGGGCCATGATTTCCCGGTTCAGGCGGTGTTGGCGTTCCTCGCGGTGGCGGCGGTCGCGGAATGCAGTAGCGATGGTCGGAATCCTTCAAAATTTGCTACAAAATCTGTAGCGAAAACCGCTCAGCCCTCGCGGACAAGCGGCACGATTTGGCAGGGAAACATATGGGGTGTTCCTAGGACAAATCAACGCTTGTCGGCAACATCCTGGACGAGCCGTTGCACGAACGATTCGAGGGACATTGCACCGAGGTCTTGATTGCCTCGGGCGCGCACTGCGACGGCACCTGCTTCCTTTTCCTTGTCGCCCACGACAACGATATAAGGGAGCTTTTGCAACGAATGCTTCCGTATTTTATACGTAATCTTTTCGTTGTGCAGGTCAAGCTGGACCCTAAGCCCTTGATTTTGCAGCGCTTTCGCAACTTCCGAGGCGTAATCGGCCTGCCCTTCGCTGATGTTGAGCACCGCCACCTGCACCGGAGCGAGCCACGCGGGCATGGCGCCGGAGTGGTGCTCGATCAGCATGCCGATGAAGCGCTCCAGGCTGCCGACGATCGCGCGGTGCAGCATCACGGGGTGCGCGCGGCCGCTCGATTCCGTCACGTATTCGCCGCCAAGACGCTCGGCCGTGTTGAAGTCGACCTGCATCGTGCCGCACTGCCACTGGCGGCCGATGGCATCGCGCAGCGTGTACTCGATCTTCGGGCCGTAGAACGCACCGTCGCCGGGCGCAATGACGAAGTCGACGCCCGAGCGGCGCAGCGATTCCATCACCGCATGCTCGGCCTTGTCCCACAGCTCGTCGGAACCGACGCGATTCTCGGGACGCGTGGCGACCTTGTAGAGGATGTCCGTGAAGCCGAAGTCGGCATAGACCTTCTGCAACTGTGCCGTATAGGCGATGCACTCGTCGAGGATCTGGTCTTCCGTGCAGAAGATGTGTCCGTCGTCCTGCGTGAAGCCGCGCACGCGCATGATGCCGTGCAGCGCGCCGCTGGGCTCGTTGCGGTGGCACTGGCCGAACTCGCCGTAGCGCAGCGGCAGGTCGCGGTAGCTGCGCAGGTCGCTCTTGAAGATCAGCACGTGGCCGGGGCAGTTCATCGGCTTCAGCGCGTACTCGCGCTTTTCCGACTCCGTCGTGAACATGTTGTCGCGATAGTTCTGCCAGTGGCCCGTCTTCTCCCACAGGCTCTTGTCGAGGATCTGCGGGCCCTTCACTTCCCAGTAGCCCGTGTCGCGGTAGATGTTGCGCATGTACTGCTCGACCGCCTGCCAGATGGCCCAGCCCTTCGGGTGCCAGAACACCACGCCCGGCGCCACTTCGTCGATGTGGAACAGGTCGAGCTCCTTGCCCAGCCGGCGATGGTCGCGCTTCTCGGCTTCCTCGATGCGCTGGATGTACTGGTCGAGCTGCTTCTTGTCGGCCCAGGCCGTGCCGTAGACGCGCTGCAGCTGCTCGTTCTTGGCGTCGCCGCGCCAGTAGGCGCCGGCCAGCTTCGTGAGCTTGAAGACCTTCAGGAAGCGCGTGTTCGGCACGTGGGGGCCACGGCACATGTCGACGTATTCCTGGTGGTAGTACAGGCCCATGGCCTGCTCGTCGGGCATGTCTTCGACGAGGCGCAGCTTGTAGTCCTCGCCGCGCGACTTGAAGACTTCGATGACCTCGGCCCGCGGCGTCATCTTCTTGATCACGTCGTAGTCCTGCGCGATCAGCTCGCGCATGCGCGCCTCGATGGCCGCCATGTCCTCGGGCGTGAAGGGGCGCTCGTAGGCGATGTCGTAGTAGAAGCCCTCCTCGATCACGGGCCCGATCACCATCCTGGCCGTCGGGTAGAGCTGCTTCACCGCATGGCCGACCAGGTGGGCCGTCGAGTGACGGATGATCTCCAGGCCCTCTTCGTCCTTGGGCGTGATGATCTGCAGCTTCGCGTCATGGTCGATGACGTCGCTGGCATCGACGAGCCTGCCGTCGACCTTGCCGGCCACCGTCATCTTGGCCAGGCCGGGACCGATGGACTGGGCGACTTCGGCCACCGAAACCGGGCCGGGGAACTCGCGGCGCGAGTTGTCGGGGAGCGTGATCTGGATCATTTGAAGAAACCTCGGGGAGAAAAACAAAAAAGCGCGGTGGACGACCGCGCTTTGCTTGGTTGTGAAGCTGGCAGGAACCAGCGAGCGCGGGCTACCGGCCTTTTCCTTCGGTGAAGAAAAAGCCGCTGAAACCTTGCCGAGTAGTTCGCGGTGTCATAACCAAGGTGCCTTTCTCGCTCTTGTTTGAGTGCAGAGCCGGCAATTCTAGCCGCTGCCCGCTCAGGACGCGGCACCGGTGTTCTTGAGCCCCAACACTTCGATGGGCTCGATCGACGGCGGCGCGGCAAACAGCTCGGGAGCCTTTGCCATCAGCGCCTGGGCGATCGGGCCGGTCAGGTGGGCCTGGAGCCCGGCCTCGTTCTCGAATGCATCGAACACGCCGAAGGTGGTCGGCGACAGGCGCAGCGCAAACCAGATCGGCGTGGTCTTCTCGTCGCGGGCCATGGCGAGGCCTGCTTCCAGGAATTTCTCGACATCGCCTTCCTTGCCCGGCTTGGCTTCGAGGCGGGCAAACAGTGCGTACTTGATCATGGGTCAATCTCCTGAGTGTTGAACGGCGCGCGACATTGCGCGGCGTTGGCATGAACTCTAGGCAGCCATCGCCCATGGAGCCATTGGCATTTTTGACATCTTTGATATCGTTATGGCCATGAAGCTCGACATACTCGCCCTCGACGGCGTGTTCGACACCGGCCTGTCCACGGTGCTTGACGTGTTCACCACCGCCAACGAACTCACGGCGATGCTGCAGCTCGACGTGGCACCGTTCGAAGTCACGCTGACGGGCGTTCGCAAGCGCGTGCGAACCTCGCAGGGCTTCACAGTTCCGGTGGCTCGCGCCCCCGACACGGCAACGGCCGACTGGCTGATCGTCCCCGCCCTGGGCTGCAAGATGCCCGAGACACTCGAGCCCGCGTTGCGCCGCGCCGACGTGCGCGACGCCTGCGCCGCACTCAAAGAACGCTCGGACAGAAACGCCAACGTAGCCGCCGCCTGCATCGGCACTTTCGTGCTGGCCGAGTCCGGCGTGCTCGACCGGCACAAGGCGACCACCACATGGTGGCTCGCCACGCTGTTCCGCCAGCGCTACCCGGGCGTGCAGCTGGAAGACTCGCGCATGCTGGTCAGCTCAGGCCACCTGGTCACGGCCGGCGCGGCGCTGAGCCATGTCGACCTGGCGCTGTGGATCGTGCGCCAGGCAAGCCCCGAGCTCGCGACGCTGGTCGCGCGCTACCTGATCGTCGATTCGCGGCCATCGCAATCGGCCTACGTGATCTCCGACCACCTCTCGCACTCCGACCCGCTGGTGGAGCGCTTCGAGCGATGGGCGCGCGGCCGGCTGGCCGACGGCTTCTCGCTCGACGAGGCCGCGCAGGCCGCCGGCACCAGCAAGCGCACGCTGGCCCGACGCATGCAGCAGGTGCTGGGCAAGAGCCCGCTTTCCTACGTGCAGGATCTGCGCGTCGAGCGCGCCGTGCACCTGCTCAAGACCAGCGACAAGAGCCTCGAACAGATCGCCGGCATGGTCGGCTACGCCGACGGCGTCACGCTGCGCACCCTGCTGCGCCAGCGTCTTGGACGCGGCGTGCGCGAAGTGCGGCTCGAAGCCTGACTTCGCGGCGGACGCGGCAACAAAAAAGCCCGGCACGCGGCCGGGCTGAAAGTGACAGCGAAAAATCCGTCCGTCGGATCAGTGGAACTGTTCTTCCTCGGTCGAACCCGTCAGCGCCTTCACGCTGGACGAGCCGCCCTGGATCACGGTGGTCACGTCGTCGAAGTAACCGGCGCCCACTTCCTGCTGGTGCGACACGAAGGTGTAGCCCTTGTCGCGCGCCGCGAACTCGGGTTCCTGGACCATGTTCACGTAGTGCTTCATGCCTTCGCCGCGAGCGTAGGCGTGGGCGAACTGGAAGGTGTTGAACCAGTTGACGTGGATGCCGGCCAGCGTGATGAACTGGTACTTGTAGCCCAGCGCCGACAGGTCTTCCTGGAACGAAGCGATCTGCTTGTCGTCGAGGTTCTTCTTCCAGTTGAAGGAAGGCGAGCAGTTGTACGACAACAGCTTGCCCGGGCAGGCGGCGTGCACGGCTTGCGCGAATTCGCGGGCGAAGCCGATGTCGGGCACGCCGGTTTCGCACCACACCAGGTCGGCGTACGGAGCGTAGGCCACGCCGCGGCTGATGGCTTGCTCCAGGCCGTTCTTGACGCGGTAGAAGCCTTCCTGCGTGCGTTCGCCGGTCAGGAACGGCTTGTCGTTGGCGTCGTGATCGGAGGTGATCAGGTTCGCGGCTTCCGCGTCGGTACGGGCCAGGACGATGGTCGGCACACCCAGCACGTCGGCGGCGAAGCGCGCGGCAATCAGCTTCTCGCAGGCTTCCTGCGTCGGCACGAGCACCTTGCCGCCCATGTGGCCGCACTTCTTCACGGCAGCCAGCTGGTCTTCGAAATGCACGCCGGCAGCGCCGGCCGTGATCATGTTCTTCATGAGTTCGAAGGCGTTGAGCACGCCGCCGAAACCGGCTTCCGCGTCAGCCACGATGGGCAGGAAGTAGTCGATGAACTCCTTGTCGCCGGGGTTGATGCCGCGACCCCACTGGATTTCATCGGCGCGGCGGAAGGTGTTGTTGATGCGACGGACCATCGTCGGCACCGAGTCGTAGGCGTAGAGCGACTGGTCGGGGTACATCGTCTCGGAGGTGTTGCCGTCGGCGGCGACCTGCCAGCCCGACAGGTACACGGCCTCGAGGCCTGCCTTGGCCTGCTGCATCGCCTGGCCGGCGGAGATCGCGCCGAAGGCGTTCACGTAGCCCTTCTTGGCGCCGCCGTTGATCTTTTCCCAGAGCTTCTCGGCGCCGCGCTTGGCCAGCGTGTGCTCGATGGGGAAAGAACCGCGCAGGCGCACGACGTCGGCTGCGCTATAGCCGCGCTTGACGCCCTTCCAGCGGGGGTCGGTGGCCCATTCTTTCTCGAGTGCGGCGATCTGCTGTTCGCGGCTCAGTTGTTCTGTGAGGGTCTGGGGCATGGTCACTCCGTGAGGTTGATTGAAGGTTGGGCGCTGCGGCCGTGGAGTTACTGTAACTCCCCACCGGACTCTTATGTCTTATAGAAGACATATTTTTCACTCAACAAAATCAACAAGTTACGGATATATTCCTCAATGCAAAATTATTTTTCTCATATCGAGAAAAAATATTGCGGCGCAGCAGCCATCGATTCCGCAATGCGCAATCAATCTTTCGGTTGTGAAAACGATGCGCCGCCCAGCGCCGCATGCGCGATCCAGTCGCCGCTTTCGATCACGCGGCGGCCCGCAATGCGCGTCGGATGGATCTCGTAGACCAGGCAATCGAGCCACTGCCCATCCACCTCCACGCGCACCCGACGCTTGATGTATTCGCCCGAATCGTCGTCCGCCACTTCTTCCAGCACGTCGAGCGCCGCCTCGACCGCCGGCTCGATCACGTAGACCTCGCCCTTCACCTGCCTTCCACCGCCGAGCACGACGCCGGGATAGGCACCGAGGTCGTACAGCGTGCCGGCGATCTCCGCCTCGCCAACGAGCAAGGGCGCGGGCCGGTAGCGCGCGATGTCGTTGCGACCGCCGCGACGCAGCGTGCCGTAAACAAAAACGTGGGGCATCATCGAAACCGCTTCCTTCCTTCGCAACAACACTTCAGTCTATTGAACTCCCCTGCCCACGCATCAGGCCGCCTCGTGGCCTACGGCTGCCTGGCCCTGAGCATGTCGCTCGTCGGCGGCTACGTCGCACTCTCCAAGCCCCTCGTCGCCGCCTTTCCGGTGCTGCTGCTCGCATGGCTGCGCTTCGGCATCGCGGCGCTGGCCATGCCGCACTGGCTCAAGCGAGCGCCCGACGAACCGCCGATGACGTCGCGCACCCGCTGGCTCGTGTTCCTGGAATCGTTCCTCGGCAACTTCATGTTCTCGATCTGCATGCTGTTCGGCGTGAGCCTCACGAGCGCGGTATCGGCGGGCGTGATCATGGCGTCGATCCCTGCCTGCGTTGCGGTCGCGAGCTGGCTCTTCCTGCGCGAGCGCATCACGGTGCGCATCGGACTGGCCATCGCGTGCGCGGCACTCGGCATCGGGCTGCTGGCGCTGTCGCCGGCACACGCACCAGCATCGCCCAGCGCTTCTTCCACGTCGATGCCGTGGCTCGGCAACCTGCTCGTGTTCTGCGCGGTGCTCTGCGAGACGGCCTACGCCGTGATCGGCAAGTCGCTCACGGGACGCCTCGGACCGAAGCGCATCGCCTCGCTCATCAACCTCTGGGGCTTCGCGCTGTCGATGCCCTTCGGCATCTGGTTCGCGCTGCAGTTCGATTTCACCGCGGTGCGCTTCGGCACCTGGGCGCTGCTGGTGGCGTACGCGCTCGCCGCGAGCATCTGGACCGTGTGGTTGTGGATGACCGGACTTCGCCACGTACCAGCCGCACAAGCGGGTGTTTTCGCCGTGCTGCTGCCGGTGAGCGCGGCCCTCGTGGGCGTGCTCGTGCTCGGCGAAAGCCTCTCTTCCCCACAGCTGGTTGCGTTCGTCGTTGCGCTCATTGGCGTGGTGCTCGCGACGTGGCCCGGGCGCCGAACGTGAAAAAGAGGCCTTCTCCCCTCTGAAAAAACAACAACTCCCAATGAAAAAAGCGCTTTTTCCCTTGGAAACGCGTTTTTTCTCCTTTAGCATCCGCATTGCCACTGGAGACGCAAGTTTTTCATTGGTGACTGTTCAACCAAAAAAGGAAATCAACCATGGCAACTGCAAAGAAGGCTCCGGCCAAGAAAGCTCCGGCGAAGAAGGCCGCTCCCGCAAAGAAGGCTGCGGCTCCGGCGAAGAAGGCCGCTCCGGCCAAGAAGGCGGCTCCTGCGAAGAAGGCCGCTCCGGCGAAGAAGGCTCCTGCAAAGAAGGCCCCCGCGAAGAAGGCCGCTCCCGCCAAGAAGCGCACGCCGAACGCCGCGTTCATGAAGGCACTGACCCCCAGCCCGGCACTGGCCGCCGTCGTCGGCTCCACGCCGCTGCCGCGCACCGCTGTCGTGAGCAAGCTGTGGGACTACATCAAGAAGAACAACCTTCAGGACAAGGCCAACAAGCGCAACATCAACGCCGACGCCAAGCTGAAGGAAATCTTCGGCAAGGCTCAAGTTTCGATGTTCGAACTGGCCGCGCTGATCGGCAAGCACGTCAAGTAAGCGCTCAGGGGCCTCGAGCTCCTGAATCAAAAAGCCCGCTTCATGCGGGCTTTTTTTTCGTCTGCGGCAAGGCCGCACCTTCCTCGAAGAAGCGCGCCGGCGTGCGGCCGAAGTGCTTGCGGAAGGCCTCTATGAAGGCGCTCACCGAGCTGTAGCCCACCGTCAACGCCACGGCCGTCACCGGCTCTCGCAGGCTCAGCAGTTCGACGGCTTTCAGCAACCGCGCCTGCTGGCGCCACTGCGCGAAGCTCAGTCCCGTCTCCGCGGCGAAGCGCCGCGTGAGCGTCCTTCGCGCCATGCCGATGCGATCAGCCCATTCGTCGATGCCGTCCGGCAGCGCAGGGTCGTCGGCCAGCGCTGCCGCCATCGAAGCAAGGCGCCTGTCCTGCGGCATCGGCAGGTGCAGCGATGCCTCGCCGCTCGCAGCCAGCTCATCGACCAGCACAGCCACCAGACGCGCCCTTCGTGGCTCCAGCAGGGGCTCGGAAGCGTCCAGCGACGTCAGTCGATCTATCAGCGCCTGCATCAGCGGCGTGACGGCGAACACATGCGGCCCGTCCGGCAACGCGGCGGCAGCCGCCGGATCGATGTGCAGGCTCCAGCCCGCAGTGGCACCGAAGCTCTGGGCCGCATGGGCACAGCGGGGCGCTATCCAGCCGATCCATCCCGGCGGCTGCACCCATCGGCCCGAAGGCGTATCGATGACCTGCAGGCCTTCGCGCAAGGCGAAGAGCTGGCCGGTGTCGTGCGAGTGATAGCCCGTGACGCGCGGCGCCTCATAGGCCGTGATCCAGAGTCTTGCGGGAGCTTCGTCAGCCATGAATGGCCCGCCGGAGATATCGATTGGCCCCGCGCCGCAAGCCCGGATGCGCCCTGCTGCCTAGCATCGAACCCATCTTCACTCCCATCAAGGAACAGCATCCATGAAAGCCCAGGACGTACTCCCCGACGGCGACGACTTCACCGTCATCAACGGCCGCACATTGCGCAAGGGATCGGTCGGCGCCTTCCTCGCCAACGTGCGGATCCTCGAGGACGCGGACGCATCGGCCGCGGACAGGCAAGCCGCCGGACAAGATCTGGTCGCTCTGATCCCCACGCTCGACGCACTCGGCCTGTTCGACGTGTTCGAACTGCGCTCGCCATCCCTGCGCGAGGAGGTCGACCGCCATCGCGCCGCGCTCAGCCCTGCGCCTGCTGCTTCGCAGAGCGCGTGATCGACGACAGCGTGCCGCGCGTGGTGATGACTTCGGGGTCGAGCGGGATCTCGATCAGCGTGCCGGTGTCTGCCTCCAGCGCGCGCAGCAGCGCCGCTTCGAACTGCGCCGTTTCCGTCACCCGCTCGGCCGCGTAGCCATAAGCGCGCGCAAGCCCGCAGAAGTCGGGGTTGCGCAGCGCCGTGCCGCTGGTGCGCTCGGGATACTCGCGCTCCTGGTGCATGCGGATCGTGCCGAACATGCCGTTGTTGAGCAGCACGATGATGCTCTTGCCGCCGTGCTGCGAAGCCGTCGCCAGCTCCTGCCCCGTCATCAGGAAATCGCCGTCGCCCGCAATCGTGAAGGCCACGCGCCCCGTCGCCAGGTTGGCCGCGATGCCGGCCGGCACGCCGTAGCCCATCGCTCCGCTGGTCGGCGCCAGTTGCGTCTTCGCGCCCTTGGCGAGGCCGTGGTAGCTGAAGTAGCGATGCACCCAGCTCGCGAAATTGCCTGCGCCGTTGGTGATGGCCGCGTCCGCCGGCAGGTGCTTCTGCAGCAGCGCGACGACCGCCGCCATGTCGACCGCCCCGCGCGGCGTCTCGGCGGGCATGCCGGCCAGCGCCTGCGGCACGAGGTTGGCTTCGTAGTCGGCACGGGCCTGCAGCGTCCAGTCTTCCCACGGCAGGGTCGGCGGCGCGCTCAGCACCTCCAGGCTGCGCGCGGCCGCGCTCATGCCGGCGTTGATCGCCAGGTCGGCCTGGTAGACGCGGTTGAGCTCCTCGGCGCTCGCATGGATGTGCACCAGCGTCTGCTTCGCCTTTGGTGCCTCCAGCAGCGTGTAGCCGCCGGTCGTCATCTCGCCAAGTCGCGGGCCGATGGCCAGGATCAGGTCGGCATCCTTCACGCGCTGCGCGAGCTTCGGGTTGATCGCGATACCGACGTCGCCCGCGTACTGCGGATGGTGGTTGTCGAAGGTGTCCTGGAAGCGGAAGGCGTTCGCCACCGGCAGCCGCCAGTTCTCGGCGAAGCGCTGCAGCGCCTGCGCGGCCTGCGTCGTCCAGCCGCCGCCGCCGGCAATCACCAGCGGGCGCTGCGACTTCAGCAGCAGCTCGCGCAAGGTGCGCAGCGCGCCCGGATCGCTCCAGGGCTCCACCGCCTCCACGCGCGCCAGCGGTCGGGCGGCAGTCTCGCTGCGCAGCATGTCTTCGGGCAGCACCAGCACCACCGGCCCAGGCCGGCCGTTCATCGCGGTGGCGAAGGCGCGCGCGATGTACTCCGGAATGCGGTTCGCGTCGTCGATGCGCTCCACGCGCTTGGCGAAGCCCTTGGTGCTCGGGCCGAAGAAGCTGGCGTAGTCGACCTCCTGGAAAGCCTCGCGGTCGCGGAAGTCGCTGCCGACGTCACCGACGAACAGCACCATCGGCGTCGAGTCCTGGAACGCGTTGTGCACACCGATCGACGCATTGGTCGCGCCCGGCCCGCGGGTGACGAAGCACACACCCGGCCGCCCGGTGAGCTTGCCGTGCGCCTCGGCCATGAAGGCCGCGCCGCCCTCCTGCCGGTTGACGACGAAGCGCGTGCGGTCGCGGTAGGCATGGAAGCCGTCGAGCACCGCAAGAAAGCTCTCGCCGGGCACGCCGAATGCGATCTCCATGCCCTGTTCGACCAGGCATTCCACGATCAGGTGGCCGGCGGGTTGTGATGTACTCATGGAAAGTAGAACCTCAGCTGCAAATGTCTTCGGCAATTATGTGCGCCCGCTTCAGACGCCTTGCGTTAATTCCCCAATTGGTTAAATTCGCGCCATGAAGGCCTCCAAGGACTCCACGCCCGACATCAGCATCGAGGCAATCGAACCCCGCTCGCGCGACGCCGACCGGTCGCAACTCGCCATCCTCGCCTCGGCGCGCGACGAGTTCTCCGCGCGCGGGCTCGCCGGCGCGCGCATGGACAGCATCGCCGAGCGCGCTGGCCTCAACAAGCGCCTCATCTACTACTACTTCGGCAGCAAGGACGACCTGTTCCTCGCGGTGCTGGAGCGCGTGTACGCCGACATCCGCGAGGCCGAGCAGCGCCTGCACCTCGAAGAGATCGACCCCGTGGAGGCCATCCGCCAGCTGGTGTCGTTCACCTGGAACTACTACCTCGAGCACCCCGAGTTCATCACGCTGCTCAACAGCGAGAACCTGCACTGCGCGGCGCACCTGAAGCGCTCCGAGCGCATCCAGGAAATGAACTCGCCGCTGGTGCAGCTGCTCGACACCGTGCTGGAGCGCGGCCGCCGCGACGACCTTTTCCGCGCGGGCGTGGACCCGGTGCAGCTCTACATCTCCATCGCCTCGCTCTGCTACTTCTACCTCTCGAACAACCACACGCTCTCGGCCATCTTCGGTCGCGACCTGCGTGCGCCCAAGGCGATGGCGCAACGCCTCTCGCACATGACCGACCTGGTCCTGGGCTATGTTCTGAAATAGGTTCGCCCCCAGGCTTCGCGCACTTCGTGTCGCTTCGCCAACCCCCTTCCGGGGGCAACACCTGCGGCCCGGCGGAGCCGGTTCCGCGGTGTTCCTGGCCTTGAGCCGCGCCGGTTTCACGTGTCGCGCGCAGCGCAAATCTCCTCTACGAACGACTGAACCGCTCCTCCGGGTATTCACTAGGCAGCTCCAGTTGACGCTGTCGCGCGGGCGTTCCTACAATCGATAATTCACTCAATGGTGAATTGATCGATTCAAGAAGCGGCCCGACCGCGCGGAGACATTCATGAAGCTCTTTGCCAGCACTGCACGCACCACCGTCCTTGCCTCGCTGACCTGCATCGCAGCCCTGCTGCCCGCACTGGCAGCCGCGCAGAACGGCTACCCCACCAAGCCGATCCGCGTGATCGTTCCCTTCGCGGCCGGCAGCACCACCGACATCATTGCCCGCGCCATCACCGACAAGATGAGCGCCAGCATGGGCCAGACGCTGGTGATCGACAACCGCGGCGGTGCCAGCGGCACGATCGGCCAGCAGGCGGTGGCCACGGCCGCGCCCGACGGCTACACGGTGATGATCCATTCGTCGTCGCACACGGTGAGCCCCTCCACCTTCGCCAAGCTGCCGTTCGACACGGTGCACGACTTCGCGGGCGTCACGCCGATCTCGTCGCTGCCGAACGCGCTGGTGATCTCACCGAACAAGAACATCAAGACGCTGCCGCAGCTGCTGGCCGCCGCGCGCGCCAAGCCGGGCAGCATGAACTTCGCCTCGGCCGGCCAGGGCAGCGCCACGCACCTGAACGCCGAGAAGTTCAAGATGGCCGCGAAGATCGACGCCACCAACATCCCCTTCAAGGGATCGGGCGAGGCCGTCACCGAAGTGCTCTCGGGCCGCGTCGACTACTACTTCTCGCCCATCGCGCCGGTCATCGGCCAGATCAAGGAAGGCCACCTGCTGGCGCTGGCCGTGGGCTCGCCCAAGCGCGCCGCCGCCCTGCCCGACGTGCCCACCACCACCGAGGCCGGCGTGCCCGGCTCCGAATTCAACTTCTGGATCGGAATGATGGCGCCGGCCAAGACGCCGCGCGACGTTGTCGAGCGCCTGAACGCCGAGGTGGCGAAGGCGCTGGCCTCGCCCGAGGTGAAGGAGCGCTTCGCCAAGCTCGGCGCCGACCCGTGGACGCTAAAGCCCGAGCAGTTCGACGCCTACATCAAGGAAGAGATCGCAAGCAACGCCCAGCTCGTGAAGGCGGCTGGCCTCTCGGTCCAGCAGTAAGCACAGCAAGCACGCTCTCTTCGCTCTCCCGAAAGTCCCGGCCCTCGCCATGTTCCGCAAGCTCCTGCTCTCCCCGGCCCTGCGCCCCTTCATCCTGATCCTGTTGCTGCTGGTGCTGTGGGACCTGGCGATCCGCCTGTTCAAGATTCCGGCCTACCTGATTCCCCCGCCGTGGGAGGTCGTGAAGCAGTTCGTCGCCGAATGGCCGCGCCTGCTCGCCGAAAGCTGGAAGACCACGCTCGCCACGCTGGGCGGCTTCGGCCTGACGATCCTGATCGGCATCCCGATCGCGATGGTCATCGCCTACTCGCGCGTCGTCGAGTCGTACGTCTATCCGCTGCTGGTGTTCTCGCAGAGCATTCCCAAGGTGGCGATCGCACCGCTGTTCGTGGTGTGGTTCGGCTTCGGCATCTTCCCGAAGGTGATCAGCGCCTTCCTGCTGGGCTTCTTCCCGGTGGTGGTCTCCACGGTGATGGGCTTCAAGTCGGTCGAGCCCGACATGCTCGATCTCTCTCGCTCGATGGGCGCGAGCCGCCTGCAGACCTTCTTCAAGATCAGCCTGCCGCAGGCACTGCCGCAGATCTTCAGCGGGCTGAAGGTGTCGGTCACGCTGGCGGTGGTTGGTGCCGTGGTCGGCGAGTTCGTCGGCTCCAACTCGGGCATCGGCTACGTGCTGCAGGTGGCCAACGGCAACTTCGACCTGCCGCTGATGTTCGCGGCGCTGGTGGTTCTCTCGAGCATCGGCGTGATCCTTTTCGTGGCCGTCGACATCGTCGAGCGCGTGATGATTCCCTGGCACGCCTCGCAGCGCCACACCCACTGAGCCTCCCGTTCCAGGTTCCTTCGCAAAGCCAACAACTCCCGGAGACAACACCATGAAGAAACTGCTCCCCACGCTGCTCGCAGCGGCCGCGCTCGCCACCTTCGCCATCGCCCCGGCGCATGCCCAGGGCGACAAGCCCAAGGACAAGGTCACGCTGATGCTCAACTGGTACCTCTACAGCGAGCACGCGCCCTTCTTCCTCGGCAAGGAAAAGGGCTTCTACGCCGAGGAAGGCATCGACCTCGACATCCAGGAAGGCCGCGGCTCCGCCGTCACCGCGCAGGCGGTGGCCGCCAAGTCGGCAACCTTCGGCTACATCGACGTCACGACCATGATCAAGGCCGCCGCCAAGGGCGCGCCGCTGAAGTCGACGGGCGTGCTGTTCCAGGTGAGCCCGATGTCGGTGATGGGCTTCTCCGAAAAGAACATCAAGACGCCGAAGGACATCATCGGCAAGACCGTGGCCGTGACGCCGGGCGACTCGATGTCGCAGATGTGGCCCCTCTTCCTCAAGGTCAACGACATCAAGCCCGACCAGGTGAAGATCGTCTCGGGCGACGGCCAGACCAAGCTCAATGCGGTGACCAACGGCCAGGCCGACCTGCTGCTGGGCTACGTGATGGACCAGGCCATCAAGCTGCAGGACGCTACCGGCAAGCCGGTGACGCCGATCCGCTTCGCCGACTCTGGCGTGAACCAGATCAGCTCCGGGATCATCACCAACAAGAACCTGCTGACCGAGAACCCCGACCTGGTGAAGCGCTTCATGCGCGCCTCCACCAAGGCCGCCGAAGCCGCCGAGAAGAGCCCGGAGGCCGCGGTCGACGCGATGCTCAAGGCCAACCCCAAGGCCGGCGTGCGCGACACGCTCATCGTGGGCATGAAGCAGAGCGTGGCGCTTTATCACACGAAGGAAACGGCCAACCAGCGCCCGTTCCGCGTGACGACGAAGAACGTGAGCGATTCGCTCGACCTGCTGGTGCAGTACGGCGGCATGGATGCGTCCACGCGCGGCAAGCCCGAGGACTACGTCACTCTCGACTTCCTGCCCTGACCTTCCTTCGTTCCTGAGCCCGCGCGCTTTCCGCAGCAGTCACCTCTCACGCATTCCATGTCCCAAGTCAACCTGATCGAAGCGCGCGGCGTCTCGAAGATCTACCAAAGCAAGGACGGCCCCGTCGAGTCGCTCAAGCCGCTCGACTTCGCCATCAAGGAAGGCGAGTTCGTCTCCGTCGTCGGCCCTTCGGGCTGCGGCAAGAGCACGCTGCTGAAGATGGTGGCGGGCCTGCTGCCCATCAGCGGCGGCAGCCTCACGCTGGCGGGCCACCCGATCAAGGGACCGCAGAAGGACGTGGGCATCGTGTTCCAGAGCGCGGTGCTGCTGCCCTGGCGCAGCGTGGAAGACAACATCCTGCTGCAGGCCGAGATGCGCCACCTGCCGTCGGAGGCGTCGCGCGCCCGTGCCCGCGAGCTGATGGAAATGGCGGGCCTGAAGGGCTTCGAGAAGAAGTACCCCTGGCAGCTCTCGGGCGGCATGCAGCAGCGCGCGTCGATCTGCCGCGCCCTGCTGCACGACCCGTCGGTGCTGCTGATGGACGAGCCCTTCGGCGCGCTCGACGCGATGACGCGCGAGAAGATGAACCTGGAGCTGCAGCGCATCTGGATGACGTCGAAGAAGACGGTGATGCTCATCACCCACAGCATTCCGGAAGCCATCTTCCTCTCGGACCGCGTGATGGTGATGAGCGAGCGCCCCGGCTCCATCGCCGCCGTGTACGACATCGACCTGCCGCGCCCGCGCACGCTGGACGTCATGTCCTCGCCCGAATTCGGCGCCTACACCAAGCTGGTGCGCGCGCATTTCTATTCGCAGGGCATCCTGGACCACTGAAGAGCAGATGCGAGCCATGGACGCGATCCGTTTCCACGTCGAGGAGATCCGCTTCGCCGAGCGCAACGTGGCGCTGCGGCTGCCCTTCCGCTTCGGCGCGGCCACCGTCACCGCCTGCCCGCAGGTCTACGTGAAGGCGCGCATCCGCTTCGCCGACGGCCGCACGGCCGAGGGCTGCGCTGCGGAGATGATGATTCCGAAGTGGTTCGACAAGAACCCGGCGCTCACCAACGAACAGAACTTCGAGCAGCTGCGCTTCGCCCTGCGCGATGCGCGCGAGGCCTATACCGCCGAGCCCGATGCGCAGACCGCGTGGACGCATTTCGCCTCGAACTACGCCGCGCTCCAGTCGCGCGCCAGGGCCAAGGGCCTGCAGCCGCTGGTGGCGAGCTACGGCCCCGCGCTGATCGACCGCGCCCTCCTCGACGCGCTGTGCCTGCACAGCGGCACGAGCTTCGCGGCGGCGATGAGCGGCAACCTCTGCGGCATCGACATTGCCGGCAGCGGCCTGGCCGACGATCTCTCGGGTTTCGACATGCCCGGCTTCCTGGCGAAGCAGTCGCCGCGAACCCGCATCGCGGCGCGGCACACCGTCGGGCTGGCTGATGCCATCGACGACAGCGACGCTTCGCCCGATGCGCCAGCCGACGGCCTGCCGACCACGCTGCAGGCGGCCGTGCAACGCTACGGCCACACGCACTTCAAGCTCAAGCTGTGCGGCAACACCACGCAGGACATCGACCGGCTCCAGCGCATCGCCCGCGTGATCGACGGCCAGGCGCAGCTCGTGACTCTCGACGGCAACGAGCAGTACGCGGACGCCGATGCGTTCGCGACCTTCCTCGACCGCATGCTCTCCACGCCCATGCTGTGGAAGCTCGCGCAGAAGACGGTCTTCGTCGAGCAGCCGATCCGCCGCGATGCCGCGCTGCAACGCGACGTGTCCGCGCTGGGCAAGCGCATTCCGCTGCTCATCGACGAATCGGACGCCACGCTCGATGCCTTCGTGCAGGCCCGCGCGCTGGGCTACACCGGCGTGTCGAGCAAGAGCTGCAAGGGCTTCTACAAGTCGGTCATCAATGCCGCGCGTTGCGCGCAGTGGAACGCGGCGGCGGAGAAGCCGCGCTACTTCCTCTCCGGCGAAGACCTGACCATGCAGGCAGGCATCGGCGTGCAGCAGGACCTGGCGCTCGTCGCCTGGCTGGGCCTTTCGCACGTGGAACGCAACGGCCACCACTACGTCAACGGCCTTGCCGCGGCACCCGAAGCCGAGCAGCAAGGGCTGATGAAGCTGCACCCCAGCCTCTACGAAACCAGCGACGGCGCAGCGCGCCTCGCCATCCGCGAAGGGCAGCTCGACCTGTCCTCGCTCGCCGCCGCGCCCGGCTTCGCCACCGGCAAGCCAGGCGCAGGCATCTCGTGGGACGCGATGCGTTCCGTCTACTGAAGCGCGCGTCCAGCCCGCACCAATCTCTCGCACCCAAGGAAGAAAACGATGGCCACCCAACGTCTAGGAATCATCATGCACGGCGTCACCGGGCGCATGGGCATGAACCAGCACCTGATCCGCTCGATCTGCGCCATCCGCGCCCAGGGCGGCGTCACGCTGTCGAACGGCGACAAGGTCATGCCCGACCCGATCCTCATCGGCCGCAACGCCGAGAAGATGGAAGCGCTCGCCAAGGCCCACAACATCCCGCGCTGGGGTACCGACCTCGACAAGGCGCTGGAGAACAAGGACGACACCATCTTCTTCGACGCCGGCACCACGCAGATGCGCCCCGCCCTGCTGGCCAAGGCCATCCGCGCCGGCAAGCACGTCTACTGCGAGAAGCCCATTGCCACCAACCTCAACGAGGCTATCGAGATCGCCCGCCTGGCCGAGGAAGCCTCGAAGACCAAGGGCCTGAAGCACGGCGCCGTGCAGGACAAGCTCTTCCTGCCCGGCCTGCGCAAGCTCGACATGCTGCGCCGCGCCGGCTTCTTCGGCCGCATGCTCAGCGTGCGCCTGGAGTTCGGCTACTGGGTGTTCGAGGGCGACCTGCAGCCCATCCAGCGCCCGAGCTGGAACTACCGCAAGGAAGACGGCGGCGGGATGATCCTGGACATGATGTGCCACTGGCGCTATGTGCTCGACAACCTGTTCGGCGAAGTGAAGTCGGTGAGCTGCCTGGGGACCACCCACATTCCGAAGCGCTGGGACGAGGCCGGTAAGCCCTACGAGGCCACCGCCGACGACGCGGCCTACGCCACCTGCGAACTCACCGGCCACAACGGCGAGCCCGTCATCGCGCAGATCAACATGAGCTGGGTCACGCGCGTGCGCCGCGACGACCTCGTCACCTTCCACGTCGACGGCACAGACGGCTCGGCCGTGGCGGGCCTGTCGAGCTGCCGCGCCCAGTCGCGCGTGGCCACGCCGCGCCCGGTGTGGAACCCCGACGAGAAGCAGACCATGAACTTCTTCGACCAGTGGCAGGAGATCCCGGACTCGCAGGTCTACGACAACGGCTTCAAGATCCAGTGGGAGCACTTCATCCGCCACGTGGTGGAAGACGCACCCTACAAGTGGACGCTGCCCGAAGGCGCCAAGGGCGTGCAGCTGGTCGAGGCCGCGCTCGAATCGTGGCAGGACCGCCGCTGGGTCGACGTGCCCGCGCTGAAGGTCTGAGGTTCGCAGCATGGCTCTCTCGCTGAACCTTGCCACCGCGGGCGGCACGCTCGCACCCTACGCGCTGCGCGGCACCGTTCCGGTGAAGCCCGATGCGGGCGTGAAGTTCAACCGCATCGCCTACTCGGCCGCGCACGTGGTGGCCGACCCGATGGCCGCCATCGATCCGTGGCTGCAATGCGCGGTCGACTGGGACACCACCATCGCCTACCGCCGCCACCTGTTCTCGCTGGGCCTGGGCGTGGCCGAGGCCATGGACACAGCGCAGCGCGGCATGGGCCTGGACTGGCCGACCTCGCTAGAGCTGATCCGCCGCTCGCTAGACGCAGCGAAGGACGTGCCCGGCGCGCTGGTCGCCTCGGGCTGCGGCACCGACCACCTGGACATCGACAGCGTGAAGAGCGTCGACGACGTGATCCGCGGCTACGAAGAGCAGATGGCCGCCATCGAGGCGCTCGGCGGCAAGCTGATCGTGATGGCCAGCCGCGCGCTGGCCCGCGTGGCGAAGAGCCCGGCCGACTACGAGCGCGTGTACGACCGCATCCTGAGCCAGGCGAAGCAGCCGGTGGTGCTGCACTGGCTGGGCGACATGTTCGACCCGGCCCTTGCGGGCTACTGGGGCACGAAGGATGTCGATGCGGCCATGGACACGGCGCTGGGCATCATCGCCGCGCATCCGGACAAGGTCGACGGCATCAAGATCTCCCTGCTTGACAAGGACAAGGAGATCGCGATGCGCCGCCGCCTGCCGCCGGGCGTGCGCATGTACACCGGCGACGACTTCAACTATGCCGAGCTGATCGCCGGCGACGGTTTCGGCAGCGAGCCCACGCACGGCAAGAGCGATGCGCTGCTGGGCATCTTCGACGCTATCGCGCCGGCGGCCAGCGCGGCCCTGGGCGCACTGGCGCAGGGCAACGAAAAGAAGTTCCACGACATCCTCGGCCCCACGGTGCCGCTGTCGCGTCACATCTTTGCCGCGCCCACGCGCTTCTACAAGACCGGCGTGGTGTTCATGGCCTGGCTCAACGGCCACCAGAAGCACTTCACGATGGTCGGCGGCCAGCAGAGCACGCGCTCGCTGCAGCACTTCGCGGAGCTGTTCAGGCTGGCCGATGCCGCCAACCTGCTGGAGCAGCCCGAGCTGGCGGTGCGACGCATGAAGACCCTGCTGGCCCTGCACGGCGTGGAAGGCTGAAGACGAGCATGCGCGATTTCTCGCAGAACCACGACTGGCTGTCGATCAACACTGCCACGGTGCGCAAGCAGTCGGGCGCCGAGGTGCCTCTGGACCGCATCATCGACCAGTGCGCCGAACGCGGCATCCGTGCGATCAGCCCCTGGCGCGACCAAGTGGCGGCTGTCGGTCTCGACAAGGTTGCGAAACAGCTGAAGGCGCACGGCATCGGCCTCTCAGGCTATTGCCGCGGCGGCTTCTTCCCCGCGCCCGACGCGGCCGGCCTGAAGGCCGCGCTCGACGACAACCGCCGCGCCATCGACGAGGCGAAGACGCTGGACGCGCCCTGCCTCGTGCTGGTGGTCGGCGCCCTGCCCGGCGCGCTCGATGGCAAGGCCGCCTACAAGGACATCGGCCGCGCCCGCAGCGAAGTGCGCGACGGCATCGCCGCATCGCTCGAATACGCCCGCGAAGTCGGCATGCCGCTGGCCATCGAGCCCCTGCACCCGATGCAGGCGGCCGACCGTGCCTGCATCAACACGCTCGAACACGCGCTCGACCTGTGCGACGAACTCGACGCGGGCAGGAGCGGCATGCTCGGCGTGGCCCTGGACATCTACCACGTGTGGTGGGACCCGAAGCTGCAGCAGCAGATCGCGCGCGCCGGCCGCGAGCGGCTGCTGGCGTACCACGTCTGCGACTGGCTCACGCCTACGCGGGATCTGCTGAGTGATCGCGGGATGATGGGTGATGGCGTGGTTGAGCTGAAGAAGATCCGGGGGTGGGTGGAAGACGCGGGCTTTGCGGGGTTCAGCGAGGTGGAGATCTTTTCGAATCTCGACTGGTGGCAGCGGCCTGGTAGCGAGACTCTGGACGTCTGCATCGAGCGACATCGCAGCACGGTTTGAATTGAGCACTCGCAATCGACCGTTTGATTCGATCACTCAACTGCGAGTGCTCCAGCAAACTCGAAGAAAAAGCTCTGGTGCCTCAAGACAAATCTGCCGGATAGCTTTGAAAAGTTGCGGAGACGACTGAGGATTGCGTACTGGCCTTTGCTCATCTCCTATGGTGTTGGCAACGAATCGCTGCCCGTCTCCCGACAGCTCCAGCCCTAGAGCGTGGAATCCAATCTCCGGCGGAAGCCCTAGCGCCAAGACTCGCCCACGCTGACGCTTCGCACTGATCAGGGGAAATGGATTGAGGTCCATGTATTCGCCAGTCTCGACCAGTTCTCCATTGAGTCCTAACTTGCTCGAAACCCTGGGTATGCGCAGGTGCAACTCAGGAGGCAGTTCCGAAGGGATGCAGATGTGGACTAGCCCCACAAAGGGAAAGCCGTCATAAAGAAGACCAAGAGCTTGCGATCTACCCATCGCGTTCGCATTTCTTGATGGATTTTCCATCGTGGGACGAACGATCTTCGCTTCGATCGCAATCACACGTTCCACAAGCGGCTCATCCGAAACGGGGACGACAAGCAGGTCAACATCTCCAGGTCGCCCGCCTGCACTGAGCCCAAGCCGATGACGTGGAACGTTGATTGCAACAAGAATGTCTTGACCAAATTGATGCTCAGGATGGGGAAATGCCGCTTCCAACATGAAGCCAATCAGGTTCGCAAGAATCTGACGGGAATTTCGAACTCGCGTAAGTACTTCTGTCTCGGACTCCGTCCAGTTGCGCGACATAGTTCTGACAAGGAAATGTTGCGAAAGCCTGCAGGAAGATGGAGCGTTGGAGGATCCAGCTACCTGCGGGCCACAAACGATTCCAGTGTGCCAATGAATGTGCCATGACCACAAGTCGATCGTTATGAGGTCCGCTGCGCGATACGCCCGCCTGTGCTGTGCAATCCACCGATGCCAGCCCCGACACTCGACGGCTGCACGGCACGCGCTTCTCCGGCAACTGGAATCAATTCTGGGGCATACGTTCATCAATCCCAGCATCCGCAACTATGGCCGCCGGCGGCGGGCGACTGCCTGATGGCCGAGGATTTCGCTATCCGTTGTCGGGGCGAGCGATGTGATGTGATACGCGTGCTACCTTCGCTCTCCATGTCAAGCCCGCACATGAACGCTACAGCGAATCCTGAACACCGACGGCTCTTTGACCTCAGCTCCGAGGAAGAAACGGGACTAAACGAGTCGGAGCGCATCCTCGGCCGCCTTTGCCGTCGGTCGTTCCTTCGCCTTTGGGTCCAGTCGAACGTCTTCTCAGACGAAGGCTTGCGCGACGGAAAAGGACACGGCGTAGAGCTTTGTGACGCTCTTCTTGTCTTCGGCGACGATGTAGTCATCTTCTCCGACAAGGAGGTGGCGTTTCAAGAAGGCAAGGAGCTCAAGATTGCTTGGGGACGCTGGTACAGGCGAGCGGTCCAGGACTCTGTGCGGCAGCTGCACGGGGCAAAGCACTGGCTACAGCGGTTCCCTGCCAAGGCGTTTCGCGATGCGCGCTGCACGCGGCCTTTGCCCGCGCCTGTTCCAAACCACGAATTCGTCCGGTTTCACCTCGTGGCGGTGACACGCGGCTGTCGTGATGCTGCACTTGCCTTTGCCGAAGGGAAGGGACGCGGCTCACTTGGCTTGGATAGCCAAATAGCAGGCAACCAGCATCTGGACCATCCGTTCGTGCTCGGACAACCCGAGCCGTGCAAGCAGTTTGTCCATGTCTTCGACGAGGTATCCATCGACCTAGTGCTAACGGAGCTCGACACAGCAGTTGACTTCATCGATTACCTTCGAAAGCGCGAAGCGCTCCTTGGCCGCCCCGGCACGCAGGTGATGTCTGGCGGTGAAGAGGACCTTCTGGCTACTTACCTCACCACGATGACGGACGACGAGTCTGAGCACACCTTTGTACAGGGCGCGAAGGGCGGCGAGTTGCCCGACACCATGTTCGTGATGCCAGGAATCTACGAGTCATTGGAGCGGTCCGCCCCCTACCTGCGACGAAAGGCAGCCGACCGCGTCAGCTATGTGTGGGACGACCTCATCGAGAGGATACTGAGGCACGGGACGCACGGACTTGCGCCTGGCATGCCGGAGCACACGCCGCCCGAGCTTGAGCGTGGTATTCGTCTCCTTGCGTCCGAATCCAGATTCCGGCGGCGCCAGCTTGGCGCTTCAATCGAAGCCATGACAGAGAAGATTAGGCCGGGAGACAGCATCACTCGCCTGTTCAACAGTGGCGTCGAGGAAGAGAATGTCTACATCCTCAGCATTCAGGCGAAACGGCAGGATGAGTCTCTTGCGCAATATCGAACGTTTCGCCAGCAAAAGCTGTTTGCGCAGGTTCGGACCGCGAAGCTGCTGGCGCCGACAGGCAAGAGATTCGTTGGCATAGTGTTCGACAGTCCTTACAAGGACTACGCTGGCTTCTCAGAAGACTTGATAGCGCTTGAACAGAACGCTTGGTCGAAGGAGGAACTGGCAGAGCTCAGGCGCATGCGCAGAGACCTGAACCTATGGGCTGGACATCGAATGGACTATTCGCGCTTCGACCAGTTCGAGTTCCCGACAGCCGAGCAGCAGCACCCTTTCTCGCCTGTGCGAGCTCCTGCTGGTTCGGGTCGAGCTGGCGCGCCAACGAGTTTGCGCCAACCGGCCAATGCTAAGGATGCATCGGAAAAGCGGCGCCGAAAGATGCGGAAATCGTCGCAACGCAAGAACCGAAGATAGCCACAAACTAGGGGGACTGACCGCACCAAACCGACGGGCGGAATGCGGCCACAACCGACCATTCGGGCGCAGCGCAAGATCAGCGAAATAGCCGACGTTCTCAGCACGTACAACGGGTTAAGTTTTTGAGCGTCTGAGAAGCTATCCCCACCTACTGCTTCAGTCCAGCGCACATTGGCGACACAACACAATGGACCGAGAAGGATTCATCTATCTCGACATCGAACACCCGGTAGTTGCCTGGAATACCTACAGAGGTGTGCTCATGTCGCGGGAACAGATATGGACGCGGCATGGGCACGGCGCTGTATCGCTGCGCCTTGCGGGCATTTTTGACTCCGGTGATTTTCAGCGGTTGCAGTCCGAGCTTGCCATCGACGCAATCCGCGGGCGCGATTTCCCTGGCGCCGTCTCCCGACTTTCCGGCATGTTCGTCTTCGACGAGGTCGAGAGTGCTCTTGCTGCCGAGCAAGCCGCCTGGGGCGGCCACATCAACTCGAACTACTTGACGGACGTAGGTCTCATGTACGGCGCTGCAACTCGGGTCGATGCGAACTGGATTACGCAAATGCTCGATGCCGAGGCGAATCTCGTTCCTGAATGGGAACAGCTTGCCGTGAAGTACTGGAGCGGGGAGGCCAGCGGCGCGTCCCCAATCTGGGAGCTCTTGGTGGACGGAAGTGCGATCGTGTACGGGACCCGTGTTCGCAACCAGGCGTACGAAGTCATTCAATCGCGGTATCCACAGTCTCTAGGCCTTCTCGAAGAAAGCCGAATTGCTGCGCTGCTAGGCTTTTCGCTCGGCCACGTTTCCTCTTGGCTCACGCGCAAAGAAGACCACGCTGAGCTGGCGTTCTACCTGGACAACACGTCGGATGGTGACCCGAGGTACCTTGCTGCGGTCGCGGAGTACCTCAAGACTGCCCCGCCGGATTCGGTGAACGCACGCGCGCTCTTCGCAACGCCTGGTGTGGCGAGGCTTCCTGACCTGACCTCGTACTCCAAGGCGCTGCCTTTGAGGCCCCAACCGTAAGCGGACCGCACTGCTTGGTCTCTCATCGGTGCTCCCGGCTTGGCGAGCTTGCCACCGATGCATGCTTCTGTTCATCGGCGCAAGCGCCAACTGCGAATCCGAGGTCTCGCTGCGGAAGGTCGGCGGCGCGGTAGTCATGAGCCTACCCAACAGTTGACATCGACCCTTTACGCAAATTTCTCGGAAACCATGAGTTGGGTTCTTTTCACCACGAAGGCTTCAGGCAGGCCGCGAAATCCGCGGCCCGCGGATCGGCCGCTAACCGCCAGCCTCAGGCGCCTCACATCGCGCCTTCTCGCTCATCTGAAACAGCTCTCCGGCCTTGCGCGCCAGTTCCGCCGCAAGCCAAAGCAGGTTGTCCAGTCGTCGAGGCCCATCACCGCTGCACCAGTCGATGTCTTCCCCGTGGCAAACCCACAGTAACGCTTCAAGCTGAGAGAGTGTGTTTTCAAGAAGATCCGCCGGGTCTTGGGCGGTTTCTTCGGAAGCTACCGGCGTGCGAGGCCGGGCTATAGTCTTGGTAGCCATTTTTGTGCGGTCCCTCCAAGGTAGTGCACGAACTTGGTTAGACGGTCGGGGTGCTGATAACACCCCGGCCGTCGCCTTTTGATACCTCGCATCTGCATCGCTGCTTTCGCACCGACAACCTGCCGCGAGGCAAGCAGCCTTCAAACATCTGGGTGACTCGGGTGTGTTGCGCCTTTCTTCTCCCCTTGGCGGGGTGCTGAGTGACAGGGGCATTCACTCTAGAGAAGAACCCGACGAGTCGCCGTTCCACACAGCACTAAGTCGCGGAGACTGCCAACAAATGCAGCTTCCGCAGCAGCGCTGAACGCTCACGCCGACGGGGTGCCTTGCGCAGCGAAATAAAGGGGGAGCCCGAAGGGCGGAGGACATTCGCGGAGCAAGGTACCCCGTCGGCGTGAGCGTGCCCTGAACGACAGCAGCGCCCAACGCACAACGCAGCAAAGCGAAAGTCCGCCGCCTGTGCTGCAATCCGCTGATGCCAGCCCCGACCCTCGACGATCTGCGCCGCTACGCAGTGGCGCGCACCCTCTTCAAGCCCACGACGCTGCCCGCGGCGATCCGCCAGCTGGGCTTCGTGCAGGCCGACCCGATCCGGGCCCCCGCACGCGCGCAAGACCTGACGCTGCGCCACCGCGTGAAGGACTACCGCGCGGGCGATCTCGAAAGCCGCTACACCCGCCTCGCCATCGAGGAAGACTGCCTCGTCAACTACGGCTTCCTGCCGCGCGAGCATCTGGCGCTGATGCATCCGCGCGAGGCCAGGCAGGCGTGGGACGCCGACACACGGCGCAAGGCGGCCGACGTACTCGCCTACGTGCAGGAGCACGGCCCGGTGCATCCGCGGCAGGTGGAGCAGCACTTCGCGCACGGTCGCATCAAGAACTACTGGGGCGGCTCCAGCAACGCGACCACGCACCTGCTCGACGGCATGCACTACCGCGGCATGCTGCGCGTGGTGCGGCGCGACAGCGGCACTCGCGTCTACGAGGCGGTGACGCACGAGCCGGCCGACGACAGCCCCGCCGGCCGTGCACGTCGTGCGGCGGCGCTCATCGAACTCGTGGTGCGCAAGTACGCGCCGCTGCCGGCCTCCAGCCTCACCTACCTCGTGCGCCTGCTCGGCTACGGCGCGCCGCATCTCGCAGCGCAGACACAGGCGGCGTTGCGCATCGCGCGTGAAGAGCTTGCAAGCTGCAGCATCGACGGCACGACCTGGTATTGGCCGGCCGACGAGAACCCGGCCTCGCGCCGCCATGCGCCCGACGACGAAGTGCGCCTGCTCGCACCCTTCGACCCGGTGGTGTGGGACCGCCGCCGCTTCGAGCTGCTCTGGGACTGGACCTACAAGTTCGAGGCCTACACGCCCGCGCCCGAGCGCCAGTTCGGCTACTACGCGCTGCCGGTGCTGTGGCACGACCGCGTGATCGGCTGGGCGAACGTGAGCGCGCCCGAGGGCAGGCTGCAGCCAGCCTTCGGCTATGCCGACAAGAAGCCGCGCGATGCGGCCTTCCGCGCGGCGCTCGACGACGAACTGCAGCGCATGACGCAGTTCCTCGCCGGACGCTGATGCCTTTCTTCCTATAATCGCGCCGCTCAGCCAGCCGCCCGCAACGGGCGCGCAAGCCGTCTTCGAAGGAACGAAGACCGCAGCCGCAACGGCTGCCCGCGACGACGCAACAAGAACCCATAAAACCTACCGGCAGCCAGCCCGAAGCGAGCCGCCGGTTGCGCTCGTCCGGATCTGACAGGACCGGATCAGAGAAGCCATGGCGCGCCCGCATACGGCGCGCGCCGCAGCCACTCCCCCCAAACGCAGGACACAGGAGAAGCTGCACATGACATCGAAGAAGCATCGGCGCCCGGCTGGGCGCTCCACTTGGCGCATTTCGCACACCCGCCGCGCCACGCTCGCGGCAACCGCCATGGCGCTGGGCGCCGCCGTGCCGGCCTACGCCCAGGAAAAAGACGAATCCGCCGAGACCCGCAAGGCCCTGCCCACCATCACCGTATCGGGCGATTCGGGCGAAAGCGCGACCGGCCCGGTGACCGGCTTCGTCGCCAGGCGCGGCGGAACCGCCACCAAGACCGACACGCCGTTGATCGAAACGCCGCAGGCCATCTCGGTGGTCACGCGCGACCAGATGGAGGCGCAGAGCGCGCTCACGCTGCGCGAAACCACCAACTACACGGCCGGCGTGGTGTCGAGCTACTTCGACAGCCGCGTCGACTCGTTCAAGGTGCGCGGCGGCGACGCCATCCAGTACCTCGACGGGCTGCAGCGCAGCTACGGCACCTACAACACCACGCGGGCCGATCCATACACGCTGGAGCGCGTCGAGCTGCTGCGCGGGCCATCCTCTGTGCTCTACGGCCAAGGGGGCATCGGCGGCGTGCTGAACCTGGTGTCGAAGCGGCCTCAGGCCGAGTTGCAGCGCGAAGTGCAGGTGCAGGTGGGCAGCCACGACCGCAAGCAGGTCGCGGCCGATTTCACCGGGCCGCTGGACACCGAAGGCAAGTGGCTCTATCGACTGGTGGCCGTGAACCGCGACAGCGGCACGCAGGTCGACCACGTGCCCGACGACCGCATCCTGCTCGCGCCCTCGCTCACCTGGCGCCCGAGCGCCGACACCTCGCTGACGCTGCAGGCGCTGTACCAGAAGGACAAGAGCGGCTCGCTCATCGGCTTCTTCCCGTGGCAGGGCACGCTGCTGCCCTCGCTTTACGGGCAAATTCCCACCTCGACCTTCACCGGCGAGCCCGGCTTCGACCGCTACGACACACGCAACACCTCGCTGGGCTACCTGTTCAGCCACCGCTTCAACGACACCTGGACCTTCAGGCAGAACCTGCGCTCGACCGAGAGCAAGGTGCTCTACAACTCCTCCTACACCAGCTTCACTGCCAACCGGCTCACCGGACGCCCGGCGCGACCGGTGTTCAACGCAGACCAGCGCACCATCGAGCGCGACCTGATCGTGCAGCTCAACGGCGGCAAGATGCTGCTGCTCGACAACCAGGCCGAGGCGCACTTCAAGACCGGTGCGGTGGAGCACACGCTGCTCGTCGGCGCGGACTTCCAGCGCAACGAGACCTCGCAGTCCACCGGCCGCGGCCGCGCGGGCGCACTCGACGTGTACGCACCGGTGTATGGCAACTACACGCCGCCCACCTTCCTCACCCGGCAGCCCTCGGTGCTGCAGAAGCAGGCCGGCATCTACGTGCAGGACCAGGTCAAGTACGGCCGCTGGATCGGCCTGCTGGGCCTGCGCCACGACAAGGCCACCACCGACACCGAGGGCCGCCCCGCTGCTGCCGCCGACGACAAGGCCACCACCAAGCGCGCCGGCATCGTCTACCTGGCCGATGGCGGCTGGGCGCCCTACCTGAGCTATGCCGAATCGTTCCTCCCGCTGGGCGGGGTGGACGTGAACAACACGCCCTTCAAGCCGCAGCGCGGCAAACAATGGGAAGCCGGCGTGAAGTGGGAACCCGAAGGCCAGCGCACTTCGTTCATGGCTGCGGTGTACGACCTGCGCGACACCAACCGCAAGACCACCGACCCAACCAACCCGCTCAACAGCATCCAACTCGGTGAGGTGCACGTGAAGGGGCTGGAGCTCGAATACAAGGGCAGCATCGGGCGCGACTGGGACTGGGTCGCCTCCTACGCCTACACCGACGCGCGCGTCTCGCGCAGCAACGGCACCGACCTGGGCAAGCGCATCTCGGGCGTGCCGAAGCACACGGCCTCGGCCTGGCTGATGCGGCGCTTCTCCATCGGCGGCGTGCCCGGCTTCTCGGTGGGCGGCGGCGTGCGCTACCTGGGCAAGTCGTGGGACGGCATGGACGCCAACCCGGTGCCCTCGGTGACGCTGCTGGACGCGATGTTCGCGTGGGACAACGGCCCGCTGCGCCTGTCGCTCAACGTGGGCAACCTGACCGACAAGGTGCAGCTCACCACCTGCCTGGCGCGCGGCGACTGCTTCTACGGCCAGCGCCGTACCGTGACTGCGGCGGCCACGTATCGCTTCTGAAGAAAATCCCCGCCCGGGCGAAGGTCTGGCGCGGGGGCGACAGGCCGGTGTGGCGGCGGGCTCCTAGAATCGCCTCCGCTGTCCGGCTCGCCCGGCGGCAAGCGTTCTCAGGGCGGGGTGAAACTCCCCACCGGCGGTAATGGCGGTCGAAAGGCCGCACAAGCCCGCGAGCGCCCGAAGCTTGCAACGAGCTTCGGGGTCAGCAGATTTCGGTGCGATTCCGAAGCCGACGGTCACAGTCCGGATGAAAGAGAGCGCGAAATGCGGGCTTGCCCGCGCGCTTCGCTTTGTGCTGGCGCGCGAGCGGCCTTGCGGTTTCGTGCGCCCTGATTCAGGAAACCTGCTTTCAAGAGGCACACCATGAGTCAGATCAACGACCTTCCCCTTTCCGCCGTCACCGCGTCGGGTTCGCCACGCGGCACGCGCATCGCATTCGTCGAGGCGCAGTGGCATTCCGACATCGTTCACCAGGCGCGCGACGCCTTCCTCGAGGAGATGGACCGCCTCGGCGTGGCGCGCGATCTCATCGACATCTTCGACGTGCCCGGCGCCTTCGAGATTCCGCTGCACGCCAAGCGGCTCGCCAACTCGGGCAAGTACGCGGCCATCATCGGCTGCGCGCTGGTGGTGGACGGCGGCATCTACCGCCACGAGTTCGTGGCGAACACGGTGGTCAGCACGCTGATGTCGCTGCAGTTGGAGACCGACGTGCCGATCTTCTCGGCCGTGCTCACGCCGCACCACTTCCACGAGCATGTGGAGCACCGCAAGTATTTCCACCGCCACTTCGCGGTCAAGGGCACGGAAGTGGCCGAAGCCTGCTTCAAGACGCTCGAAGCCCTGAAGAAAGTCGACGCGCTGCTGGCCGCCTGACCTACGTGACAACGGGGGGCGGCCTGCGTAACCTGCGCGGATGCCATCCACATCCGCACACGAAGACCGCTACACCCTCTACGGCGCACCCGGCTCGGGTGCAACGCCCATACACGCCGCTCTGACGCTGATCGGCGCGCAGGTCGACACCGTCGACATCGCCACCTGGGAAAGCGAAGCCGAGCGCGAGCGCGTGTCGGGCGTCAACCCGATGCGGCAGGTGCCGGCGCTGGTGCTGCCTTCGGGCGAGGTGATGACCGAGAGCGCGGCCATCCTCATCTGGCTCGGCGACCGCTATCCGGAGGCCGGCCTCTGCCCCGCGCTCAACGACCCGATGCGCTCGTGCTACCTGCGCTGGATGGTCTACCTGCCGGCTGCCATCTATTCGATGTTCTGGGTGCGCGACGAGCCTTCGCGCCTGGTGCCCGACCCCGCGGCGCAGCCGGCCATGCTCGAACGCACGGCCGAGCGCATCGCGCATTGCTGGCAGCTGATGGATTCGCAGATCGACGAGCCTGCGCCCTACCTGCTCGGCGACCACATCAGCATGCTCGACCTGTACGTGACCGTGATGTCGCGCTGGACGCCGGGCCGCAGGCGCTTCTACCGCGTGGCACCGCGCATGACTCGGGTGGTGCGTCGCGTGGATGCCGATCCGCGGCTGGCGGAGTTCTGGGCGAAGCGCTTTCCGCTCTCGCCCGACCCGGCACAGTAAGGCTGAGGCCGGTTTCCTATCATCGACACCATGACCACACGCACCCCGACCACCGCCTATCCGATGACGATCTACCACAAGCCCAACTGCAGCACTTCGCGCAACGTGCTGTCGTTGATCCGCGAAAGCGGCGTGGAGCCCGAGATCGTTCTCTATCTTGAAACCCCGCCCTCGAAGAAGAAGCTGCGCGAGCTCTCCAAGGCCATGGGCATGGGCGCGCGCGAGCTGCTGCGCACCAAGGAAGCCCCGTACGAAGAGCTGAACCTGGCCGACTCGAAGTGGACCGACGACCAGATCTTCGACTTCATCGTCGAGCACCCGATCCTGCTGCAGCGCCCCATCGTGGTGTCGCCGCGCGGCACGCTGATGTGCCGGCCGTGGGAGCGCGTGCGCGAGATCCTGCCGGCCTGACGAGCCTCAGTGCGTGGCCTGCTGCGCCAGGCCCCACGCGACGTGCTCGCGCACCAGTTCGCTCGGGTGTTCGGCACGGGTTGCCAGCGCCTCTTTCGCACCGCCCTCGCCCGCCCTCACCGCGTTGCCCAACGCGACCGCGATATTGCGCAGCCAGCGCTCGTGCCCGATGCGACGGATCGGGCTGCCTTCGGTGCGGCGCAGGAAGTCCTGCTCGGTCCACGCGAAGAGATCGGCCAGCGTGCGCCCCGTGAGCTCTTCGCGCGCGTCGAAGTCGGGCAGCGTGCTTTTCTTCGCGAACTTGTTCCAGGGGCAGATCAGCTGGCAGTCGTCGCAGCCGTAGATGCGGTTGGCCATCAGCGGGCGCAGCTCGACCGGAATGGGCCCGCCGTGCTCGATGGTGAGGTACGAGATGCAGCGCCGGGCATCGAGCCTCTTCGGCGCCACGATGGCCTGCGTCGGGCACACGTCGATGCAGGCGCTGCAGCTGCCGCAGTGCGCGGTGACGGGTTCGCTGGGGGGCAGCTCCATGTCGACGTAGATCTCGCCCAGGAAGAACATCGAGCCCGCGTCGCGGTCGAGCACCAGCGTGTGCTTGCCGCGCCAGCCCTGGCCGCTGCGGGAGGCCAGTTCGGCTTCTAGCACGGGGGCCGAGTCGGTGAAGGCGCGGTGGCCGAAGGGGCCGACCTCCTCGGCGATGCGCTCCGCCAGCTTCGCGAGCCGGTTGCGCAGGACCTTGTGATAGTCGCGGCCTCGTGCGTAGACGGAGACGATGGCCTCGCCGGGACGCTTGAGCCTGTCGAATTCGACGGTCTGCCATTCGGGGCTTGTGCTGCGCGGCAGGTAGTCCATGCGCGCGGTGATCACGCTCACCGTGCCCGGCACCAGCTCGGCCGGCCGGGCGCGGCGCGTGCCGTGCGTTTCCATGTATTGCATCTCGCCATGGAACCCATGGGCCAGCCATTGCATCAGACCGGCTTCGGCGCTCGACAAATCGACGCCCGCGATTCCGATTTGGGAGAATCCGAGTTCCCGGGCCAAGGCCTGAATACGAACAACGAGTGGATGGCTGACGATCACTTGCCGATTGTAGAAACGCACAAGAGCACCCGCAGCCTGCGCTGGTGCAGCGAAGCCGACACCGACGCCTTCGCGCGGGCACTGGCCGCATCGCCTGCATTGCGCGACGCCTTCATCGAACTTCATGGCGATCTCGGTGCCGGCAAGACCACTTTCGTACGCCATCTGCTGCGTGCCCTGGGCATCGCCGGGCGCATCAAGAGCCCCACCTACGCGGTGGTCGAGCCCCACGAGGCGCCCGACGGGTTGCAGATCTTCCATTTCGACTTCTACCGCTTCGCCGATCCGCGCGAATGGGACGACGCCGGCTTCCGCGACATCTTCGCCGGGCCGGGCCTCAAGCTGGCCGAATGGCCGGATAACGCCGCGGGCCGCACACCAGTTGCCGACCTCGCTATTAAAATAGAAGCAATGACTGACGACACACGCAGCGTGACCCTCCTCGCGAACACCCCTCGCGGCAGCGATCTGCTGGCGCGCATCGCCGCATGAAGGCGGCCGGCCTGAAACGGCGCGTGCTGCTGCAGGGCGGCAGCATCGCGCTGATGCTCGGCGTGCACCAGATCGCGCGCGGAGCCACCATCCTCGCAGTGCGCGTATGGCCCGCCGCCGACTACACGCGCGTCACCATCGAATCCGACGCACGGCTCAATTCGCAGCAGCTCGTGGTGGGCAGCCCGCCGCGGCTCGCCGTCGACATCGAGGGCATCGACCTCAACCCCGAACTGCGCGAGCTGGTCGGCAAGATCAAGCCCGGCGACCCGTACATCAATGGCCTGCGCGTCGGGCAGAACGCGCCGAAGGTGGTGCGCATCGTGTTCGACCTGAAGCAGGCCGTGGTGCCGCAGGTGTTCTCGCTCGCGCCCGTGGCTGCCTACAAGCACAGGCTGGTGCTCGACCTGTATCCCGAGCAGGCAGTCGACCCGATGGAAGCGCTGATCGCCGAACGCCTGCGCGATGCGCCCCGCTCCACGGGCGGCGGCTCCACGGTTGCGCCGCCGGCGGTGGCGACTGCGCCGGCCGCCGATCCGCTCGGCGACCTGATGGCGCAGCAGTCGATGCGCCCGGGCCCGCAATCGCCGCCGCCCGCCGCAATGACAGGCGGCGACAGGCCTTCGATGCCGCCACCGCCTCCCGTGGTGGCCACCGCGCCCGTCAGGCCCGCTACACCGGCCGCTCCGCCGCCCCCACCGGTTGCCGCCACGGCCAACCGCACCGACCGCATCATCATCGTGGCGCTCGACCCCGGCCATGGCGGCGAAGACCCCGGCGCCATAGGCCCCAACGGCACGCGCGAGAAGGACATCGTGCTGCAGGTGGCCCACCGCCTGCGCCAGCGCATCAACGCGAGCAGCGTGAACGGCAGCCCGATGCGCGCCTTCCTCACGCGCGACGCAGACTTCTTCGTGCCGCTGGGCGTGCGCGTGCAGAAGGCGCGGCGCGTGCAGGCCGACCTTTTCGTGAGCATCCATGCCGACGCCTTCACCACGCCCGCCGCGCGCGGCGCCAGCGTGTTCGCGCTGAGCCAGAGCGGCGCGTCGAGCAGCGCCGCGCGCTGGCTGGCCAACAAGGAAAACGACGCCGACCGCGTGGGCGGCGTGAACGTTGGCAACCACGAGGCGCAGGTGCAGCGCGCGCTGCTCGACATGAGCACCACCGCGCAGATCAACGACAGCCTGAAGCTCGGCGGCGCGATGCTCGGCGAGATCAAGGGCATCGGTGCGCGGCTGCACAAGGGCTCGGTCGAGCAGGCCGGCTTCGCGGTGCTGAAGGCACCCGACATTCCGAGCGTGCTGGTGGAAACCGCCTTCATCAGCAATCCGGAAGAAGAAGCCAACCTGCGCCGCGTCGACTACCAGGAGAACCTGGCCGACGCGCTGATGCGCGGCATCCAGCGCTACTTCGCGCAGAACCCGCCGCTCGCGCGCAGCCGGCAACTCTGATCGCACGCCTGGGCTTCTGTAAAGCCAAAGCGTGCACTCCTGTCCCACGCCTGGCGACGCGAGAGCGCGCACAGGCACGTGCGGCAGGTTCCTACACGGCATGGGGCCACCTGTTGGAGATGATGAAGCATCACTCCTCGAAAGGTGGACATCATGAACACACGTCTCTGGATCGCTGCTGCTGCAGCCACCTCGGTCATGACGATCGCGGGTTGCGCGAGCGGCCCCAACCAGAACCTCGGCACCGGCGTGGGCGCGGTAGGCGGCGCGCTGGTGGGTAACGCCATCGGCGGCAACACCGCGAGCACGGTGGGTGGTGCGGCCATCGGCGGCATCATCGGCAACCAGATCGGCCGCAATGCCGACGAACGCAACTACTACAACCAGCAGCGCTATCCGCGCGGCAGCGGCTACTACCCGGGCAACGGCCCGAACTACTGAGGCACCGCGATACGGCCCGGGCGCTGAACGGGCCTGAACGAAAAAGCGCGCCGGTGGCGCGCTTTTTTTAATGGTTGATCGGCTGACTGCTTCAGGCCTGCGAGGCCTGCGCCGCGCGGGCCTTCTCGGCCTTCGAGGCGCGCCATGCGCCATAGATCGCCAGCAGACCCGGCACGAAGATCAGCGCCCAGATGATCTTGTCGAGATGCTCGCGCACGAGCGGCAGGTTGCCGAAGAAGTAACCCGCCGTCACGATGCCCAGCACCCAGATCAGCGCGCCGACCACGTTGAACATGGTGAACTTCGCGCGGTTCATCTCGGCCACGCCGGCCACGAAGGGCGCGAAGGTGCGGATGAAGGGCATGAAGCGCGCGAGGATGATCGTGATGCCGCCGTAGCGCTCGTAGAAGGCATGGGCCTGGTCGAAGGCCTTGCGGTTGAAGAAGCGTGAACTCTCCCACTGGAACACCTTCGGCCCGAAGTAGCGGCCGATCGAGTAGTTGCACTGGTCGCCCAGGATCGCGGCAGCGATCAGGATGCCGCAGGCCAGCGGATAGTTCATGAGGCCCGCACCGCACAGCGCGCCGACGATGAAGAGCAGCGAGTCGCCCGGAAGGAACGGCATCACCACCGCGCCGGTCTCGACGAAGACGATGAGGAACAGCAATGCATAGACCCAGGGGCCGTAGGCGATGACGAATTGCTGGAGGTGCTTGTCGACGTGAAGAACGAAGTCGACGAGAAAGCTGATGATTTCCATGGCCGCGGATTATCCTTGCTGAAACCGAACGCCCTCGTGAATCACCCCATGCTGCACATACGCGCCGCCACCGATGCGGACTGGCCGGCCATCTGGTCCGTTCTCGAACCCACCTTCCGGCGCGCCGACACCTACACCTATCCGCCCGACGTCTCCGAGGAACAGGCACGCCATTCGTGGACGAAAGTTCCCACTGCAACCTTCGTGGCCTGCGACGACGAAGGCAAGGTGCTCGGCACCTACGTCATCCGCCCCAACCAGCCCGGCCAGGGCTCGCACGTAAGCAATTGCGGCTACGTGGTGTCCGATGCAGCGCGCGGCATGGGCGTGGCGTCGGCGCTGTGCGAACACTCGCAGCAGGAGGCCCTGCGCATGGGCTTTCGCGCGATGCAGTTCAACTTCGTGGTGTCGACCAACGAGGGCGCGGTGCGCCTGTGGCGCAAGATGGGCTTCGCCATCGTCGGCACGCTGCCCGGTGCGTTCAGGCATCCGCAGCACGGCTACGTCGATGCCTACGTCATGTTCAAGCAGTTGCAACAGCAACAGCAGTGACAGCGCTCTCACATACACAAACCCTCGACAGGAGAAACACGCGATGACAGGCCAGTACATCCAGATGCAAGCCAAGGACGGCAGCGGCACTTTCCGCGGCTATCTCGCACTGCCCGGAGCCGGTACCGGCCCGGGCCTTGTGATTGCGCAGGAAATCTTCGGCATCAACCACACGATGCGCGAGGTGGCTGACTACTACGCCGAAGAAGGCTACGTGGTGCTGGTGCCTGATCTGTTCTGGCGGCAGGAGCCGAACGTGGAACTCGGCTACAGCGAAGCCGACTGGCAACGCGCCTTCGCGCTCTACGGCGGCTTCGACGAAGCCAAGGGCATGGAAGACATGCAGACCGCCATCGACACGCTGCGCGGCCGCGCGGAGGTGCCCGAAAAGAAAGTCGGCGTGCTCGGCTTCTGCCTGGGCGGCAAGCTCGCCTACCTGAGCGCCTGTCGCACCGACGCCGACGTCGCCGTCGGTTACTACGGCGTGGGCATCGACGCCGCCCTCGACGAAGCCGACAACATCCAGCGCCCCCTCACCCTGCACATCGCCGAGCTCGACAAGTTCTGCCC
>NZ_FOBJ01000041.1:0-6228 GCF_900109805.1 Variovorax sp. YR750
CCGGCCTGGAAGCCGGTGAGACGGCCCTTGCTCGACGGCGATACCGCGCCGCCCTGCTGGATGTCGATGTCGGTGGAGAGCACGCGGGCCCAGGCACGACGGTGGGACGGGAGGGAGGACTGCGCATCGGCGCCGGCCCTGGCATCGTCGTCGCCCACCCGCAGATGAAGGTTGCCGAGCATGGCGAGGTTGCCTTGGCGCAGCTGGCCCGGGAGGGCCGCATAGAGCGGGACTTCGGTGCGATAGGTGGGAACCTGTACGGTGGCCGGGATGCCTGCATGGGGCGCGTTGGCCGTGCTGCCTGTGCTGCTCGTGGCGGTCGTTGCCGTGGTGGTCGATCGCAGGTACCAGTTCTCGCCGGCGCCGCTGGCATCGGCCGCGTACAGGCGGTACTCGTAGGCGCCCGCGTCGACGTGGCCGCCCGCGAGCGAGAACGCGTCCTTGGTGGTCTGCGCGCTGGTGGTGGCGCCGTTGAGCGCCGAGACCACCTCGATGCCGTTGCCCGTGGTCAGCGCGCCCAGGCCACCGAGCTGGGTGATCTGCACGCTGGTCTTGCCGCTGGCCGAGGCGCTTGCACCGTTGAGCACCAGCCGGTCGCTCACGCTGGTGCTGTCGCCCAGAAATGTGCCCAGCCGCAGCACGCCGTTGTTGCCCACATAGGCGCCGTTGACGGTGAGGGTGGTGCCCGGTGCGGTACCCACCAGCGAGACGGTGCCGCTGTTGGCGAGCGAAGCGACCGTCTGGCTGAAGCCCGCAAGGTCGAGCGTGGCGCCGCTTCGCACGGTGTGCGCCGAGGCTGCGCTGAAGGTGCCGGTGGCACCCGCCTTCAGGGTGCCTTCGGCCACGTCGGTCGCGCCGGTATAGCTGTTGGCGCCCGAGAGCGTGAGCGTGCCGCTGCCGATCTTGGTGATGAAACCGCCACCGGTGATGTTGCCGCTGAGCGTCGCGCTGAAGCTGCCGGTGTCGATCACCGGGTCGTTGTTGCCGGTCAGCACCACCGCGTTCGCGAGGTTCAGGCCGTCGGCGGCGAAGCCGAGCGTGGTGCCGTCGTCCATCGCCAGCGCGCCGGTGCCCAGCGCCAGGCTGTTGCCGACGTTCAGCCGGCCTTGCTTGAGCGCGGTGCCGCCGCCGTAGCTGTTGGCCGCGGTGAGCGTGGTGGTGCCGGCGCCTTCCTTGATGAGCGAGCCAGTGCCGCTGATCGTGCCCGACAGCGTGAGCGCGTCAGAGCGGTTGATGGCCAGCGTCGCGTTGTTCAGGACGTTGCCCGCGATGCTGCCCGAGGTGCCGCCGTTGCCGAGCTGCAGCGTGCCGGCACTGATGACGGTGCCACCCGCGTAGCTGTTGTCGGCGGTGAGGATCGTCGTGCCCGGGCCGGACTGCACGAGCGCGCCGGTGCCGCTGATGGTGCCTGATAGCGTGAACGCGTCCGAGCGGTTGATGAGCAGCGTCGCGTTGTCGACGATGTTGCCTTTCACCGAGCCGCCGGCGCCGCCATTGCCAAGCTGCAGCGTACCGGCGCTGACCGTGGTGGTGCCGGCGAAGGCCTGGTCCTGCGTCAGCGTGAGCGTGCCCGCGCCGGTCTTCTCGATGCCGCCCGTGCCGCTCACGAGGCCGGCATAGGTCGCGTTGTCGGGCTGGGCGAAACGCACCAGCCCATTGTCGGTGATCGCTGCCGGTGCGAATTGCGCGCTGCTTTGCAGCACGCCACCCGAGCCGACCGTCATGCTGCCTGCGTAGGCGCTGTTGTCGACACCCAGGATCAGCGTTCCACCCGAGACCGTGGTGCTCGTGATGCCTGCCGGCGCCAGTGCAACATGGAAGTTCCAGGTGCCGCTGTTGTTGACCAGTGTCTCGAAGCCGGTGAGAGACAGCGGCGCAAAGGTGTCGCTCGCGTTGTTGTCGCTGTTCAGCGTGAGCAGGTCGGTGCCCGCCCCGCCGCTGATGTTGCCGGTGATCGAGCCGCCCGTGTACCAGCGCAACGCATCGCTGCCGCCCGCGAAGGCCAGCGAACCGGTGAGGCTGCCCCTGTTGGTGAAGTCAACGGCCATCGTGCCGCTGGCGCCGATGACGGTCGTCGTGGTCGAGCCCGTGCCGGCACCCGCAATGATCGCGCCGGTGTTCACGACGGTGTTGACGCCGCTGCTCGCCTGGAACCAGATCGCCGTGTGGGCGGAGCTGATGGTTCCGTGGTTGGTGATGGTGTTTCCGCTGCCCACGGGATTGATGGCCTCGGAATTGGTGCCCGCACCGTTGGCGGTGACAGCGCCTCCAGCCTCGACGGTGATCGTGCTGTTGTTGTTGACCTCGATCGTGTTCGCGCCGATGCCCGCGTACGGGGATGCTCCCCCGTTGGAGGCGTTGTTGCTGACCGTGGCGCCACTCTGCACCACGATGCTGGCCGTGTTGCCAAGGCTGATGCCCGAACTGTTGCCGGTGCTGACCGTCGCGCCTGACGCGACGGCTACCGCCGTACCTGCCGGGGTCGCCAGTCCGGCTCCCACTGTGGTGCTCTGGTCAGCTCCCGTGCAGTTGATCGCATTGGCGTTCGTGTCGGTCGTGCATGCGGCGGAGGCGGGCAGAGAAGCCGCCGCGAGCACGGCTGCAGCGAACAGGGTTGCGCCCTGGGTTGCCGCCGTCGATCTCGCTTGGCCGCGCCCGAATTCGGAGGCAACGCTCCAAACAGCGAGTGCGTCATTCCAAATGACGCGAAAAATCTTGTTCATGTGTTGTCTGTCCTGGCAATGGCGCGTCCGCAAGAGCTGCGGGCGCGTGGACGCCGGTATGCCGGCGCTCCGTGCCTCCCTGTGCGAGGGGTGGACTCTAGGTGCAAACAAACGTAAATAAAATTGCCATATATGAATTGTTTGCGTGAATGACAATTTGTTCACAAACCTGATTTATTGTGGAAAGTGCGCTTCATGTAATTGCGTCGATATTTGGCATGGTGAATTTCATTTTTAATGGTAATTGGAGATTTTTTAAAACAAATCCATTGAGAACGTGATCGGGCGCGGCATCCTTCCGTCAAAAAAATCGGGAATCCCACATACCGCTGGATGGGCTGGCGCCGCAGTGAACAGGCTGAAGCGGTGTGTACCGTTGGGTGAACCAGGCGCAAGCTCGGCTGGGGCACTGGCCTCTGCCCAGCAGGCAACAGGGCACGCAGGCAGTGCCGATGGCGCGTGATCCAGTCATGGCGCATGCATCTGGAGCATCAGTTCCGTCCTGGCGTTGTAGCGGTGCCCCCGGCGCCGGTGAAACCGTCCACCCCTGGGGCCGTGCCTGCGGGGCGAGCGAGGTCCGCTGGCGCCAATGCCCGTTCCATGGATGGACGCTCGCCGTTTCTTGCGGCAGGTGCGTCCGTGGCGAAGATGTGCCTCGGAGCGCTGCGGCCTGCACATGGCGGGCTTGTCCCGTCCGGCCAAGGAGGGGCGTGATCTGCGTTGGATTGAGCGGTCACAGATCCGCGCGGGCGTCGCTATCATCCAGAAATGCAGCCATGGCCACCCCCGGTGGCGAAGGAGACCCAGTGCGGCTCAAGCTGAGAACGAAGACAGCGCTGCTGATCACCTCGCTGGTCCTTGTGTTGGTCGGCTTGACGGGCGGGTGGCAGTACCGGTCCCTCTCCGCCGAGTATGTCAACCTGATGCGTGAGCAGCAGCAGGCGTTGACCGACAGCGCCGCAGCCGATCTCGACTACAAGCTCGGTGTCCATCTGGCCGCGCTGGCGCGTGCGGCCCGGGAGCTCGGCAAGGACGGCTTCGCGGACCCCGCGGCGCAGCAGCGTTTTCTTGCGGACAGGGACCTGCGCGCGATGTTCGACAATGCCGCGCTGGCGACGCTGGACGGTACTCTCGTGGCCAGCAACCCGCCCGCGTCGCGGGCTTCGAGCGTCTCCGATCGCGACTACTTTCGGCGCGTACGCGATCGGCGCGAGCCCGCGATCTCGGCACCCTTGCTCACCAAGGGCGGCCAACAGCCCGCTGTCGTCATGGCCGTTCCCGTCGAAGGCCCGGACGGCCGTCTCGCCGGCGTGCTCGGCGCGGCGCTGAACCTGCAGCGCCCCAACATGCTCGGCGACCTCAGCAGGGCCACGGTCGGACAGGGCGGTTACTACGTGATCGTCACCCGCGGCCCATCCCCGCAGATCGTCATGCACCCCGATGCGGCACTGCTGCTCAAGCCGGCGAATGCCGCGCCCGTCGCCTTCACCGGCGATACCGGAACGGACCTGGCAACGCATGCTGCCGTGCGCACCGCCGACTGGGAGCTGCGCCTGATCGTGCCGGCGCGCATCGCCTATGCACCGCTGGAGCAGGCGAGGCGAAACCTGCTGCTGCAGTTGCTCTGGCTGGGCCTGGGCTGCGCGGTCCTGGTCTGGCTGGGAACCACCTGGCTCATGCGTCCGCTGGAAGCGCTGAGCAACGCGATCCGCACCCTGCGCCATTCGCCGGGCAGCCAGGTGAAGCTTGACGTCGTCGCCAACGACGAGCGCGGGGATCTGGCGCGCGAATTCGACGCACTGATGGCCGAGCTGCGCGAGCAGCGGCTGGAGATGGCGGCCGTCACCGACGCCTCGCCCGTGGGATTGTTCCGCTGCGACAGCGAAGGGCGCATGACCTACGTGAACGACGAGTATCTGGCGATCCACGGGCTCGCGCGCGAGGCTGCGCCAGACGGCTGGCTCGCGCTGGTGCGCGAGGAGATCCGGGAGACGGTTCGCCAGGAATGGGTCCGCACCGTCAGCGCGGCTGCACCGCTGAACGCCACGCGCCGGCTCTATCGCGCCGACGGGACCCAGGTGCTGGTGGCGCTGAGAAGCCGGCCCGTGCTCGCGGAAGGGCGCGTCCTCGGCCACGTGGGTACGGTGACCGACATCACCGAGCGCACCCGGGCCGAGCGGGCCCTGCGCACGCTGACCGCCATCTTCGACATGACGACCGACTACATCGTCCAGCTGGATGCAACGGGGCGGCTCATCTACATGAACCCGGCCGCGCGCCGCCGCACGGGGCTGGCCCTCGACGCACCGATCGAACAGCTGAGCGCGGCCGATTTCAATCCGCCGCAGACGATGGAAAGATTCAGGACCGAGGTGGTGCCCACCGCGGCCAAGGCCGGCGTCTGGGTGGGCGAGTCGATGGTGTGGGACGCCGAGCAGCGGGAGTTTCCGGCGAGCCACATGGTGATCGCGCACCGTGACAGACACGGCAAGGTGGAGTATTTCTCGGGGCTGATGCGTGACATCTCGCAAGCCAAGGCCGCGGAGCGGGCACTGCGCGAGAGCGAGCATCGCCTGCGCATGGTGACCGACCATCTGCCCGCGCTGATTTCCTACCTGGACCGCGATCTGCGGTTCCGGTTCGTCAACAAGGCCCATCAGGACTGGTTCGGGATCCCGACCGAGCAGATGCTGGGCATGGGCTTGTGGAAGTTCTACGGCGAGGAAGCGTGGGCGCAGATGGCGCCGCATCTGCACGCGGCGCTGGCTGGGCGCCAGGTCACCTACGAGCGCCGCTTGGTGACGCCCAGCGGGCGCCGGGACGTCCAGGCGACGGTGGTTCCGGAGCGCGATGTGAATGGCGAGGTGGTCGGCCTCTATACGCTGGACAGCGACATCACCGCGCACCACGAGGCGGAAGAAGCCCTCCAGGAAAGCGAAGCCCGCTTGCGCACGGTGGCTGATGCGCTGCCGATGCGCGTGGCCTACATCGATGCGGAGGAGCGCTATCGATTCAACAACCTGGCCTACGAACGCGGCTTCGGCCTGTCCCGGGACCAGATCCAGGGGCGTACGGTGAAGGAACTGCTGGGCGAGCCGGCCTACCAGAGCGTGCGGCCGCACATCCGTGCGGCGCTGGCCGGCGAGGTCGTCACCTTCCAGAGCGAGATCTCCAAGAGCGACAGCTACTACTGCTACGAGGCCCAGTACATCCCGCAGCCGGCGGTGAACGACGAGACCATCGTCGGCTTCCACGCCGTGATCACCGACATCACGCGGCAGAAGCTGGAGGAGAAGCGCCTGGTGGACCTGGCGCAGATCGATCCGCTCACCGGTCTTGCCAATCGCGCGGGGTTCGAGGTGCGCCTGGCGCAGGCCATGGAACGCGCCCGGGAGGCCGGCGCGCTGATGGCGCTGATGTACCTGGACATCGACGGGTTCAAGCGGATCAACGACCAGTTCGGACACCAGGCGGGAGACGAACTGCTGCGGGGCTTTGCGGGCAG